>DASZLB010000221.1:0-10239 GCA_035552575.1 Solirubrobacteraceae bacterium | reverse complement strand
ATGCGCGCGAGCGCCGCCGTCGCCTACCTGCACCCGGCCGCCGAGCGAGAGAACCTGACCGTGATGCCCTACATGCACGTGCGCCGCGTGCTGTTCGAGGGCACGCAGGCCGTCGGCGTCGAAGCGAGCCAGCTCGGCCAGACGCAGGAGCTTCGCGCGCAGCGCGAGGTGATCCTCTGCGGCGGCGCGTACAACTCACCGCAGCTCCTGATGCTCTCCGGCGTCGGCCCCGCCGAGCACCTAGCGATGCGCGAGATCGAGCTGCTGCTCGAGCAGCCTGCCGTCGGCGAGAACCTCTCAGACCACGCCGCCGCGCAACTCGTCTGGACGACGCCCGAGCCCGAGAGCCTGTTGCTCGCGCTCGAGCCGGCAGCGCTCGAGGAGTACGAAGCGACGCAGAGCGGCCCGTTCGCGTCGAACCTCGCCGAGGCCGGCGGCTTCGCACGCGTCGACGAGCGCGCAGCGGCGCCCGACACGCAGTTCCACCTCGCCCCCGTGCACATCGTCGAGGAGGGCATGCGCGATCCTGAGGCGCACGGCGTCTGGGCCTCGCCGTGCCTGCTCACGCCGCGCAGCCGCGGCTCGGTGCGGCTCGCCTCGAGCGACCCGACGGCGAAGCCGATCGTGCACAACAACTTCTACGCCGACAGCGAGGACATGGCGCGGATGATCGCCGGCGTGCGCCTGCTGCTCGACGTCTGCGCACAGCCCGCGATGGCGCCGTACGCAGAGACGCCGTTCAACGTCCCCGCCGGCGACACCGACGAGGCGCTGCGCGAGCACGTCGCGCGCACGACGTTCGCGATCTACCACCCGTGCGGCACCTGCCGGATGGGCGACGATGCCGCCGCGGTCGTCGACACGGAGCTGCGCGTCGACGGGCTGCAGGGGCTGCGCGTCGTCGATGCGTCGGTGATGCCGACAGTCCCGCGCGGCAACACGAACGCACCGACGATCGCGCTCGCCGAGCGCGCCGCCGACCTGATTCGCCACGGCCGCGCGCTCGCCGAGCCGATGGCCGCCGCGAGCACGCGCGATCGGGTCGCTTCGCAGCCCGTCACGGCCTGAGCCCCAGCGGGGGGCCGAGCGCGAGCGCGCGCCGCTCACGCGTGGTTGAGCGGCGGCTCAGGCAGCACGCGCTCGAGCCACGCCCACGCAGGGCGCGCTTCGATCTGCGCGCGCAAGTCGAGCCGGTAAGCAATCAGCGCGAGGCTCGGCGCGATCATCAGGTCGGCAGCGTTCAGCTCGGCTGCGCCGAGCACGCCGGCCGCGGTCCACGCGTCGATCCGGTCGAGCATCGCCGGCAGCTCCGCGAGCAGCTCCGCTTCGCGCTGCGCGTTCGCGCGGAAGATCGTCCGCGCCGCGATTTCGTTGTTGACCCAGCGCGCGCGCTCGCTCTTCGCGAGCAGCGGGCCGAGCCGGCCGTCGTTCGCGCGGTCGCGCAACGCGTCGAGGCCGTTTCGCGCGCCCGCGAGGACGATCCTTCGCGCTGCCATCTGAAAAGGCCCGTCGCCCCACGCCTGCGCCTGCTCGACGGCGCGCCGCTGCTCTGCGCCGCGCGGGAACAGCGGCGGCTCTGGCTCGACTCGCTCGAGGAACTGCGCAATCGCGACGTTCGTCTGCACGCGCTCGGATCCGTAGCGCAGCGCCGGCACCGTGCCGAGCCGGTCGAGCAGCGCGAGCGAGCCGTGCGTCGCGCCGTCGACGCTGCGGATCGGCTCGCGATGTCCCGGAAAGCCGAGCGCGCGGACGAGCATCGGATGCGCGCCTGTAGGCAGCACGACGCGCCGGTACGCGATCCGCTTGTGCTCGAGCATCAGCGAGCCCGAGCGGCACGCGTGCGAGCCGAGGATCACATAGAGGATGACGTCCTTTCGGACGTTCTCTGTTCGCGTCGTGCTCGTGCTCATGTCTCGAGCATCACCGTGACCGGTCCGTCGTTGACGAGGCTCACGGCCATCTGCGCGCCGAACTCGCCGCGCCGCGCGCCGCTGCGCTCGCAGAAGCGCTCGTACAGCGGCCGCGCCTGATCGCCCGGCGCCGCCGCGACGAAGCCCGGGCGATTGCCCTTGCGCGTATCGCCGTACAGCGTGAACTGGCTCACGCAGAGGATCTCGCGGTCGCCGAGCGCCTCGTTCATCCGCCCGTCGGCGTCGTCGAATATGCGCAGCGCGCGAACCTTCTCGGCGAGCCGATCCGCGGCGCCGGCCTCGTCCTCGCGCGATATGCCGAGCAGCACGAGCAAGCCCGCGCCGATCTCGGCGATCGTGCGCTGATCGACAGCGACGCTCGCGCGCGTGACGCGCTGCACGAGCGCGCGCACGAACTCAGCCTGCAACCGATCGCGCCATCGCGAGCGAAGACTACGCCCCGCGCGCGTGCGCGTGGATTCGCGCGCTCAGAACAGCGCCGACAGCGCCTCGACGAGCCCCGGCAGCTTGTCCGGGCCGCGCGCGAGGTCGAGCTGGCGCACCGGGCGCGGCGTCGCAGCGAGGTTGCGCGTGAGCCGAAGCTCCTCGACGCAGCCGAGGTCTTCGGCGTGCGCCATGCAGCGCTCGAGGATCGTCTCGAGCACCTCAGCGACCGGCGAGCGGCGGCCGAGCTGCGCGTCGATCAAGCTCGCCTCGGCACCGTCGCGCGCCGCGAGGAAGCGGTTCTCGGCGAGCACCTCCGGCAGGTCGAGCAGCGGGTCGGCGCCCGAGCCCTCGTCGGTCGCCTCCAGGCGCACGAGACACTGCACGAGCGCCGTCAGCGCAGCCGAGTCGGCGACGGTCGTCTGCGCGTCCATGATCCGCACCTCGATCGTGCCGAAGCGCGGTTGCAGGCGCGCGTCCCACCAGAGGAACGTCGGCTCCGGGAACGCCTCGCAGCGCAGCAGCAGGTCGATCGTCGAGACGTAGTCTTCGTAGTCGAGGAACGCGCGCGGGATGCCCACGCGAGGGAACGCCTGGAACAACGGCGTGCGCGCCGACGCGAGGCCCGTCTCGCGGCCCTGCCAGAACGGCGAGTTGGCCGACAGCGCGAGCAGCAGCGGCAGGTGCGTGCGCAGGCGATTGATCGCGCGCACGGCGCTTTCGGGGTCGAGCAGCGCGACGTGCACGTGCAGCGCGAACGTCGGCTCGCGCCTGGCGAGCTCGCGCATCGAGCCGTAGAGGAAGCGGTAGCGGTCGCCTTCGGAGATCTGCGTGTCCTGCCACAGCGTGAACGGGTGCAGCCCGGCGACGGCCGCGCGCATGTCGAGCAGCTCGAGCTCGCGCGCGAGGTCTCCGCGCAGATCCTCGAGCTGAGCGAGCCCGGCCGCGACGGTCGCGTGCGGGTCCGTGCGCAGCTCAAGCGCCGAGCCGTGCGTCTCGGTGCTCGTGTGCGACGCGAGCTCTCCCGTGAGCTGCGACATCACCGCATCCCCGCGCGAGGCGAGCGCCCAGTCGGAGGGGTCGAGCAGCATCACCTCCTCCTCGACGCCGATCGTCCACGACGCGCCGGCGTTGTTCGGCGCCCAGCGCGACCACTCGCCCGCGCTGTGCACGGGCTCGGCCGGCTCGGTTCCGATCGCGCCCGGCGGCGGCGCGAGCTCAGACTGCGTGGGCACCGAAGTCCTCCTGTTCGTCATGGTCGATCCCGGCGCGTTCGCGCGGAGCGGCCATGCCGGGGTGTCTCGTCGCCTCGACGAGGCGTTCGAACAGCGAGAGCTGCTCGGCGTCGGCGACGAGCGTCTCGGCATGCCACTGCACGCCGAGGATGAAGCGCCCTTCGACCTCCTCGATCGCCTCGATCAGACCGTCTTCGGACCACGCGACGGCGCGCAGGCCGAAGCCGAGCCGGTCGATCGCCTGGTGGTGAAACGAGTTGACGTTGACCGGCCCGCCGCCGGTCGTCTGCGCGAGGCTCGAGTCGGGCGCGACGCGCACCTCGTGACTCGTCTGCGTGCCGATTTCCTTCTGGCGGTGCTCGACCGTCCCGTTCGTGAAGTCGGGCACGTGCTGATGCAGCGTGCCCTGGCGCGCGACGTTGAGCAGTTGCGCGCCTCGGCAGATCCCGAGGATCGGCATGCGACGGCGGTATGCGTGGCGGCACAGCGCGAGCTCGAATGCGTCGACGACCGGGTCGATCGGCCCGAGCTCGGGGTGCGGCGTCGCGCCGTAGGTCGAGGGATCGAGATCCGGACCGCCCGTCAGCAGCAGCCCCGAGAGGTGGTCGAGCAGCGCGTCGACGTTCTCCGTCGTCAGCGGCGGCAGCGCGACCGGCAGGCCGCCGGCCATCTCGACCGCGCGCATGTAGGAGAGCCCGAGCGTCATCTCCGTCTGCGTCGGCTCGCCGTGGCGCACGCGCTGGACGTCTTCCTTGTGGCGGATCTCGGAGACCGTCACGCCGATCACGGGTCTGCTCATCTGAGCACCCACGTGTCCTTGCTGCCGCCGTTCTGCGAGGAGTTGACGACGAGCGCATCGGCGTCGAAGGCGACCCGCGTGAGGCCGCCCGGCAGCACGTGCACCTGCTCGCCGCTCGAGATCGCGAATGGCCGCAGGTCGACGTGGCGAGGCTCGAGGCGTCCGTCGGTCACGGTCGGGTGGCGCGAGAGCATGACCGTCTCCTGCACGACGAACCGCTCCGGCGCCGCGGCGAGCTCCTCGGCGGCCTTGCGCACGTCGGCCGCGCGCGCATGCGGCGCGATCACGACGCCGTAGCCGCCGTGGCCGCTGCGCGGCTTGATCACGAGTTCGTCGATCCGGTCGAGGATCATCTCGAGCACCTCCGGCCGGCCGGGGTCATACGTCGGCACCGAGCCGATCAGCGGCTCCTCGGCGAGGTAATAGCGAACGATCTCCTCGGCGTATGCGTGCAGCAGCTTGTCGTCGGCGACGCCAGTGCCGAACGCGTTGACGCACGCGAGCGTGCCGGCGAGGACCGGCTCGAGCAGCAGCTGCGCGACGTGCGTAGGCTCGCCGTCGTCGTCGCACAGCCGATCCTCGTCGGTGCGCCGGTAGACGACGTCGACCGCGCGTTCGCCTTCGGGCAGGCGCGCGAACAGGCGCCCGCCACGCAGCGAGAGCTGCTCGGCGAGCACGAGCGGCAGCTCGAGGACGCGCGCGATCGCGCGGTGCTCGTAGAAGGCCGAGTTGCGCTCGCCGTCGCTCAGCAGCACGACGAGCGGATCGTCGCCGGCCTCTTCGGGCGCCGCGGCGCGCAGCGCCGCGGCGAGCGTCGCGAAGGCGTCGTCGAGCGGATGCACGTCGAGGCCGTCCGGCATCGCGATGTGCTCGCCGAGCACTTCGCGCGTGGCGACGGCGTAGGCGATCCCCGACGGCGTGCGCAGGTTGTCCTCGAGCACCTTGAACGTCCCGTCGCTGTCGCGCACGACGTCGAGCCCGGCGACCGTGATCCACGAGCGGATCTGCCCGCCCATGCCGGCGAGCAGCGGCTCGTAGTGCGCGGCCCCGGCGATCGCGCGCTCGGGCACGACGCCGTCGGCGAGGATCCGCTGCGCGCCGTAGATGTCGCGCACGAACAGCTCGAGCGCGCGTACGCGCTGCGCGATCCCGGCCGACAGCTCGCGCCACTGCGCGCCGTCGATCAGCCGCGGGATCGGGTCGATCCGAAACGGCTGCGTGCCCTCGACCGTGCCGAAGCAGATGCCGCGCTCGCTCGCATCGCGCGCGACGGCGGCGCTCAGCTCGCTCAGGTCCAGGCAGTCGAGGGTCTCGCGCAGGCGGCGATCGTGCTCGGTCGCGCGCGCGCCCGTCACCTCGCCCTCGTCGAACGGCTGCTCGGCGGCGCCGGCGCCGCCGGCGGCGCCCCAGCCCAAAGGCAGCGTGCCGGGGCGGAACGAGGGCGGCATCGGCAGCGTTCGCGGTGGCGCGTGCAGCTCGGCTGAGGCACTCTGGGGCATGCTCCGATTGTGTCCGGCGGCGGGCGCCAAGTCGTTCGACCCACGTCCAAAATGGCGCTTGAGGCCTTGGACTGCCCGCGAACGCTCAGGCTCTGCGGCTCGGCGAATAGCATCGCCCCGGAGGGTTCGGGATGACATCGTCAGACAACTAGATGCCCCGCTGCCTGCGGTTCTATTCGAGGAGGCCAGATGTCCTACGAGACGTTGCTGTACGGCGTTGACGGCGCGATCGCGACGATCACGCTGAACCGCCCGGAGCGGTTGAACACGATCGTCCCGCCGATGCCCGAGGAGATCGAGGCGGCCGTGCGGGCGGCGAACAGCGATACACAGGTCAAGGTGGTCGTGCTGCGCGGCGCCGGGCGCTCGTTCTGCGCGGGCTTCGACTTCGGCGGCGGATTTCACCATTGGGACGAGGGGATGACGACCGACGGCGAGTGGGACCCCGGCAAGGACTTCGCGATGGCGACCTCGCAGGCATTCGGTCCCGTGCCGAAGTTCATGTCGCTGTGGCACTCCTCCAAGCCCGTCATCGCTCAAGTCCACGGCTGGTGCGTCGGCGGCGGCAGTGACATGGCGCTCTGCGCCGACCTCGTCATCGCAAGCGAGGATGCCCGCATCGGCACGTCCTACTCGCGCATGTGGGGCTGCTATCTGACAGGCATGTGGCTGTACCGGCTCGGCTTGACGAAGGCGAAGGAAATGGCGCTGACGGGCAAGCCGCTGTCCGGCGAGCAGGCGGTCGAGCACGGCCTGATCAACGCGGCCGTCCCGTTCGCAAGGCTCGAGGCGGAGGTTCGCGAGCGCGCCGAGCAGCTCGCCGAGATCCCGCTCTCGCAGCTCTCGGCGATGAAGCTGATCGTCAACCAGGCCTACGAGAACATGGGCCTCGCCTCGACGCAGGCGCTCGGCCCGATCCTCGACGGCCTGATGCGCAACACGCCCGAGGCGAAGCGCTTCGTCGAGCTCGCCGAGCGCGACGGCGTCGGCAGCGTCGTCGAGCTGCGTGACGGGCCGTTCGGCGACTACAGCCAGGCGCCGCCGGAGGAGCAGCCGGACCCGGCGAACGTGATCGTGCCGTAGGCGACGGCCGTGCCCTCCGCGATCTTGGCGCCGGCGACCCGCGCAGGACGGCGCGCCGTCTCGCTCAGAGCAGCCCGGCGATCAGTCCCGTGACGCCTGTCGGCGCGGACGCCGACCCGGCGGCGTTCGTCGCGGTGACGACCGCGCGCAACGTGTTGCCGACGTCGAGCGCTCCAAGCAGGAACGTCGGGCCGGTCGCTTTGGCGATGTCCGTGCAGCTGTTCCCGAGCACGCCGCAGAGCTGCCACCGATAGCTGTAGGAGATCGGTTCGCTGCCCGTCCACGAGCCGTTCGTGACGCTGAGCAGCTGACCGGTCTTCAAAAGGCCACCGATCGACGGAGGCGCCGTGTTTTTCGGCAGGATGCCCGCGATCAGGCCGGTCAGCGAGCTGGTCGCCGACGTCGAGCCGGCGGCGTTCGTCGCGGTGACGACGACGTCGAGCGTCTTGCCGATCTCGCTCGGGTCGAGTTTCAGCGACGATCCGCTCGCGCCTTCGATCGCTTTGCAAGAGGCGCCGAGCGCGTTGCATAGCTGCCATTCATAGGCATAGGAGATCGGTTCCGTGCCCGACCAGCTACCCGAGGTCACGCTCAACAGGCCGCCGCCCTGGAGCAATCCCGAGATCGACGGCAGCGCTTTGCTCGTCGGCAAGATCCCGGCGATTGGCTGCGTTTCGGGCGAGGTCGCGGGCACCGCGCCGAGCGCATTCGTCGCCGTCACGACGACGGCGAGGTTGCTCGCCAGGTCCAGTCCTTCGGCTGTGTACGTAGGTTCGGTGGCGCCCGAGATCTGCTGACAGCCGCCGCCGAGGATCGAGCAGCGCAACCACTGGTAGGCGAACGAGATCGGCCCCGTGCCGGCCCACGTCCCGGGATCGGCGCTCAGCATCGCCCCTTCTTGCAGGCTGCCGCTCACCGATGGCGACGCCGTGTTCACCGGTGCCCCGGCGAGGATCTTCGCCGTCCGCCGCGAGGCGACGCTGAGCGAACCGGCGTCGTTCGTCGCGGTCACGATCACGCGCAGGCGCTTGCCGAGCTGCGCCGTGGCGGCGCGGTAGCTCGCGGCTTCGGCACCGGGAATCGCCGCGCAAGAGCTCGGGCCCGTGCAGACCTGCCACTGGTAGGCGATCGACTGCGGCGGCGTGCCCTTCCAGCTACCTGGGACGACGCTCAGAAGTTGTCCGTCACGAGCGCTGCCCGCGATCTGCGCCGCCTTCCGCCTGGCCGGCGGCGCGGGCGCGACGAGATCGCTCGGCGCCGACGTGGCGCTCGTTTCACCACCACCGCCGGCGGCCGTCACGACGACGCGCAGCGTGTGCGCGACGTCTTCGTGAGCGAGGAGGCGCGTGCGCGCAGCGGCGGAGGCGATCTGCGTGCAGCCGTTGCCGGACGCGTCACAGCGCAGCCATCGATAGGAGTAGACGATCGGTCGCTGCCCCGACCACGCACCCCTGAACGCCTTCAGGCGCTGGCCGTCTCGCGCGATCCCGGAGATGCTCGGCGCGGCCGCGGCGAGCGGTCCTTCGGCGGCATCGGCAGCTGGCGCGAGCGCTGCAACGCAGAGCAGCAGGCACGCGAGCAAGAGTCCGGCGAACGACATGCGCGCGAAGCACGCCCGGCGCGGCTTGCGCGTCTGCATTGCGACCGCCTCGACGGCGAACGATCCCCTCGTCATCTCCTGCTCCCCTCTCCCCGGGTCCTGTTGCCCTACGAACCACCGCTGCAGCCAACAGCTTGACACTTTGCGTTTTTAGCTGTCAAGCAGCACGAGAATACCCCCTTTTGGCGCGCACGAACCGACCCTGGAGGCTGCGCGTCGCGGACCGCATCGAAGCGCTCGGCAACGGGTTAGGTGCAGCAGTCAACGGTTGCAAAAGCGGGGTCACGGGCCGGACACGAGCCATGAGCCATGAGCCACGATCAGCAGTCAGAAGGAGGCGCGAAGATGCTGCGTTCAACTAAGCTCGTCCCCGCCCTGGCGGCACTTGTCGCGGCGGGCCTCACGCTCGCCCCGGCTAGCGCCTTGGCAGCGCGACGGCACGCGCGGCTCAAGCGCAACAGCGCGCCGAGCAGCGGCTGCCGGATCGACGTCAACGTCGCGCCGCGCTTCATCGAAACCGGCGAAAAGACGCTCGTCTACGGCGCGCTGACGTGCCCGCCGGACACGAGCGTCGAAAACCAGACGGTGACGGTCTTCGGCCGCTCGCTCGCCTCGCCGACGCCGGGCGCGCTCGGCACCGCGCCGACCGACAAAACGGGCGCATATCAGTTCCAGACGGCTCCGCTCACGGCGAACACGCAGTTCTACGCGACGGCCGACGGCGCGCAGAGCGGCCGCAAAGGCGTCAAGGTCTCGCCGAAGATCAGCCTCGTCGGGCCGCCTGACGGCTCGCAGCTGTTCACCGGCGGCGGCCCCGTGTTCCGCGCGCACGCGCGCCGGCTCGGGTTGAGCAACAGAGTCGTCTTCTCGGGCACCGTCAGCCCCGAAGACGAAAATGCAGTCGTCGCACTGCAGCGCGAGGGCTCGGCCGGCGGCGAAGAATGGCACCGGATCGACACGGGCACGGTCGGCGCCGGCGGCAAATACACGATCGTGCACACGTTCGCCGTGCCCGGCGACGCGAACATCCGCGTGATCGTGCACGCCGGCAAGCGCAACGCGCCGGCCGCCTCCGAATCGTTCTCGTATGAGATCTCGCAAGCCGAGAACCCGGCGCTGACGATCGAAAGCTCCGCCGACCCGATCTCGTTCGGGCAGTCGGCCACGATCAGCGGCAAGATCGCCGCACCGAGCGCGCCCGTGACGCTACTAGAGCGCAATCGCCTGCAGCATGGCTTTACGGCGATCGCGACGGTCACGGCCGGCACCGATGGCTCCTACGCCTTCCCCGCGCAGGCGCCGCAGCAGAGCACCTTCTACAAGGTGACGGGCGCCGGCAAAACGTCCTCGCGGCTGTTCGCGGGCGTGCGCTACGGGCTCACCGCGTCCGGATCCGCCGGCAGCGTCCAGGCCGGTCAGCCGATCGACTTCTCGGGCACTGTCACGCCGGGACACGTCGGGCACCCGGTCTACCTACAGGTGCAGAACGGCACCGGCGTCGGCTTCCACACGGTCGAGGTCGCGAAAGTGACGAGCGCCGGGACATACGTGCTCGAACACACGCTGTATGCGACCGGCACGCGGCAACTGCGCGTGAAGGTTCCGGGAGATCCCGAAAATCAGGGCGTCGCGAGCGCGCTGTTCGCGGTCGAAGTGACGCCGGCGCCGA
>DASZLB010000220.1:0-21608 GCA_035552575.1 Solirubrobacteraceae bacterium | reverse complement strand
CACCGACGCTCCCTGGGTGATCATAAGACACGCACCGGTTCGGCGTTGTGAATCTGGTCGAGATTGCGGTGGCCGCCGCGATTGCCACGACCGAGACCGCTTGGCGATTGCGGCTCGCCTCCACGTGGGCCCGCCAGGACTCGAACCTGGGACCAATCGATTATGAGTCGACTGCTCTAACCAACTGAGCTACGGGCCCTCGCGCTCTTGGCCGGAGCGTCGCGCGCGACCGGCCAGAGACCGGCCAGCAGAAGCTACCAGCGGCGATGTGGAATGCTCACGGCGGCCGTCCGCGGGGACGGCCGCGCGGCTCGTGCGCGGGCGGCGAACAAGCCAACGAAGGGGCGAGAGATGGCGGAGCGGGCGGCGATCGTGACGGGTGCATCGAGTGGCATCGGGCTGGCGATCGCGAGGGTGCTGGGCGAGGAAGGCTTCGGCGTCACGATGGCGGCGCGGCGCGCGGAGAAGCTCGAGGGCGCGGTCGCGGGGCTCGCGGCGGATGGCTTCGACGTGCACGGCGTCGCGGCGAACGTCGCTGACGAGGCCGAGATCCAGAAGGTCGTCGCGGCGCACCGCGAGAAGTACGGGCGCCTCGACGTGCTCGTCAACAACGCGGGCGTCGGCATCGGCGCGGTCGTCGGCGAGATCCAGACGAAGCACCTCGACATGCAGCTCGACATCAACCTGCGCTCGATCGTGCTGTTCTACCGCGAGACGGTCGCGATGCTGCAGGAGGCCGCAGCCGAGCACAAAAACGTGCTCGTCGTCAACACGTCGTCGATCTCGGGCAAGCACGCGGAGGGCTGGCTTTCGATCTACTCGGCGACGAAGCACGGCGTCGTCGGCTGGACGGAGGCGATGAACAAGGAACTCGGCAAGCACGGGATCAAGTCGACGGCGCTCTGCCCGGCTTTCGTCGACACGCCGATGACGGACTTCGTCAAGGGCCAGGTCGCGGCGGAGGAGATGATCACGCCGCAGGACATCGCCGAGTCGGTGCGCTACCTGCTGAAGACCTCGCCGGCGTGCGTCGTGCCGGAGATCATGTTCCTGCGCCCAGGCGACGCGCTCTAGCGATCGAGCGTCGCGCAGGACGCGAGCGCACCCGGCGCACCCGGCTCAGCCGTGCGCGGGGACGGGCGAGGCAGACTCTTGCTCGCTCTCCGCCGCGCCGGCGTTCGCGCGGAGCATCCGCGTGAGGCGTCTCCGTCTGCGCACTACGACGATCTCGCCGCTCGGATCGCGCTGCTCTTGCTCACGGCACGCGACGGCGTGACGATGCTCATCGATCGCGCGGTGCAGATCGACGTCGGCGGCATCCATCAGGCTGGCTTCGAGCTGTCTTATGAGAATCGATCTCTCGCGTCGCGTAGCGGCCCGCGCTTGGCGCCCGGCGTGTGTGAAGCGGTCCCATGCTCGCGCGAAGGAGAGGAAGTTCGTGCGCCCGCCGCGGCGGTGCGCTGCGAGCATCGGGCAGACGCCGCCGCGGCCGTCGGTGTAGGCGCCGACGATGATCCGCTCGGCCTCGCGCACGCCGTCGAGCATCGCCTCGCGCGTGGCGATCGGCAGGCAGTCGATCGTCAGGCGCAGATCGTCGATGTGGCGGTTGGAGGAGTGGCGGCGAATTGCCATAGGGTGTGCGTCTGCCGGGGGCGCAGTGCTCCGCGGCGAGCGCGCGGCCAAGCGTAGGTCGGGCGTCTCAGCAGCGCAACGAAACCCTCTGGCTGAAAGGAAACTTGCACATGAAGCTCGGCGTGCACATCGGCTACTGGGGCCTCGGCCTCAGCTCGGAGGACCAGCTCAGGATCGTCCAGGAGGCCGAGCGCTTCGGCTACGACTCCGTCTGGGCGGCCGAGGCTTACGGCTCCGACACGGCGACGGTGCTCGGCTGGCTCGCGGGACAGACCTCGACGATCAAGCTCGGCTCGGGGATCTTCCAGATGCCGGGGCGCTCGGCGGCGATGACGGCGATGACGGCCGCGACGATCGACCAGCTCTCAAACGGGCGGATGCTCTGCGGGATCGGCTCCTCTGGCCCGCAGGTCGCCGAGGGCTGGCACGGACAGCGCTTCGCCAAGCAGCTACAGCGCACGCGCGAGTACGTCGCGGTCGTGCGGATGGCGCTCGCGCGCGAACGTGTCGAGTTCCACGGCGAGACCCTCGAGCTGCCGCTGCCGGACGGCCCGGGCAAGGCGCTGAAGCTGACGATCTCGCCGGTGCAGGAGCAGATCCCGATCTACCTCGCCGCGATCGGGCCGAAGAACACGGCGCTCGCCGGTGAGATCGCCGACGGCTGGATCCCGACGCTGTTCTCGCCCGAGCACGTCTCCGAGCTGCGCCCGCTGCTCGAAGAAGGCGCCGCGCGCTCGGGCAAATCGCTCGAGAACTTCGACATCGCACCGACGGTCAGCCTGTGCATCGCGGACGACCTCGAGAGCGCGCGCGACACGATGCGCCCGTTCGTCGCGCTGTACGTCGGCGGGATGGGCTCGCGCAAGCAGAACTTCTACAACCAGCTCGTCCAGCGCTACGGCTACGAGGCCGAGGCGCAGACGATCCAGGACCTCTATCTCGAAGGAAAGCGCGAGGAGGCGATGGCGGCGATCCCCGATGCGCTGATCGACCAGGTCTCGCTGTGCGGGCCGAAGGACGTCGTGCGCGAGCGGCTCGCGGTCTACCGCGACGCGGGCGTCGGCACGCTCGGCGTCACGCCGACGGCGTTCGGCGCGGACGAGCGACTCGAGCAGCTCGAGCTGCTCGCCGAGCTCGCGGCCTGACGCGACGCGCCGTGGCCGAGAGCGCGCTCGAGGCCCGCGCGGCAGTGGAGAGCACGCCGGTGCCGAGGAGGCTGCTGCTCGGCGCCTTCGGCGACCCCGGCCACGCGTTTCCGATGATCGCGCTCGGGCGCGCGCTCGTCGCGCGCGGGCACGACGTGACGCTGCAGACGTGGGCGCGCTGGCAGGAGGACGTCGAGGCCGAAGGGATGACGTTCGCGAAGGCGCCCGAGTACCAGGTCTTCCCGCAGGGCCCTGAGCCGCTCGACTTCTACGAGGCCGTCGTGCACGCGACGCGCGACACGCAGCCGCTCGTGCACGAGCTGCGCCCGGACGCGGTCGTCGCCGACATCCTCACGCTCGCGCCGGCGCTCGCGGCCGAGCTCGAGCGCGTGCCGCGCGCGACGCTGATCCCGCACGTCCACCCTCACACGCAGCGCGACTTCCCGATCTACTCGCTCGGCGCGCGGCTGCCGCGCACCGCGGTAGGGCGCGCGTTCTGGCGCCAGGCGCAGCGCCCGGTCGACCGCGGGCTCGAGCTCGGGCGCACAGAGCTCAACCGCACACGCGCCGATGTCGGGCTCGGACCGCTCGACTACGTGCACGGCGGAATCAGTCCCGAGCTCGCGCTCGTCGCGACGTTCCCGCAGCTCGAGTACCCGCGCGCGTGGGACCCGAACACGCATGTCGTCGGCCCTCTGATGTGGGAGCCGTCCGCGGCCGACGTCGAGTTGCCGCCGGGCGAGGATCCGCTCGTGCTGATCGCACCTTCGACTGCGCAGGACGGCGAGCACACGATGCTGCGCGCAGCGCTGCGCGGGCTCGCAGACGCGCCGGTGCGCGTCCTCGGCACGTGGAACCGGCGCCTTCCCCCCCGGCCGCTGCCCGTGCCTGCGAACGCGCGCCTCGTCGACTGGGTCTCCTACTCGCGCACGATGCCGCACTGCGATGTCGTCATCTGCCACGCCGGCCACGGAACGCTCGCGCGCGCTCTCTCAAACGGCTGCGTCGTCGTCGCGACGCCTGCGATCGGCGACATGAACGAGAACGCCGCGCGCCTCGACTGGGCCGGCGCCGGCGTGCGCGTGCCGCGGCGCTTCGTCTCGCCGCGCGTGCTGCGGCTGGCGGTCGAGCGGGCGCTCGGCGATCGGCGGATCGAGGCTCGCGCGCGCGAGTTCGCGGAGTGGTCGCGAACGCACGATCCTGGAGCTACGGCCGCGCGGCTTGTCGAGCGGCTCGCGGCGTGAGCGAAGCTCCGGGGGTGGGACTCGAACCCACAACCTCGATCTTAACAGGATCTTGCTCTGCCGAATTGAGCTACCCCGGAATGCCCCTATTGGACTACCCCGGAGATCGAACGTGTGCCCGCCTCGACCTCCGCGTGGCAATTAGAGCACAACAGCACGCACTTGCGGACCTCCGCACGAAGTCGGTCGAGGCTCCGCGCCATCCCGCCGGCCGCAACTCCGAATTGCTTCGCGCGGATCGACGTGGTGGAACTCGAGCGCGGCAAGCGAGCGGTCATAACCGCACAGTCGACACGATCCGCCGGCCTCCTCCACCAGGATCTGCTTCACGCGTCTGCGACGGCGAACGACCGCCTCGGCCCGGCACGCACGGCAGCGGAAGTAGCCCCGACTGTCTCGGACGTGGTTGACCTCGCCATGATGAGAGCAAGAGAGAGGGACCTCTAAAAGACCCTGCGCCCGCGCAGCGACGACCGCCGCTCGTGGCCTTGCGCCCGCCGAGCGCTGAGTCTTCAGCCCATGCTTGCGCAGCCAATGTCGCACGGAGGTCTTGCTCCTATCTACCGCGGCCGCGATTTCCGAAGTCGACAAGCCGGCGTCGACAAGTGCTTCCAATTGCTCCTTCGCAAGGCCGCCTCGCGCAGCGTGACGCATGTGCCCGTTGGCGCGAAGCCGTGGCGATCGACCCAGTACGAGACCGTCGATTCGTGCCTATCGAGCCTCTTGCCGATCTCGGCCAACGAGAGCCCTTCGCCGAGCATCTGCTCCAAGACAGTGCGATCCATGCACTGCATGTCTACAACGGGCCGGACGGAAAAGCGAACGTATGTTCCGGCTGCGTGAGGCACGCCGCCGTCGGGAGCTCCTCCCTACTCCCGCTCCCCCGTCTCCTCCAACACCCGCCCGTAAGCGCGATCGAACTGCCGCTTGACCTCGGCGCGCTCCCCGGCCAACCCGCTGATCTCCCCGCGCTGCTCCCCGCGCGCCCTCTGTATCTGCCGGTCGACGCGCGCGAGCTCGAGCTGCAGGCGCTGCGCCTCGAGCATCGCCGGATGCGCCTCGTCGCGCCCTGCCTCGACGACGAGCTCGGCGAGCAGTCGCGTCAGCTCCGGATCGTCCTCGAGGCGAGCGCTCTCACCCGGCACGGCGCCCATCGGTTCGCGCAAGTCGCCCGCACGCAGGCGTGTCGCGGCGCGTCGCAGCAGCTCGCTCGAGAAGTGCTCGTCGACATCGACGCTCGCGAGCATCTGCGCGCCGTCGTCGGGCGAGGCGATGCACAGCGCGAGAAACGCACGCTCTGCGTCCTCGCGCCCCGCCAACGGCTTCTGCCGCGCCCTCGCGCCATTGCGAGGCTGCTCGCGCTCGCCCGAGCCCTGGCCGTGCCGCTGCTGCGCAGCATCGCGGCGATCGCCGTTCGGCGCCGCCGAAGGCGCACTCGTCAGCCGCTGCTCGAACGCGCTGTCCTTCACGGCGAGCCGGCTCGAAGCCATCCGGACCAGCTCCATCCGCATCGCGCCCTCGCCGAGCTGCGCGAAGATCGGGCGCAGCTCGTCGATCATCCGGTCCTGACCCTCCGGGCTCGAGTGATCGCCGCTCGCAAGCACGCGTTCGACGCGAAAGCGCACGAACGGCACCGAAGCGGTGACGGCCGCGCTCATCGCCTCCGCTCCGTCGCGCTGCAGCAGGTCGGCCGGGTCCGTCCCGGCCGGCATCGAGACGACGCGCAGCTCGAGCTTGCGCTTCGCCGCGAGCCCCGACGCGCGCAGCATCGCCTCCTGCCCGGCCGTGTCCGAGTCGAGCGCGAGCAGCACCGTCTGCGCCATCCGCGCGAGCTCGCCGACCTGGTCGGCCGTCAGCGCCGTGCCCATCAGCCCGACCGCGTTGCGCATCCCCGCCTGGTGCAGTGCGATCACGTCCGTGTAGCCCTCCGCGAGGATCACCGAGCCGGCGCGCGTCGCGTGCGAGCGCGCGAGATCGGCGCCGTAGAGGTGCAGGCCCTTGTGGTAGACGTCGTTGTCGGACGTGTTCAAGTACTTCGGTTTCTGCTCCTCGCGCATCGCGCGCGCGCCGAAGCCGAGCACGCGCCCGCGCACGTCCGTCAGCGGGAAGATGATCCGCGAGCGGAAGCGGTCATACGGCTGGCCGTTCTGCTTCGAGCGCTGCGCGAGCCCCGTCGCGTAGAGCTCCGCCTCCGAGAAGCCGCCGCGGCGTGAGGCCAGCAGCACGCGATCCCACGCGCTCGGCGCGTAGCCGACGCGAAACTCGCGCAGGATCGCCTCCTCGAGGCCCCTGCTCGCGAGGTAGTCGCGCGCCGGCTTCGCCTCGCTCGACTCCCACAGGTAGCGCTCGTAGTAGGCCGTCGTGCGCTTCAGCAGCTCGAGCAGCCGCTCGCGGCGCTTGCGCTGCTCTTCCGCGCGCGGGTCCTCCTGCTCGCGCTGGAGCTCGACGCCGTAGCGCTCCGCGAGCAGCTCGAGCGCGCCCTTGAAGTCGACGCCTTCGGTCTCCTGCACGAACGAGAACAAGTCGCCCGACTCGCCGCAGCCGAAGCAGTAGTAGACCTTCTTCGCCGGGTCGATCCCGAATGACGGCGTGCGCTCGTCGTGGAACGGGCAGAGGCCCTGATAGCTCGACGGTCCCGCGCGGCGCAGCTCCGTGCGAGCCGAGACGAGCTCGACGAAGTCGACTGCGTCGCGGACGCGTTCCTTCGAGTCGTTCGTGTAGAGCGCCACAGCAGAGAAGCTAGCGCGCGAACGCCTGCGGTACCTCGAGCTCGGAGAAGCGCGCGATGCAGTAGCGATCGGTCATTCCGGCGAGGTAGTCCGTGACGCGCTGCGCGAGCTCGCGATCATCCTCGATCTCGCTGCCCGCCCCGCCCGGCAGCTCCTCTGGATGCTCGGCGTAGTGCTCGAACAGCCGCCGCACGACGCCTGCGATGCGACGGTGCTCCGCGCGCACGGCCGGGCCGAGGTAGACCTCGGCGAACATGAAGTCGCGCAGCGCGTCCATCGCCGGTCCGGCCTGCGATCCCTGCGCGATCTCGCCGGCCGCATGCGAGTGCTCGACCATGTCGTGCACGAGCGCGTCGATCCGCGCCGAGCCGCTCGCGCCGAGCACCGCGATCGGCTCGCGCGGCAGGTCCTCCTCGCGCAGCAGCCCCGCGCGTACGGCGTCGTCGATGTCGTGGTTGATGTAGGCGACACGATCGATCACGCGCACGATCTGACCCTCGAGCGTCTGCGGCTGCGGCGCGCGGCTCGAATGACGCGCGATCCCGTCGCGTACCTGCTCTGTCAGGTTGAGCCCCGCGCCGTCGCGCTCGAGCTCGTCGACGACGCGCAGCGAGTGCTCGTAGTGGCGGAAGTCCAGACCGAAGCGCTCTTTCAGGCAGGCGTCGAGCGCCTCCTCGCCGATGTGACCAAACGGCGGATGGCCGAGATCGTGACCAAGCCCGATCGCCTCCACGAGGTCCTCGTTCAGGCGCAGCGCACGCGCGACCGTGCGCGAGATCGTCGTCACCTCGAGCGTGTGCGTCAGTCGCGTGCGGTAGTGATCGCCGCGCGGCGCGACGAACACCTGCGTCTTGTGCGTCAGGCGCCTGAACGCCTTGCTGTGGACGATCCTGTCGCGGTCGCGCTGAAACGGCGTGCGCAGCGAGCAGTCCTCCTCGACGCGTGCGCGCCTCGCCGGATACGAGCGCGCCGCAAGCGGCGAGAGCGCAGCCTCCTGCTGTTCGACCCGAGCCGCGAAACCAGCGGCGACGATGTCCTGCTCGCGCGCCGCGCTCACGGGCTCCGCCGTCCTGCGCCCGCCGCTCGGTCGCCGCACGCAGCCGTCGTGCGCGAGGCGCTCAACCCTCGCGTTTCCAATCGCCGCGCAGCCCGGCGAGGTGCATCCAGTGGTGCCAGCCTTTCATCTCGCCCGGGTCCTCGTCGTAGACCGGCGCGCCGCCGCCCGGCTCCGGAAGGCCCCGCGCCGCGGCCGCGTCGATCTTCAGATCGACGCCGCGTTCGTGCAGCGACGCGACAGCGGCGCCCTCGACGAAGCGGCGCCCGTAGTCCGGCGTCGTGATAACGAGGCCGTGGAATATGTCCTTCTCAGGCGCCGCGACGACGTGGTGGACCGTCCCGATCTGCTCGCCGTCGGAGCTGAGCACCGGAACGCCCTTATCGAGCACCTCGTATGCGATCGGCAGGCCCTCGTCCATGCGTTACACGATACCCGCGCACCGCCTACCCGCGCACAGCCGGTTCGGATAGCTCCGCTCAGGCCGCGCGAGGAGCTGCAGGCATCAGCCGCACGTGCGCGTGATGCTCGAGCGTCGCCGAGATCGCGCGCTCGACCTGCCCGAGCGCCTGTTCCGGCGCGTCCGGTGTCTCGCTCAGCGAAGCGCCGAAGGCATCCGTCATGAAGCGGTAGGCCTGCTCGTCGAGCGCGAACGAGCCTGCCTCGCACGCGCCGCAGACGACGCCTCCGGCGGCGCCCGAGAAGCCGACGAGCTCGTCGCGCTCGCCACACGACGCGCACGAGCCGAGCTGCGGTGCGAGGCCGGCCGCGAGCAGCAGCTTCAGGCGAAACGCAAGCGAACCGGCGCGCGCGGCGATCGGCGTCGCGCCCTCGCGCTGCGCTTCGCCCGCCTGCTCGTCCAACAGCGCAAGCTTGCGGCAGAGCAGGTTGAACACACCCGGATGCGGCTCGGAGGTCTCGAACAGGCGCCCGACAGCGTCGCACGCACGCGCGGCCGCGTCGAGTGCGCGCGCGTCTTCGCGCAGCCGCGCGTGACCGGCGAGCGTGTCCGCTCCGGTCACCGTCAGCAGCTCGCTGCGCCCTTCGTGCAGCTCGACGCGCAGCCGGAAGAACGGCTCCAGGCGCCCGCCGAAGCGGCTGCGCGAGCGGCGCACGCCCTTCGCGATCGCGCTCACGCGCCCGCGCGCCGGCGTGTAGAGGTGCAGGATGCGATCGGCCTCGCCGTAGCGCATCGAGCGCAGCACGACCGCCTCCGTCTTGACCGATCTGCCCATGCTTCGAGTCTAGGCTCGCGCGCGGCGGTCCTCGCCGTTCTCCGTTTGGCCCACTGCGAACCGGGAACGACGAATCAAATCAATAAATAATCCTTCCTATAGTTGGTGAAGCAATGAGCAAAGTCACCGTATATACGACCGATCCGTGCTCTTTCTGCGCGCGCGTCAAGGCGCTCTTGAAGTCGCGCGAGATCGAGTTCGACGAGGTCAACCTCTCGAAGGACCCCGCCGGGCGCGTCGAGCTCGCGAAGCGCACCGGGATGATGAGCTTTCCCCAGGTGCTCGTCGGCGAGCGCGTGCTCGGTGGCTACTCAGACGTGCAAAAGGCCGCCGACAACGGCGAGCTCGACGAGCTGCTCGCAGCCTGACGGCCGTGGCCCGCATGCGGGCGCACTCGACCCGCTAGTTCTTCACGCCCGCGCGAACCGCGACACGCTTCGCACGACGCTTGCGCGGGCGCGGCTGGCAGCTCTCGCAGACATACGTCCCGCGCCCCCCGACGACCATCTTCACGATCGTCGTCCCGCAGCGCACGCACGGCTCGCCCTCGCGCAGGTGCACGAGGAACTGATTCTGGAACGCGCCCTGCACGCCGTCGACGTGGCGAAAGTCGTCGATCGAAGCGCCGCGCGCGTCGATGCCGGCCTGCAGCGACTCGACGACGCTGTCGCGCAGCAGCGCGTACTGCTCGCGCGTGAGCTTGCCTGCCGGGCGCAGCGGGTGGATCCGCGCACGGAACAGCGCCTCGTCGGCGTAGATGTTGCCGACGCCCGCGACGTGGCGCTGGTCGAGCAGGAACGGCTTGATCGGGCCGATCCGCCCGCGCGCCTCTGCGCGCAGGTGCTCCGCCGTGAAGTCCTCGTCGAGCGGCTCGACGCCGAGTCGCGCCGCGAGGAACCGCTCGAGCGCCGGCGTGCCGAGCAGCAGCTCGCCCGTGCCGAAGCGGCGCGGGTCGACGATCACGAGTCGCCGCTTTGGCTGTAGCTCGATCCGCACGCGCACGGCCGCCGGCTCGGGCTTCGGCTCGAGCAGCACCGCGCCGGTCATCCGCAGGTGCTGCGCCAGATGCACGTCGCCCGTGAAGTTCCACAACAGGTACTTGCCGCGCCTGCCGAGCGACTCGATCTTCCTGCCCTCCAGAGCCGCCGAGAGCTCCTCCGGCGCGAGCGGGCGCGGCCAGCGCGCGTCGAGGATCTCGAGCCGCTTCAGCGTCCTGCCCTCGACGAGCGGCGCGAGCTGACCTCTGATCGTCTCGACCTCTGGAAGCTCCGGCACCGCGCCTAGCTTATGAAGCTCTCGCCCGGCAGCGCCTGCGCGTCGCGACCGGCAAGCCAGCGAAGCGTCGTCGCGCCGACGTCGGCGAGCGGGCCGTCATGGCGCATGCCCGCGGCTCGAGCGCCCGCGCGGCCCGCCGACCCGCCTTTGCCGTTCGCGCCGCGTCCCTTCGCGAGCATCGCGCCGCTCACCGCGAGCAGCGGCGCGTACTCGCGCGTGTGGTTCGTGCCCGCATGGCTCGGATCGACGCCGTGGTCGGCCGTGACGATCAAGAGGTCTCGCTCGCGCAATTGCGCCAGCCAGCGCGCGACGTGCTCGTCGAGCTCGCGCAGCGCCTGCGCGAAGCCGAGCACGTCCTTGCGGTGGCCGTAGACCTGGTCCGTCTCGATCAAGTTGACGAACACGAGCCCGCGATCGAGCGTCGCGCGCAATTCGTCCGTGCTCGCGAGCGCCTGCGAGTTCGTCGCGCCCGCATGCGAATGCGACACGCCGACGCCCGCGAACAGATCCTCGATCTTGCCGACGCCGTGCACCGGCACGCCGGCGTCTGCGAGCTCGTCGAGATACGTGCGCCCCGGCGGCTCGAGCGCGAAGTCGCGCCGACCCGGCGTGCGCTCGAACGCGCCGTCTGCGCCGGTGAACGGCCGTGCGATCACACGCCCGACCGCGTGCTCGCCGCGCATCGCCTCGCGCGCCGCCGCACAGGCCGCGTAGAGCTCCTGCAGCGGCACGCGATCGACGTGCGCCGCGAGCTGCAGCACCGAGTCCTGCGAGGTGTAGAGGATCAGCGCGCCCGTGCGCAGATGCTCCGAGCCGAAGTCCTCGATCGCGGCGATCCCGTTGTACGGCTCGTTGCAGATCGCCGCGCGGCCGATCGCCGCCTGCAGGCGCGCGATCACCTCCGGCGGGAACCCGTGCGCGTATGTCGGCAGCGCCTGCTCGAGCACCGCGCCCATCAGCTCCCAGTGTCCCGTCGCCGAGTCCTTGCCCGGCCCGAGCGGGTGCAGCCGCCCGTGGATCGCCGGGTAGCTCGCTGCCGGCACGCCGCGCAGCGGCAAGATGCATCCGAGCCCGAGCGCCTGCAGCGCCGGCAGCTCGAGACCGCCGACGGCCTCGGCCACGTGCGCGAGCGTGTTCGTTCCCTGATCGCCGTACGCGGCCGCGTCCGGCAGCGCGCCGACGCCGCACGCGTCGACGACGATCACGAACGCGCGCGCCTGCTCCATCCGCTCAGCGCGACGATGCGCGCGGGTGCGCGCTGAAGTACGCGTCCTTCAGGCGCTCCGCCGAAAGGTGCGTGTAGACCTGCGTCGTCGCGAGATCCGCATGGCCGAGCATCTCCTGCAGCGAGCGCAGGTCGCAGCCGCCCGCGAGCAGGTGAGTCGCGAATGAGTGGCGCAGCGTGTGCGGGCTCATCCGCGCCTCGAGGCCCGCGCCGCGCGCGTGGCCCTGGACGATCTTGTAGAGCCCCTGGCGCGTCAGCCCCGAGCCACGGCGGTTGACGAACAGCTTCGACTCGCTGCGCGTGCCGAGCAGCACAGGGCGACCGCGCGTGCAGTACGCGCCGAGCGCGGCGATCGCTTGGCGCCCCACCGGCACGAGCCGTTCCTTCGAGCCCTTGCCGCGCGCGCAGAGCATTCCCTCGTCGAGATCGATGTCGGCGAGCTCGAGGCCCGTCACCTCAGAGACGCGCAGCCCCGAGGCGTACATCACCTCGAGCAGCGCGCGATCGCGCAACGCGAGCGGCTCCGTGCCTTTCGGCTCGCGCAGCAGCCGCGCGACGTCGTCGCGCGTCAGCACGCGCGGCAGGCGCTGCGTCTTTCGCGGCCCGTGCAGGTCCGCCGCCGGATCGTGCTCGATCAGCCCCTCGCGGCGCAGGTGGCGGTAGAACGAGCGCAGGCACGCGACCTTGCGCCCGAGCGTCGCCGCGGCAGCCGGCGGGCGTGAGACAGCCCCCGCGAGCGGCCGCCGGGGCGCTCCAGCGGCGGCCGGCGTTTGGACGTCTGCCGAGACACCATCGCCGCTCGCCCCCGAGAGCTCGGCGAGGAACGCAGCGAGATCGCCGTGCTGCGCCTGCATCGCGCGCACGCCGCGGCGCTGCAGGAAGCCGCCGAACTGCAACAGGTCCGAGCGATACGCCTCGAGCGTGTTGCGCGAGAGGCCGCGCTCGAGCTCGAGATAGGCGAGGAAGTCGAGCAGCAGCGACTCGATTTCGCCCTGAGCGGGCGCGCTGTCGACCTCGATCGTGCTCACGCTGTGAAGCTTCGCGCCGCAGCGCGAGCTTCCTCACGGTGCAATCAGGCGTTCAGTCTCTGCGCGAGCCAGTGCAGGCCGATCAGCGTCTTCGCGTCGCGACACTCCGCGAGCGCCTGCTCGATTCGATCGAGCGGCCACGGCACGAGCTCGATCCGCTCGTTCTCGCCGCTGTCGGCGTGCGCCTCGTACAGCTCAGTCGCCGCGAACACGTGCACGCGCTCGTCGGTGAAGCCGGCGCCCGTGTAATACGTGACGATCGGCGCCCAGCGCTTCGCGCCGCGGCCGATCTCCTCGGCGAGCTCGCGCTGCGCGGCCTGCAGCGGCTGCTCGCCGGCCACGTCGAGGCGTCCCGCAGGTATCTCGAGCAGCTCCGGCTCGCCGACGGCCTCGCGCGGCTGGCGCACGAGCCAGACCTCGCGCTCGTCGTAGGCGACGATCGCGACGGCTCCGCCGTGGTGGGCGTACTCGCGCGAGACCTCCTCGCCGTCGGCGTGGCGGAAGCGATCGACGCGCACGTCGAAGATCCGCCCGCTGTAGACCGTCTCGCCGCCGAGTCGCGTGAAGCCTCGCGACTCGCTCACGCCGCCTCGCCCTCGGCCGCCGCCGCAAGCGCGAGCTCGGCAAGCGCCGCTCCGCCGGCGAGCGCGGCGCCGAAGAACAGCGGGTCCTCGGCGAGCGAGCGACCCATCGTGCTCGCCGGCAGCCGTGACGCGGCATACGCCGGCAGGTCGACGCTCGCGCGGCGCCAGTCGTGGCGCGTGATCCGCGCCGGGCGCTCGACGTCGAGCGCGAGCGTCGCGCGCGGGCGCGCGGGCGCCGAGCTGTCGCCGAACACCGCGCCGAGCCCGGCGCGCAGCTCCGTGCCGACCGGCGAGCGCATCCCCGCGGGCAGCGCGACCGTGACCGGCTCGAGCAGCAGCTCGAGCACGGTCAGCGTGTGGTGTGAGATCCCGCGATGGCGCGCGCGCTCGTCGCCGGAGGACATCCGCGGCACGAGCAGCGTCGGTGCGCCGAGCGCGAGCGCCGCGTGCGCCGAGTCGAGCGCCGCGAGGCCGCCGTGGCCGAGCGCCGAGCCGGAGCCGACGATGCCCGGCCCCGGCCCGCAGATCGCCGCATCCCAGCCGAGCACGCGCAGCCCGTGGTGCAGCGCCCCGGCAACCGTGATCGCCTCGCTCTCGCCGCCGAACGCGGCACCGGCCGTGATGTGCCCGGCCAGCAGGCCGCGCTGGCGCAGCTCGCGCAGCGTGCGCGAATGGCCTCCCGGCAGCGCGCCTCCCTCGCTCTGCACGAAGCCGAGACGCTGCTGCGGCGCTGCCTGCGCGAACGCCCACGCGACCGGCGCGAGCTGGCCGTGCAGCGCGAGCACGCCGACGGGACGACGCAGCGGCAGGCCGAGCTCGCCCTGCTCGACCGGCGCGACCGTGTGCTGCAGGCTCGTGTAGTTGAGCTTCATCACGTTCGCCGCCGGCTTCCCGGCGAACTGCAGGCCCCGCGTCAGATTCACGTGGACGACGTCGAAGCCGCCCGAGCCGAGGTCGAGGTCGAGCGCCTCGACATTGACGATCAGCTCATCGCCGGGCTCGCAGCGACCGATCAGGCCAAGGTCGGCGATCGCCTCGCGACGGCGCCCCGGCGCCTCGCTCAGCTCGATCTGCAGGCGCTGCTCGCCGGCCGGCGCGTGCTCGGCATCGAGGACTCTCGCGCGGCGCAGCTTCAGCATCGCCGCTGAACCTAGCGCGCCGCGACGGGCGAGGGCGCGGCCGGACCGGCGGGCTCGCGCGCAGTCTCGTCGAGCAGCGCGAGGGCGACGTCGAGCATCGCCTCGAGCGCGGCGACGCTGACGCGCTCCTGCGGCTCGTGCGCGCGCTCGGTGCCGTTTGCCACGTTGACGACTTCGACGCCCTGCACGAGCAGCGCGTTGGCGTCAGAGGCGCCGCCGCTCGAGATCCTTCGCGGCTGGTGGCCGCTCGTGCGAAGCGCGCGCTCGGCGATCTGCACGGCCGGATTCGTCGCGGCGAGGTGAAAGCCCTCGAACATCCGCTGCACGGAGATGTCGACGTCGCACTCGCACTCGGGCAGGTTCGCGGCCTCGTGCATCCGCTCGACGAGCTCCGCGACGAGCGCCTCCGCGCGCTCGGCCTGCAGCGCGCGCACCTCCGCGACGACCGTGCAGCGCTCCGGCACGACGTTCATTGCGCTGCCGCCCGCGATCGTGCCGACGTTGCCGGTGCTCTGCTCGTCGATCCGCCCGAGCCGCAGCGTCGCGATCGCGCGCGCCGCGGCGAGGATCGCGCTGCGGCCGTCCTCCGGGCGGATGCCAGCGTGCGCCGCAGCGCCGCGAAACTCGGCCTCGATGCGGAAGTGCGTCGGCGAGTCGACGACGACCTCGCCGATCGGCGTCGCGTGGTCGAAGACGAAGCCGAGCTCGCTGCGCAGCTTCGTCGCGTCGAACGCACGCGAGCCGGCGAGCGCCGTCTCCTCGCAGACCGTGAACAGCAGCTCGATGCCGATCGGCGAGCCATGCCTGCGGACGTGGCGCGCAAGCGCGAGGATCACGGCGATCGCGGCCTTGTTGTCGGCGCCGAGGATGCCCTCGTTCGCGTTTTCCCAGAAACCCTCGACGAGCGCCGGCTCGACCGGCGCGAGCAGCGGCACCGTGTCGAGGTGCGCGCAGAGGAGCAGCGAGCGCGGCCGCGCGCCTGCGCCAAGCGACTCGCCGGCTGCGGCGTCGCCTTCGGCGTCGATCGCGCTCGCAGGCCTGGCCCCCGCGGAGGACGCCGTCGCGGGAATGCGCGCGAGCAGGTTGCCGCATTCAGAGCCCGCGCGCGGACCGGCATCATCCTCGTGCACGCTCACGTCGAGCGCGCGCAGCTCGGCGATCACGCGCTCCGCACAAGCGCGCTCGCGCCCCGACGGGCTCTCGATCCGGCAGAGCTCGGCGAACGTGCCGTTGAGGTAGCTGAGCTCGGACTCCCCGACGCGCGACTGCACGGCGCCGAGCGTCACCGCACGTCGGCGCGCTCGCCGAGGCCCGAGCGGTCGTCCCGACCGTCGGCGTCGGCGCTCGCGTGGGACTGCTCGCCCGAATCGCCGGCTCGCTGCAGCGCGGCGGCGATGAAGTCGCGAAACAGCGGAGCGGGGCGCTCAGGACGCGACTTGAACTCCGGGTGAAACTGCGAGGCGAGGAAGAACGGGTGATCCTCGAGCTCGACGACCTCGACGAGACGCTCGTCCGGCGAGGTGCCCGACGTGCGCAGCCCGGCTGCCTCGAGGCGCTTGCGCAGCAGGTTGTTGACCTCGTAGCGGTGGCGGTGGCGCTCGTAGACGACGGCCTCGCCGTAGACCTCACGCGCACGCGAGCCCTCGTGCAGCTTGATCGGGTCCGCGCCGAGGCGCATCGTGCCGCCGAGGTTCGAGACTTCCTTCTGCTCCGGCAGCAGGTCGATCACGGGATACGGCGTCTCGACGTCCATCTCGGTCGAGTTCGCGCCGTCCATGCCGGCGACGTGGCGCGCGAACTCGGCGACGGCGATGTGCATGCCGAGGCAGATGCCGAGATACGGGATGCGCTGCTCGCGCGCGACGCGCGCGGCGATGATCTTGCCCTCGATCCCGCGACCGCCGAAGCCGCCCGGAATCAGGATCCCGTCGGCCTGCTCGAGGCGCTCGCGCATCTCCTCGTCGCTGCTCTCGATCCGCTCGGAGTCGATCCAGTCGATCTCGACCGTGCTGCCCTCGAGCGACGCCGCGTGGCGCAGCGCCTCCGAAACCGACAGATAGGCGTCCTCGAGCTGCACGTACTTGCCGACGAGCGCGATCCGCACCGTTCGCGTGGCGCGCTCGGAGCGTTCGATCGACTCCTGCCAGCTACGCAGATCCGGCGGCGGCGCGTCCATCGCGAACTGCTCGAGGATGAAGTCGTCGACGCCCTGTTCGCGGTAGTTCAGCGGCACCTTGTAGATGTCGTCGACGTCGTGCGCCGAGACGATCGCCTCCATCGGCAGGCTCGCGAACAGCGCGATCTTCTTGCGAATCTCCGGCGAGAGCGCGCCTTCGGAGCGACACATCAGCATGTCCGGCGCGATCCCGATCCGGCGCAGCTCGTTGACGGAATGCTGCGTCGGCTTCGTCTTCAGCTCGCCCGCATGCCCGATGTAGGGCACGAGCGTCAGGTGGATGAACAGGCAGCGACGTCGACCGACGTCGACCGGGAACTGGCGGATCGCCTCGAGGAACGGCAACGACTCGATGTCGCCGACGGTGCCGCCGATCTCGGTGATCACGAAGTCGACGTCGCTCGACTCGGCAATCAGCGCGATCCGCTGCTTGATCTCGTCGGTGATGTGCGGGACGACCTGCACGGTCCCGCCGAGGTAGTCGCCGCGGCGCTCGCGGCGGATCACGGTGTCGTAGATCCCGCCGGCTGTGACGTTCGAGGCGCGGCTCGTGTTCGCGTCGGTGAAGCGCTCGTAGTGGCCGAGGTCGAGGTCCGTCTCGGCGCCGTCCTCGGTGACGAACACCTCGCCGTGCTGGTACGGCGACATCGTGCCGGGGTCGACGTTGATGTACGGGTCGAACTTCTGCAGGCCGACCGTCAGGCCGCGCGAGACGAGCAACCGGCCGATCGAGGAGGCGGCGATGCCCTTGCCGAGCGAGGAGACGACGCCGCCGGTGACGAAGATGAAGCGTGTCCCGCTGGGGACCTGGGCGTGTCGTTCGGAGTATTGCGAGGTCATGAGGGCCTGCCCCAGGAGTCTAGTTCGCGCAGCCCTGGAGTCCGTTCGATGAGCCCGGAAATTGAGCGAATCTCTGCGTAGATCGTGAACGCGACGAGCAAGGCGAGCGCGACGATCTGTCCGGTCTGCGAGAGCGTCAGCACGATCCACAGGCCCGCGAGGGCGCCGATCAGGTTCGCGCCCGTGTCACCGAGCATCGCGCGCTCGCGCAGGTCGTACAGCCCGGCGACGAGCGACGGGCCGACGAACAGGCCGAGTGACCACAGCGGGCGCAGCTGTCCCGAGCCGACGCTCAGCCCGACGCCGAGGCCGACGAAGCCCTTGCCGGTGCGCCCCGGGCGCAAATCGAGCAGGTTGAAGGCGTTCGTCGCGAGCACGAGCACGGCGCTGGCGAGCAGCCAGCGCCCGTCGGAGAGCCCGAGCAGGCTCGTCGCGAGCAGCGCGAGGCCGAGCGAGCCGCCCGCCTTCAGCGCGCCCGTCGAGAACTCGCCGCGCAGCACGGCCGCGCCATGACCGCGCCAGCCGCGCTGCGCTGAGCGCCTCTCGCGTGGCTCGCCGAGCGTGTCGTCGAGCAGCCCGAGCCCGATCACGCCGAGTGCGTAGAGGGCGATCGGCAGCACCTCGGCGTGAAAGACGTCGCCCGAGCCGAGCACCTGCACGAGCATCAGCGGGATCAGCGCGATCAGCGCCGCAGCGAGCACGAGCACGCCGAACGGGAACGGCAACGTGCGGTCGCGATAGTTCGCCTTCACGTGGCCGCCGTCGACGAGCGCTCGCAGCAGCGACGGCGCGAGCAATACGGCGCTCGCGAGCGCGAGGATGAACGGCAGTGCGTGGATCGCTGGAAGCTAGCGATGCGCGCGGATGTGACGCGCGCGATGCGAGCGGTCGCTCACGGCTGCACCGCGACGCCGACGACGTTCGGCAGCAGCGAGTCGGCGGTCGGCTTCGTGCCGTAGGAGCCGTGCGAGCCGGTCAGCGCGTAGACGAGCGCCGCCTGTCCGGCGATCGCGTCGAGATCGTCGACGCTCGCGAGGTCCTTGCCCTGATACCAGGGGATCTGCGACGGTTCGGTGCTGCTCAGCTCGACGCCGACGATCGGGATGCCGACGGCCGCGATGCCGCCGATCAGACCCGTGTCGAGCTCGGCCGCGGACTTCGCCTGTTCGGAGCTCAGCGTTGTCGGCTCGTTGCGCACGAGCACGACGCCGTCGAGCTTTCCGAGCTGACCGTCGAACGCGGTCAGCAAGGATGCACGCACACGGCTGATCAGCTCGCGATCGACGTTCGCGCCGCCGCTGACGAGTTGCTTGCCGACGATCTTGCCGAAGCCTTCGAGCAGTTCCGGGTCGGGCGGGGTCGCGGCGGGCGAGGCGCCGCCGGAGCTCGCTTCCGGGGCTTCGGGCGCCGCGGGCGCGAGCGCTTGGAAGCGCGTCCCGAGGGCCGCCTGCGCGACACCGGCAAGGTCGATCGGCTCGTGCACGGCGACGACCGTCCCGAGATTGCCGCCCGCTTGGGTGACCGCGTCGCGAATCAACCCGTTGATGCGGTTCGAGGAGGCGCCGAGGAACACGACGCCGACGCTCCTGCCGCTCAGCAGCGAGTGCACGGCGATCGGATAGAGGTCGTTCGCGAACGCCTTTTCGCCGCTAAGTTCGTTGCTCAGCCGGCTCGCCTGCTGCTGGGCCTGGCCGACTTCTTCTTTGAGGTCGTGGACGATCCCGCTCTTCGCCGAGGAGACGAGGTCGGAGTCGCCGATCGCGACGCCGATCACGACGCCGACGGCAAGCGCGAGCAGGACGGCCGCGAGCGAGAGCGCGTGGTAGCGGAAGTCGAACAAGACGGATCTGGTAGGCGCTCAGCCGCCGAGCAGCAACTGGAGCTTCAGCCAGAGCAGGTTCGCGACGTCGCGAAGCGCCGGCGTCATCCAGACGACGGCGATCATCGCGACGAGCCCGGCCGCGATCACCACGAGCAGCGGCGTGAGCCCCGGCTGCGGGCGGTAGAGCCGGCTCACGCCCTTCGCGTCGACGAGGATCTCACCGATCCGCAAGCGCGTCAGGAACGTCGAGGACATCCCTTTGCGGTTGCGATCGAGGAACTCGACGAGGTTGAACTGCGAGCCGACCGAGACGATCAGCCGCGCGCCCTTCTCTGCGGCGATCAGCATCGCGACGTCCTGGCTCGTGCCGGGCGCCGGCACGAGCTTGAAGTTGACGCCCATCGCTTCCAGGCGGCTGCGCCCGGGCGCACGGCCATCGGGGTAGCTGTGCACGACGAGCTCGGCGCCGCAGCGCAGCGCCGCCTCGCCGGCCGAGTCCATGTCGCCGACGATCATGTCCGGCTTCAGGCCCTCCTCGAGCAGCGCGTCGGCGCCGCCGTCGACGGCGACGATCACCGGTTTCATGTCGCGGATGAACGGGCGCAGGGCGCGCAGGTCGCGCTGGTGTTCGACGCCGCGCACGACGACGAGCGTCGAGCGGTCGCGGAAGTCCGTGCCGAAGCGCGGCAGCTCGATCCGCCCGGCAAGCAGCTCGCGCTCCTCGCGCATGTGCTCGATCGTGTTGTGCGCGAAGCGCTCGAGCGCCTCGCCGATCTCGCTGCGGCGAGCTTCCGTTTCGGCGCGCACGCGCTCGAGGTCGAGCACCGCGCCGCGGGCCAGCAGCTGACCACGACAGAGGACTTCGCCGCCGGGCAGGTCGACGGCCGGGTCCTCGGCGACGACGACCACGGGATCGCCGTGCGAGAGACGCTCGAACAGCGCGTCGTCGGGCAGGTCGAGCAGCAGGATGCCCGCTTCGACGAGCAGCTGCGGGCCGAGGTTCGGGTAGGTGCCCGACGAGGACGCGTCGCAGTTGAGCACCGCGCCGACGCCGGCCGCGATCAGCTCCTCGGCCGAGACGCGATCGAGATCACGATGGTCGATCAGCGCCACGTCGCCGCGCCGCAGATGCTTGACGAGCAGCTTCGTTCGTCGGCCCTGCTTCAGCGGGCCGCTGACCGTGCGCATCGGCTTGTCGAGATCCGGCGCGACGATCTGACGCGGCGGCGGCAGGGGCTCGCCGCCCGCAGGACTGGGCGCCGAGGACCTCGGGCGTGTCGCAGCCATTGCAGCGAGAGTAACGCGCGCGGGCTTCGAGCGCACCTGTTGAGCGACCCCCGGCAGCGCTCAGGCGGCGCGGCGCAGGTCGCGCGCGTGCCTGCGCGCCGCCGTGTCCTCCGTGTCCGCGCCGAGCATCCGCACGAGCTCGGAGACGACCTCGCGCTCGGCGAGCTGCACGACGCTCGTGCGCGCCAGCTCGTCCGAGGTCTCCTTCGCGATCGAGAAATGGCGCTCGGCGAGCGAGGCGATCTGCGGCAGGTGGGTGATGCACAGCACCTGGCGCGCCTCGGCGAGCTCGCGCAGTCGCGCGCCGACGGCGCGCGCCGCATGTCCGCCGATTCCGGCATCGATCTCGTCGAACACGAGCGTCTCGCTCGGCGGCGCAGGCTCACCGCCCGCCGGGGCGGTCTTGCTCGCAGCAGGCTTGCCCTTCACCCGCGTGCTGCCCGACGCCCCCTGGCGCCCGGCTGTCGCGAGCGCGAGCATCACGCGCGAAAGCTCGCCGCCGGAGGCGATCTCCCGCAGCGGACCCGCAGGCACTCCAGGATTCGGCGCGATCTGGAACTCGACCGCGTCGCCGCCCGACGGACCTGCCTCGCGCGGGTCGAGCTGCACGGCGAACGTCGCATCGGGCATTGCCAGCGAGGCGAGCTGCTCGCGAACGCCCTGCTCGAGCTGCGGCACCGCGGCGAGGCGCGCCTCGCGCAGCGCCTGCACGTGGCGATCGAGGACCTCCTGCGCCTGCGCCAGGTGCTCGGCGGTCTGCTCGAGCGCGAGATCGGCTCCGGCCAGCTCGTCGCGCCTGGCGCGAGAACGCTCGGCGTGCTCGAGCACGCGCTCGATGCTCCCGCCGTGCTTGCGCATCAGCCGCTCGACCGCCGTCAGGCGCTCTTCGATGCCGTCGAGCGTCGGCTCGCCTGCGCCCGAGTCGCCGAGCTCGGGCTCTTCGCAGTAGCCGCGCAGCTCGCCGGCGAGGTCGTCGGACTCGATGCTCAGCGCGCGCAGCCGCTCCGCGAGCGCGTCCAGGTGCGGATCGACGCCGGCGAGTGCTTCGAGGCTCGCGTTGGCGCCGGCGAGCCCGCCACCGGCGCCTCGACCCTCCGTCGAGTCCTGACCGAGCGCCTCGGCGGCGGCGCCGGCCGCGGAGCAAAGCGCGTCGAGCCGGCGCAGGCGCTCGCGCCGAGCGATCAGCTCGTCGA
>DASZLB010000219.1:0-4477 GCA_035552575.1 Solirubrobacteraceae bacterium | reverse complement strand
CGTGCACGTCAGCGGGCAGCCGGACTGCGAGGAGACGCAGATCGTGCGCCGCCCGTCGCGGTAGCGCATCAGCACCGCCTCCAGCGCCCGCCCGTCGGCCGTCGCGAACAGCGCCTTGACGGTGCCGTCGCTCGCGCGTGCCTCCTCGCGCAGCGCCAGGCTCGAGAACGGCAGCTCGCGCTCGAGCGCCTCGCGCAGCGCCGCGGGCAGGTCGGTCATCTCGCCGTAGCCGCTCGCGCCGCGCGCCGCCCACGCCCAAACCTGGCGCGCGCGAAAGCGCGGCTCGTCGTGGTCGGCAATCGTCTTCTCGAGCTGGGCTAGGTCCATGACGTCTCTCGCGCGGGTCTCGCGCGACGCTGCTGGGAGCGTGCGCGGTCGCGAGTCCTGGTAATGGTTGCAGCAGATGAGTCCTTTCCCGGTAAGCGCGCTGCAGGCCGCGGCGACGCCGCGACGCTGATGCGCCTCGCCAAGTACCTCGCGCACGCCGGCGTCGCCTCGCGGCGCGCCGCCGAGAAGCTGATCGCCGAAGGGCGCGTGAGCCTCGACGGCGAGACAGTTACCGATCCTGCACGCGACGTCGACGAGCGCGCAGGCGTGAGCGTCGACGGCAGCGCGCTGGAGGGAGCCGAGCCGCGAGTGACCTACGCGTTGAACAAGCCGCCTGGCGTCGTCTCGACAGCGAGCGATACGCACGGGCGGCGTACGGTCGTCTCGCTCGTGCCCGCGCAGGGCCGTCGGCTGTATCCCGTCGGGCGCCTCGACGCCGACAGCAGCGGGCTGATCCTGCTGACAAACGACGGCGAGCTCGCCAACCGCCTGACGCACCCGCGCTTCGAGGTGCCGAAGGCCTATCGCGCGAAGCTCGGCGGCGGCCCGATCACCGACGGCGCGCTCGCGCGGCTGCGCGCCGGCGTGACGCTCGAGGACGGCCCGACCGCGCCGGCCGAGGTTCGCCGCCTCGGCCCGAGCGCGATCGAGCTGACGATCCACGAGGGCCGCAACCGCCAGGTCCGGCGCATGTGCGAGGCCGTCGGGCATCCGGTGCTCGAACTGCAGCGCATGCGCTTTGGGCCGTTGCGCCTGGAAGGGCTCGGGCAGGGCTCCTACAGACGCCTCTCGGAGCGCGAGCTCAGGCTGTTGCGCGCGCTCTGACAGAATCGCGACTCCATGCGACTGTTTGCCTTACGTGGCGCGATCAGCGTCGAGCGAAACGACTCGAAGGACATCCTCGGCGCCACGACGGAGCTGATGCAAGCGCTGATGCAGCGCAACGCCCTGCAGCCGGCCGATGTCGTCAGCTGCATCTTCACGGCGACGAACGACCTCAACGCGGAGTTCCCGGCCGTCGCGGCGCGCGCGATCGGCTTCGAGAACGTGCCGCTGCTGTGCGCGCGCGAGATCGCCGTGCCGGGCGCGCTGCCGCGCGTGATCAGGGTGCTGATCCACCACTACGCCGCGGACGAGCACCAGTCCCAGCACGTCTACCTCGGCGAGGCCGCTTCGCTGCGCGAGGACCTGGCCGCGGCACAATAGGCGCGTGGCACTCGAGTTCTCAGAGCGCATCGCGCGACTGCCGTCCTATCCCGTCGCGGGCGGCTACGGCGAAGAGGCGCCGCTCGTGCGTCTCGCCAGCAATGAGTCGCCCTATCCGCCGCTGGCTGCCGTGCGCGAGGCGATCGAGCGCGCGCTCGGCGAGCTCAACCGCTACCCGGACCCGTCCAACTCGCTGCTGCGCAAGCGCCTGAGCGAGCGCTACGACGTGCCGCAGTCACGCATCGCGATCGGCAACGGCTCGTGCGACATCCTGCTCGCTGCCGGCGAGGCGCTGCTCGAGCCGGGCGCCGAGCTCGTCTACGCGTGGCCATCGTTCTCGGTCTACCCGCACCTCGGCGCCGCCTCGGGCGCGCGCGCGGTGACGGTCCCGCTCGACTCCTCCGCCCGCCACGACCTGCCGGCGATGCTGCGCGAGATCACTGTCGCGACGCGACTCGTGATCGTCTGCAACCCGAACAACCCGACGAGCACGGCACTGCCGCTAAGCGAGATCGCGGACTTCCTCTCGCAGGTGCCGGCGCACGTCTGCGCGATCGTCGACGAGGCCTACTGCGAGTTCAACCTGCTCGAGGACCCCGACGCGTCGATCGAGCTGCTCGAGCACCACCCGAACCTGATCCTGCTGCGCACGTTCTCGAAGGTGCACGGGCTGTGCGGCCTGCGTGTCGGCTTCGCGCTGTGCGGCTCAGAGCAGCTCCCGCGCGCGCTTGACCAGGTGCGCCAGCCGTTCTTCTGCAACGCGCTCGCGCAGGCAGCCGCCGTCGAGGCGCTCTCCCACCAGGACGCCGTGATCGACCGCGTCGCGCGCAACGTCGCCGAGCGGATCTCCGTCGATGAGCGCCTGCGCGCGCTCGGGCTCGATCCGGCTGAGTCGCAGGCGAACTTCTGTTGGTTCTCGCTCGGCGGCGAGCGCGACGAGCAGGAGGTGATGCAAGGGCTGCAGGAGCGCGGTGTGCTCGTGCGCGCCGGCACGCCGCTGGGGGAGGCCGGCGCGTTGCGCGTCACCTACGGCACGCCGGAGGAGAACGAGCGTTTCCTCGGAGCGCTTGCCGAGGTGCTGTGAAGGTGCTACAACCTTCGTCGATGACCATGTCTGCCCTCACCGCATCGATTCGCAGCTCTCGCATGCGCGCCGACTGGTCGTATTCCGCTTGCACCTGGCGATTTAGCTAGGCGCTTCGATCTCGGCCCGTACGTGAGCGGGTCAGGATCGCACCGGGTCTCCAGAGGAGGCCGAGCGCCGTTCAGGCAGGGCTGAGAGCCCTTCTCGCGAAGCACCCTTCGGGGTCGCGCGACTCACGCAATCGAGCGCTGGCGCAACCGGCGGCCACCACATAGGATTTGGCGTGTTGAAAGGATGAGCCGATGATGATCGTCATGAAGGAGACCGCGACCGACGAGGAGGTCGACGCGGTCGTCGAGAAAATCGAGCGAGCCGGCGCGCTCGCCCATCGCAGCAGGGGCGCGCGCGTCACCGTGATCGGCGCGATCGGCGATGTCGAGCAGGACGTGACCGTCGAGGGCCTCGGCCTCGAGGGCGAGGCCGGCGTCGACCGTGTCGTTCCGATTCTGAAGCCCTACAAGCTCGCCTCTGCGCAGATCAGGCACGGCGAGCGGACGGTGCTCGACATCGAAGGGCGCAAGGTCGGCGGCGACCACTTCGCGATCATGGCCGGCCCGTGCACGGTCGAGTCGCGCGAGCAGACGCTCGAGACCGCGCGCGTCGTGCGCGACGCCGGCGCTTCGTTCCTGCGCGGCGGCGCGTACAAGCCCCGCACCTCGCCCTACGCCTTCCAGGGTCTCGGCCAGGAGGGCCTGCGGCTGCTCGCCGAGGCCAAGTCGGAGACGGGGCTGCCGATCGTCACGGAGCTGATGGACATGCGCGACATGGACGCCGTGCTCGAGGTCGCCGACGTGATCCAAATCGGTGCGCGCAACATGCAGAACTACCCGCTGCTGGCCGAGATCGGCCGCTCGGGGCGCCCGGCGCTGCTGAAGCGCGGGCTCTCGTCCTCGCTCGACGAGCTGTTGATGGCGGCCGAGTACATCCTCAAGGAAGGCAATCCGAACGTGATGCTCTGCGAGCGCGGCATCCGCACGTTCGAGACGGCCTACCGCTTCACGCTCGACCTGATGGCCGTGCCGGTGCTGAAGGAGCTCACGCACCTGCCGATCATCGTCGATCCGAGCCATGCGGCCGGGCGCCGCGACCTCGTCACGCCGCTCTCGCTGGCGGCCGCCGCCGTCGGCGCCGACGGGATCATCGTCGAGGTGCACCCGAAGCCCGAGGCGGCGATCTGCGACGGTCCGCAGGCCCTCAGGGCCGAGGACTTCGCCGCCTACGCGGCGTCGGTCGAACAGGCTGCGCAGCTGGCCGGGAAGGCGCTCAGCGCCGTCTGATGGTCCTGGTGCCAGCTCCTTGAACGTCGCAGTGCTGGGGGTCGGGCTGATCGGCGGCTCAATCGGCCTGGCCACCCGGCGCCGGGCGGACGCGCAGGTCTGCGGTTATGACCCGGACGAGCGCGTCCGCGCGAAGGCGCTCGAGCTCGGCGCGATCGACCGCGCCGCTGCGGGCGTCGCCGAGGCAGTGCACGACGCCGACGTCGTGTTCGTCGCGACGCCCGTCGGCGCGCTCGCGCGAACGGCGCAGGCGGCGCTCGCCGCGGCCGGACCGGACTGCGTCGTCAGCGACGTCGGTTCGACCAAGCGCCTGCTCGCGGAGGCCGGCGCCGACGAGCGCTTCATCGGCGGGCACCCGCTCGCCGGCGCGGAGACGCAGGGTGTCGAGCACGCGCGCGAGGACCTGTTCGACGGCGCCGTCTGGTACCTGACGCCGCTCAGCAGCACCGCCGGCGTCGCCTACGAGCGCCTGCACCGCCTGCTGACGACGATCGGCGCGCGGCCTACGGCGATCGACGCCGAG
>DASZLB010000218.1:0-21280 GCA_035552575.1 Solirubrobacteraceae bacterium | reverse complement strand
CCGACCGGGCCGGAGTACGTCGGCCGGGTCGTGCTGCCATCGGCCTGCGCCGATGCCGGCGAGCGCCCGCCGCCGACGAGCAGCTGCAGCATTCGGTACTGCGCGTAGTTCGTGTCCTGGTACTCGTCGACGAGCACGTGGCGGAAGGCGCGCTGGTAGCGCTCGCGAACCTCCTCGAACAGCTCGAGCAGGTTGACCGTGCGAAACAGCAGGTCATCGAAGTCCATCGCGTTCATCCGCAGCATGTCGCGCTCGTAGAGTTCGTAGACGTCCGCGAGCATCTCCTCGAACGGCGAGCCGACGGCTTCGCGCAGGTCGCTCGCCGAGCGCAGCCGGTTCTTCGCGGCCGAGATCTGGTTGTGCAGCGCCGCCGGCGTGTAGCGCTTCGGATCGACGCCGACGGCGTCCGCGCAGCGCTTCGTCAGCCGCCGCGCGTCGGCCTGGTCGTAGATCGTGAACTGGCGCGTGTAGCCGAGCCGCTCGGCCTCGACGCGCAAGATCCGCGCGCAGGCGGCATGAAACGTCATCAGCCACATCCCTCGCGTACGGCGGCCGAGCAGCCGTTCGACGCGGCCGGCCATCTCCTTCGCGGCCTTGTTCGTGAACGTGATCGCGAGGATCTCGTTCGGCTGCGCCTCGTCGGTGTAGATCAGGTGCGCGATCCGATGCGTCAGCACGCGCGTCTTGCCGCTGCCCGCGCCGGCGAGGATCAGCAGCGGCCCCTCGCCGTGCGTGACGGCCTCGCGCTGGGGCTCGTTGAGGCCCGCCAGCAGCTCCTGGAGGTGCTCGGCATGGGGGTTTACTGCCACCTCCCCAGCATAGGTGCGCGCTCGGCCGACCGCGCGGGCGCGCGGAGTCGCAGGCGCGGCGAGTCAGCGCCCTTCGGCGCGGCAGTCGGCCCGCAAGTGCGCGAGTAGCGTTCGCGCCTGCGCGTTGCCGACGCTCAGCAGATACAAGAAGTTCTCGAGTTGCGGCACGCGTTCGTACAGTCCCGCCGAAGTCGTCACACATTCGCGTTCCGCCACGTCTTCGGCCGATCCGAAATGTGCCGCGTAGTAGCCGACTGCGCCTCTGCGGAAGCCATTCAGCCCTCCCGACACACCCGCGCTCTGAACGGTCTGCGGCGAAACGCGCGGCAGCAGCTCGAGCTCGATCGTGTCGGCATAGGCCGGCCCGCATGCCGTCGTCCGCTTGCCGCTGCGAAACGCTTCTGTTGCCCGTCTGGCGATCGTCGGGTCCCGGCGCCGCTTCGCTTCCGCCACCAAGACCTCGACGTCGCGTTCGATCGCGCTCGCGCCGCCGGCTGCCCTGACCGCCGCTGGATCTGCGGCCGCGCAAACGGCGATGACGTTCTGCTGCGCGCGACGCGCGCCCGCGCTCAACGCGGCTGCGTGCGAGGAGCCCCCGCAGCCGGCGCCACAATCCGCGAGCGCTGCGAGCGTGAACGCGATCGTCAAGCCACGAGTTCGGCGCATAGCGCGCTGAGGCTAACTCAGCCGATTGCGCCCTGTTTACGGCGATTGTCGGATGCTCGACGCCCGCGCGAGGCTCCGCCTCGCAGGCCAGCAGCGGCAGGTGTTTGCGTCGAACGCGCTCGCCGTTCGCCGAGTCGCCGAGAGCTCCTACTCGTTTCTCACTGCCGAAGCACCGGCCGCGCCTAGCCGCCTGCCGGGTTCGGGCCCTTCACCGTCCGCAGCGGTCTGACCTCCGCGATCGGTCCAGGCTCCTCCTGCGAAAGCTCAGCTACGGCCCGCTCGAGCGCGCCGATCCGGCTTGCGAGGCCCTGGATCGCCTCGGCGATCGGGTCCGGCAGGTGAATCCAGTCCGCGTCCGGCCCCTCTGCGCGGCGCCCTTCGACGCGCACCGGATGACCTGGGTTGCCGACGACCGTCGAGTTCGGCGGCACGTCGGTGATCACGACGCTGTTCGCGCCGATCTTCGCACCGTGCCCGACCGTGATCGGGCCGAGCAGCTTCGCGCCCGAGCCGATCGTCACGTTGTCCTCGATCGTCGGGTGGCGCTTGCCCGTCGCGAACCCCGTGCCGCCGAGCGTGACGCCCTGGTAGAGCGTCACGTCGTCGCCGATCACGGCCGTCTCGCCGATCACGACGCCCGTGCCGTGGTCGATGAACAGGCCCGCGCCGATCTGTGCCGCCGGATGGATCTCGATGCCCGTGACCATCCGCGTCAGCATCGAGATCAGCCGCGGCAGCAGCGAGACGCCGGCCGCGTCGAGCGCGTGCGCGACGCGGTGCGCGAGCAGCGCGTGGATCCCCGGCCACGTCGTGACGATCTCGAGCTGCCCGACGTCGCGCGCCGCCGGATCGCGAGTGCGTGCCGCCTGCACGTCGCGACGCAGCTCCTTCGCGACCCGCGCGAACTCGATGCCGGCCATGCCCAAAGCGTAGCGCCCGCGGCGCGGATATCTGCAGTCTTGCGGGCCGCGCCCGCGGGTCGCTAGCCGGCGAGCACGAACGTCTTGGCAGCCGTGACCGCGGACGCGCCGGCGCGCGTGAACGTGCCCTTCGCCGTCAGCGTCGCGTGCTTGCGGCCACGCAGCGCGCGCTTGCCGGCGCTCGTCAGGGCGATCGCGATCCGCGCGCTGCCCGCTTTCGCGAATGCCTTGTGCCCCGACGCGACGAGCAGCGGCTTTGAGGCCTGGTCGCGGGCCGAGCTCGCCCGCGCGCCTGCGAGATACCACGAGATGCTCACGCTGCCCGCCTGCGGCGCCGCGAACGTGACCGTCGTGCGCCCTGAGCCCAGCAGCGACGCGATCTTCGCGAGCTTGCCCGCGGGCGCAAGCGCCTTCTTCAGCAGCGCCGCGATCTGCGAGACGCCGATGCCCGGGCCGGGGATCCCGGCGCCGGATGGCGGCGAAGACACGGCAGCCGCTTGCACCGGCGCCGCCCCGCCGCCCGAACCGGGCGGCGTGCCAGCGGCAGCGCCCGTGCGAGCTGCTTCGATCGGCGGCAGCGCCGGAGTTCGCCCGACGCCCGTACCGCCCGCGTTCGTCGCGTAGACCTCGCAGAGGATCGCTCGCCCGAGATCGGCGCTCGTCAGCGGATACGACGTCGCCGGGCCCTGCTGCAGGACCTGTCCGGCGCTGTCGATGAACGCATATGTATACGTCGGACTGCCGCTCCAGCTCCCCGGTTCGCACGTCAGCGATTTGCCGACTTCGATGAAGCCGCGGATCCCGGCGCCGCCGCCTCTCGGCGCGACCGGTGGCGCTTCGCTGCCTTCGACGAAGTCGAGGATCTCCGGTGCCGTGACGTTCGCGAAGCCGTCGACGGCACCATCGACACACGTCCGCCCACCGACGATGCGAACCGTGTCGACGACGCCGATCAGGCTGGCCGGCGAGCCACTCACGAGCGCACCGCCGCTGTCGCCGCGACAGATCGTTCCACTCGGAGTGCTCGCGCAAACGAACAGCGCGTTCGCACGTTCTTCCAAGCCGCATTCACGGCTGAACCCGATCGTCGTGCTCAGCGCATAGAGGTTGCCGTCCAGTTCCGCAGGTTCTGTGTCCTGTTCGCCGAACCCCGAGACCAAGGCAGGCATCCCTTCAGCGGGTGGGAGCACGGTCGCAAGCGCTTTCACCGACTTCACAGTCGCCGTTTCCAGCAGCGCCTGCCCGACGTCGATCACCGCCACGTCGTCGGGAGTCCCAGGACCGGCCGCGTAGTCGAAGTACGGATGGACACGCACCGCACTGGCGATACGTTCCTGCACGGCCGGGTCGACCGATTCTTCTTCGGAGAGATTCGAGCTGCCCGCGAGGACGAGCACTTCGGCGGGAAGCAGCGGTTCGCCCGTTTCAGGATCGACGACGCAGTGGCCCGCCGTGAGAACCTCGCCGAGACCGACGACCACCCCGCCACACAATCCAGTTTCGGTCAGCACGGCGACCTGCCACGGAAACTGATCCGCCGATGTCTGCGAGCCACCGACGATTGCCTCCCGCGCGCCGCGACGGCGGCGAGCGTGCCGGCGAGCACTTTGGGCGCGCAGCGCCCGACCGCGGCGATACGCCGCCAGCGCATGGGCGCGAGCGCCTGACCAGACCGTGCCGGCGGCGTGCGACCTTGGACGCGAGGCGCTCGCCGCTGCAGCCAACAGCAGAACTGCGGCAAGCACCACGAGCAGCACGCTCAAAGCCCGCCGCAGGCTCCGCACGCTGCCCCGACGATCGAATCCGACCACGTCGTCCCCCTATGCGATCACTCGCGTTCCGCTCAGTGCGCCAGAAGTGCGGAATGCTACGAGAGTCTGGAAGCACGCGCAACGTCCTTCGCACTGCGCGATCAAACGATCGCCCGAAAGGGCGCCTTAAAATTTAGTCGTTGCTCAGGGAGCGAAAAAAGCCTGAGAGACGTAGCGCTCGCCCGAGTCCGGCATGATCACGACGATCCGCTTGCCCTTCGACTCCGGCCGCGCCGCGACCTGCAGCGCGCCCCACAGCGCCGCGCCGCAAGAGATCCCCGCGAGCAGCCCCGCGCGTTTCGCGCACGCCCACGCCGTGTGGATCGCATCGTCGTCCGAGACCGCGATCACCTCGTCGAGCAGCTCGCGGTTGAGCACCGGCGGGACGAAGCCCGCGCCGATTCCCTGGATCCGGTGCGGACCAGCACGCCCACCCGAGAGCACCGATGAGCCACGCGGCTCGACCGCGACGACGCGCAGCTTCGCGTTGCGCCGGCGCAAGTACTCACCGACGCCAGTGATCGTCCCCCCCGTGCCGACGCCCGCCACGAGCACGTCGATCCTTCCCTCGAGCGCTCGCTCGATCTCCGGCCCGGTGTGTTTGCGGTGCACCTCCGGGTTCGCCGCATTCGTGAACTGATCCGGCAGGAAGACATCGCTGTCGCGCGCCATCGCCTGCGCCGCCGCGACCGCCTCGCTCATGCCGCCGAGCGACTCCGTCACCTCGACGCGAGCGCCGTACAGACGCAACAGGCCCTCGCGCTCGCGGCTCATCCCCTGCGGGAGCGTCAGCACGAGGTCATAGCCCTTCGCCGCGCAGACGAACGCCAGCGCAATTCCCGTGTTGCCGCTCGTCGCCTCGACGATTGTCGTGCGGCCCGGCTCGATCCTGCCTTCCACCTCCGCCGCCTCGATCATCGCCACGCCGATGCGGTCCTTGACGCTGCCGCCCGGGTTGAACGACTCGAGCTTCGCGAACAGCTCGACGCCGTTCTCCGCCGCCGGCGTGTCCGCGAGCATGTCCGCGAGCGCCACCAGCGGAGTGTCTCCGACCAGCTCTGCAATGTTGATCGGGATTCGGGGCATAAGACCCCACGATAGTCGAGCGCCGCTGCTCACGGCGCTCGCGCATGCCCGCGCCCACCCCTACCTCGTCAGCGTCAGCGCCTTGTGCGTTTTCTTCCACGTCAGCCGCACGCTCGCGCTCTTCGCCAAGCGCGGCACCGGGACCGCGCGGACGATCGCGAGGCTCACGTTCAGCTTTCCACGATGCGCGCGGAACAGCTTCCTGCCCGCCTTGTTCAGCGTGATCTTGAACACCTTGCTCGCGCCCGATGAGATCGAGTACGACGCCGTGCCGATCGCCTTCAGCTTCGGACGCTTGCCCTTCGGGCGCAGATTGAAATTGAGTGTCAGCTTGCCGCTGCACGCACCCGCCCCCGTGCGCAGCAGCCGCAGCGCGACCGTGCGATAGCTCGTCACCGCGAGGCGCTTGCTGCGCAGCGTCACCTCGCAAGCCGCCGCCGAACTGCTCGTCGTGCCGAGCACGCCGCCGCTCGGCGGCTTGGAGCCCGTGCCGCCCACCGTCGTCGTCGTCGTCGTCGTGACTTCCGGCGGCGCAGGCGTCGTGCCGCCGCCTTTTTTGTCCGGGCCACCTGGGCCGCCGCCAGCGCCGGACGCCGTGAAGCGGAACATGTCGTCGCCCGGGACGCTATCCCCACGCGTGTTGATGGCGCTCACGCCCGCCGGCGTCTGCACCGTCACGTCGACGATGCCTTCGCCCGCCGGCGCGACCGCCTTGATCACGCCTTCGCTGGTGAATTCGAAGCTCGCCGCCGGGACCGAGCCGAACGAGACCGCCGTCGCGCTCGTGAAGCCCGACCCTTTGATTCTCACCGCCGTGCCCGCCGGGCCGAAGCCCGGCAGCACCTGCGTTACCGCGGGCGGCGCAGGCGTGACGATCGGCGCTTCGCCAAAGACCCATGCCGCGCCCTCGCGCGCGTTGTCGTGCGGCGCGCCGAGCACCGCGACGTCCGCTTCGCTCGACAGCGCGACCGACGCACTCTGCCACCCCTTGCCCGACTCGCCTACACCCGCTAGCTGGCCTTTCACCGGCGCCCAGCCGGAGCTCGAGTGCGTGTACTGGAAGGCTTCGCCGTCGCCCGCGCGCGGCGCGCCGATCAGCGCGAAGCTGCCGTCGCCCGACAGCGCCACGCTCATGCCGAAGTGCACGCCCGCTTCCTGCGGACCGACGAGCTTGCCGCCCTGCGCCACGAACGATTCGCCCGAGCGCACAAAGCCCCACGCCGCGCCGATCGTTTCGTTGTCGTTCTGCCCGCCGATGAGTGCCGTCCCGCCGTCGCCCGACAGCGCGACGCTCTTGCCGAAGCGCGCCGCACCCGTCTCCGCTTCGCCCGTCAGCTCACCCGGCACGCGGCTCCACGATTCGCCCGCACGAGTGAACACGAGCGCCGCGCCCGTGTATTCCGCCGCGCCCGGAACGCCGATCAGCGCCGTATCGCCGTCGCCCGAGAGCGCCACGCTGCGCCCGACGTGGTCGAAGTGCGCAGCTTCCGCGTCGACGAGCTCTCCCTGCACCGTCGCGCTCGCGCCCGACAGCGCGAAGACCCATGCGTCGCCGCGCTGGCCGTCCGCCGACGGATCGCCGACGAGCGCCGTCGCGCCGTCCGCCGAGAGCGCGACGCTCTTGCCGAAGCGCCCGCCTACTGCACCCCCTTCGCCCGGCAGGATGATCGCGCGCGTCCATTTCGCTTCCGCGCCCGAGCCAGTGCGCTTGAACACCCACGCACTTCCCGGGCGCGCAGTTGCCGACGGTTCGCCGATCAGCGCCGTGTTGCCGTCCGCCGACAGCGCAACGCTCGCGCCGAATGCGCATTCGCCCGCTTCTTCGGGCGCTTCTTCGGCGCACTGTTCTTCTTCGCCCGGCGGCGCCCCTTCGGCGCCCGTCAGCTCCGAGCCCTGCTGCACCCACGTCGAGCCGGCGCGCGTGAAGAACCACGCCGCGCCGCGATCGACGTTCGCGTCATGCGGCGCGCCGACGAGCAGCGTGTCGCCGTCCGCCGAGAGCGCCACGCTCGAGCCGAACTGGCCTTCGCCGATCTCACCCGCGCCCGTCAGCTTGCCGCTCGCTTCGATCAGCGGATCGATCGTCAGCGGGTAGCGCGCATGCGCCGCGTCGACGCGGATCAGCAGTCGTCCTCCTTCGAGCGCCAACCAGCTGCGCAGGGCGTGGCCGTTCGCGTCGGTTGCCTCGAGGCCGCCGTACTTGAGCGTGTGCATGCCGCTGCGCAATGTCAGCGAGCGAGCGCCCGGCGCGAGCGACGCGTGCGCCGAGCCGCCCAGCGCGAGCGACAGCGTCAGCGGCCCTTGCTCCTGCGTCTGCGTCTGCGTCGCGTGCCCGGGCGCGTGCATCAAAGTGAAGCCCTGCTCGAGACCCGCCGGGCCGTTCGCGTACCACTCCGTCAGCGCACCCCCGCGCGCATAGCTGACTCGGTTCGCGTGCGCCGTCGGAAGCGCCCGAGCGACCGCTTGCAGCGAGTCGCCGATGCCGAGCGCTCGAAGGCTCAAGCTGACGTCGACCCCCCGTGAGCGCAGCCGCACGCCCGACCCCGCGAAGCTCGCGTGCAGAGCGTTCGCGGCATTCCTCGCCCGCAGCGCGCCACCTGAGCTCCTCACGCGAAACGCCGGCTGCGCGGTGCCGAGCACGGCCGAGACCTCGGCGCGCGCCGTGCTCGGGACGTTCGCGAGACTCGCGTGTTGCAGCAGGGTCACCTCCTGCGTCCCATCACGGCTTCCGCGCAGCAGCGGTGCGAGCAGCGCAGCGAGCGCGAGCAGCAAGACGAGCGCCAGCGCCGCGAGCCGCAGCCATTGCGCGGCGAACCTCGCCTCCGCCGGCGGGTCGAGTGGCTGTGCGGCAGCTATCGAGCGATCCATCGCTTGCAGCGGACCCATCAGCCCGGGGTTCCCTCCGTAGTTCGTGTCGTCTCCATCGCCGGCCAGCGCGCACAGAAGCTCCGCGGCTGCGACCTGCCAGCGCTTCTCCACAGCCAAAGTAAACGCAAGATGACGCGAAGTCAATGAACGAACCGATTCTTGGCCAGGCGTCGGAACGCCCCCGCGGGGGTTGAGTCAGCTGTCGTGCGAGCGGCCTTAGATGTGGGACACCCGGGCCACGCGCCCCCACGCCGCAACTTCTTGGGGGTGCGCGACGGTTCGCGCGACAGTCCCGCCCGCCTGCCGCGCGAAGTAGGCGTAGGCGTCGAGCATGGTGCCGCCTCGTCGCGTAGCCCTTGTAGGTAGAGGAGGTCTTCAAGTTCAACCTCGCAGCGATCGCGAACGTCGCGTACGTGTGCTGCGCCTCGTGCAGGTCGATGACCGGCAGCCGCAGCCCTCCCACCGGGCGGGCGCCCGCCTGGTGGCATGATCGATGAACCGAGGCGGGCCGAGAACGTGCTCGACGGCGGTCGTCGCGAGCGGTTGCTCGTCGAGGTAGTCCCGTAGAACCACCGCGATCGGGGCCGACCGTGTCTTGCAGTTCTTGGTCGCGATATAGCCCTCGACCGCGTCCCCCCACGCCACACTCGGATCGTCCTGGCCGCGCGGTTAGCCGTCCGACGGACCGTCGCCCAGCGCCAACAAGGAGAACTCGCTGTCCTTGATCGAGTCGAGCAGTTCGGTCAGCCGATCGACGACACCGAGGCGGGACGTGCGGATCGCGCTGACGCGCGGCCAAACCTCATCGACCAACTGTTGTTGCGAGTCCTCGCTAGGGGGCACGGGAACCGTCAGCGCCTTGACTTGGTCGACCCGCAACGCCGGGTAATGAGCACCCTTCGCTACAAGGCACTGCTGCACCAACCGCGGAGCGAGTAGCTGAAGGAGTAGCCAATCAGGAAGCACGCCTTCGGGCGGACAGAGAACCGCGAAGCCGGTTGACGCAATCGCACCGTCGAGCGCCTCGGGAATGACGGCGTGGCCTCGGAGGTAGGAGCGCACCATCGAGAACAGAACGTCGCCGGTACGGACTACACGACGGGCCCGCGAGGGGGCCTTTGCGTTCGCGAGGGGCTCGGGCATGGCAATCGCACCGCGATCGACGGCGGAAAGGTCGACGTACAGGAACTCCCCATCGCCGTCTTCTCGCGGATCATGGTTCTCGGGATTGACCTTGACGCCGAGCGAGTCGAGGGAAACAAGCTCCTGTGCCGCGGCGAGTGCACCGTCGAGCTCCTGACCGGCGCCGACGATCTCGCCGACGAAGTCACGTAGCGCCTCGGACGTTTCGTCGATCTCCATACGCAACTCACTCGGCATGACGACATCCAGCTTCGGCGGCCGGTCAGGATGATGGAGGTCGAGGTCCAGCGTCTCCGCCTCGATCTCGTCGGCGGGTACGTACCACGCGTGGTCGTTGGGCTCCCGCGCGTCCCACCAAGCGAGGAGCGGCTCCAACTCCTCGAAGCAGAGCGGGTTGGACTTGTTGTAGCGAGGGTGCTTGAGGTGCCGGCGATTCTCCGGAACGAGATGCTCGTAAAACCAGACGCCTTGGCTAGGCCCTTTCCGATCGAAGAACAGAAGGTTCAACCGCTGATGTGGCGTGTTCGGAAACGCGCCGACAGGCAGGCGCACGATCGTGTGGAGATTGCAGTCGGTCAAAAGCTTCCGCCGGAGCCCTTTGAAGGCCGTCTCGTCGTCGAACAAGACGCCGTCCGGCGCGACGACCGCGACGCGTCCCTCGCCCCTAGTCATCGCGACGATGTGCTGAAGGAAAAGAACCTCCGTGGCTGACGTGTGCAGTTGGAAGTTCTGCTGGACCTGAGGGTTCTCGCGACCGCCAAACGGGGGATTGGTGAGCACGACGTCGTACTGAGCGTCGGGCGCGACGGTTGAGACATCCTCCTCCAAGGTATTTGTGCGCAGGTTGTTCGGCGCGAGGATGCCGTGGAGCATCATGTTCATCGTGCCGAGCAGGAATGGCAGCTCGCCCGCCTCCTTGCCGAAGAGGGTTCCCTGCTGGAGTAACGCGCGCTCCGCGAGCGTGTCGGCGCCGCCCTTGATGTGCTCGAACGTCGATACGAGAAAGCCACACGATCCCGAACATGGGTCGTAGATGCGCTCTTTGAGCTTTGGTCGCGTCACCGCCACCATGAGCTCAACCACGGGGCGCGGCGTGTAGAACTCGCCCGACCACGACGCGTCGCCCCCCATCTCGGCCAGTAGGCGCTCGTAGATCACGCTCATCGCGTGGTAGTCAGCAACCGTGGCGAAGCTGACCTTGTCGATCACTGCGATTACTTCAGCCAGCACGTAGCCCGACTTCATGACCGCGCTGACCGCGTTGAAGATCTCCGCCACCTTCTCGCGCTCGGGTGTCCCCGCGAGCTGGCGTAGGTGAGGCAAGAGCTCAGTGGTCACGAAGTCGACTAGCTCGGGGCCGGTCAGATCGCGCTGAGTCCAGGCCGACCAGCGGTAGTCGCCGCTCACGGTGCGCTCGTAAGATCGCTTGTCCATCTCGGCGACCATCTCGGCCTGGTCCTCAACCTGCTCGAACAGGCGGAGGAAGAGCAGCCACGAAAAGTGCTCGAGGTACTTCGTGACGCCCTTCGTATTGTCGTCTGACCGCATCTTGTCCGACGCGGACTTGACGAGATTTTCAAGCTCCTGCTGCGTCATAGGCCATCTCGTCGATCGGGTACAGGTGTTCCTGGATTTCACGCATCAGCTGTCGAACCTCGTCGGCGCCACCGAACATTTGCGCTAGACCCGCCACGCCGCCGAACTCATCGATAAACGGCGGCAGCCCGAAGACCTGTGCTGTGGCAATCTCCTCCACCCCGGCCGCGCGGTACTTGTCGATCAGAGCCTGCACGATCTGACGCTGTTCGGACGGGTAGCCGTCCAGCCAAGCCACGTCGACCTGCTCGACCGCGCGGGCACGTTCCTCCCGTGTGCGGATCCGCTCGCCATATGCGATGTGGGTTAGAAGATCCAAGTCATCCGCATCGGGCCGCTTGAGCAACACGCCGAGGATCGCCGGATCGACCTTCCGCTCGCGAAGGTGCTCTCGCAGCGTCTGGCGCTTGTCCGGATCGCGCCACAGTTCGGTTAGCGTGACCGCGTCCCCAGCCTCCGTGCGGACCTGTTCCCCCGCATAGTCCCGGTACTCCTCGACGGACAGTGTGCCCTCTCCGTCGAGGGTCAGTTGCGTTTCCTCGGCGATGGTCACCTCGACGCCTTCGATCAGCAGCTTTTTCGGCGCCCTCGGTTGGCTGCCGCAACTCGACGTCGACCTGGGGCGGCGGTTGGGCTGGTTGGACCTTGGTCGTGCGCCGCGTGTAACCGGATGCTGCAACGATCAAGGTAATCGGGGCCGCTGGCAACCCGTCGAACCCGAACCCACCGTATGCATCGGTCGTCGTTTCCCTGAGCGTCCGGGTTCCCAGGCGCGCGACGACGACAGCCCCCTCGATCGTCGCCTGTGCCTCGCTGTCCAGGACACGTCCTTCGACCGCCTCCTCGCCCGTAGTGGGCTGGTCGGGGTCGGTGCCGGCCGAGGGCAGGTCCCACTCGTCGAACAACCTCGTGGCGTTCGTGTAGTCGATGATCCGAAAAAACTCCTTGCCCGTCGTGGCGTCGATACGGCTGCCGCGCCCGATGATCTGCTTGAAGATCGTCGGCGAACCCACCAGCTTCATGAAGACGATGTTGCGCACTGATGGCACATTGACGCCGGTCGTCAGCAGGTCAACCGTCGTCGCGAGCAGCGGCTGCGTGGACGTTGAGGACTGGAACTCGCGCAAGGTTGCTTGCGCGTCGCGCTCCTCGGAGACAATCCGCACGGCATAAAGGTTCTTGCCGGTCTCGGGGCCGAGTAGGTTCTGCATCGTCGTGCGCACAAGCTCCGCGTGCTCCATCGTGACGCAGAAGATGATGGTCTTCTGGGTCGCGCCCCAGGTGCGCAGCTTGGCCGCCAAATGCTCGCACATTGCCTTCGTGCGGTCGGGAACGACAATCTCGCGCTCAAACTCGGCCATCGTGTAGGCGTCCTGGATGTCGCCGCCTTCGGGGACGATCAGCTCTGCGCCCTTCGCCAGCTCGTTTACGATGTGGAGGCCCTGCTGGTCCACGTTCATCTTGACTTGGTAAACGCGGTACGTCGCAAGGAATCCGTCGTCGATCCCCTTCCCCAGCGAGTACTCGTAAGCGGACTGAGGCTGATTGTCCCCATCCCTGTTCTCGCCGCCGAAGAACTCGTAGGTATCGATCGAGTCGGTGCGCTTGGGCGTGGCCGTGAGCCCTAGATGGAACGCCGACTCGAAGTGGTCGAGGATCGCACTCCAGTCGCCGTAGCCGCTCCGGTGGCACTCGTCGATGATCACGACGTCGAAATAGTCGGCGGGATACTGCTCGTACAGTCGTTTTCCACCGGCGCCCATCACGTAGAGGCCCTGGTAGATGCCGAAGTGGACGTCGCGCTGCATTGGCAGAGCACCCGCGATCATCCCGCGGGCATCGCCGAACGGCGCGAACTCGTTGTAGGCCTGAGCCGCGAGGTTCACGCGGTCGGCCAAGAACAGGACCCGCTTGGACCAGCCGGAGCGCATGAGCTTCCAAGCGAGGTTGAAGGCGATGAACGTCTTCCCCGTCCCGGTGGCCAAACTTAGGAGGGCCCTATGACGGCCGAGCAGCATCTGGTCGATGGCCGCCGTGATCGCCCGCTCCTGGTAGTAGCGCGGCTCGCCCACCCCGGGAGCGCTGTACGCGGGCTCGATCATCGGGTTCGCCACTTGCTCCCCACGCCTGTTCGCAACGGTCGGGCCGCGCATGGTGTCCTGAGCCTGGATGCGCGCAAGCAGCTCCTCGGGCGAGGGCACCGACGTGAGGTGTTCTGTCACGACGCCGGCGGCGCGATCCTGCTCTACGAACTCGTGCCCATTGGAAGAGTAGGCGAACCGAACGGCGAGGTCCTCCGCGTAGGCAAGCGCCTGCTGTAGACCGTGGCCTGGCGAGCGGTCCTCCTCCTTCGCCTCCAGCACGGCCAGGATCAGGCCCTTCGGCTTATCCCGGAGGACGTAGTCGGCGTACTGCGGCGTGTCGCGCACCGTCTGCTCTCCGATAAGGCGGACGCGGCCCTTTCGATAGAGGTACTCGCGCTCGATCAGATCCTCGGACCATCCGCCCGCCTTGATCTTCGGATCGATGAGCTTCGCGCGTGTCTCGGCCTCCGACATGCCCATGACGCGCGATGCTTTCAGATCGCGGCCGGCTACCGCGTGTCGCGACCGGTGTACGTCCAACGAACCGAGCCACGTACCGCCCGCTGGCGGACGCCGCTCATCGTCGGAGAACCGCGGGATCTGACGAGCCGGATCAGGAGCTCCTCGCCGCTGTGGGCCGTAAAGACGTCCCTCACGACACACCGACCATCTCCGATGAAACGTCGTTCCCGCCTGCGGCGAGGGCCCTGAAGGCCGGCCGCTCCGTTGAGACAGGACGAAATCCGCCCATCTCCTCGGACTGGCCGAGCAACGTCTTCCTTACCGTGTTCATGGCCAACGCGATGACCTTCCAGATCATCGGAGACTGGCGGACCACGAGGTCTGGCGGGCTGCCGCCGATCATGGTCCAGCATTCACCCGCCTTCATCCGCCGACCGGGGTCATCCGCTGGCCGCAGCACTCATCCCTCGCGCCCTCGGCGCCAATGATGGCGCTGAGCGAGCCCGTTGAACGCGACGGACAGCGGGTTACGTGGGTGCCCAGCGAGGAACACGACGACTCGGCGCGGCGCGCGCGACACTCGCGCAACAGTCGGGTACCGCTCGGTGCGGTTCCAAGCGGTTACCTAACGGTCGAACGGCTCCAGACGACGGCCGCCAGCTCGTGGGTTCGGGGGCCCTCTAAATGTGGTACATCGAAGCGCCTGCCTCGCGCGCCTCGCGCTCGATCACGTCCGCGATCGTCGTCTCTTCGAGCACCTTGCGCGCCGCCGCAGCCGCGTCCGCGAACGGTCCCTGCGCGTCGCGCCCGAGCGGTCCGTCGAGCAGCTCGACGATCTCGAGCACCGTGACGTCCTCCGGCTCGCGCGCGAAGCGGTAGCCGCCCTTCACGCCGCGCTGCGAGCTGATCACGCCGGCGCGCCTGAGCACCGCGAAGAGCTGCTCGAGGAACTGCACCGGCACGTCGCGCCTGCGCGCGAGCTCGCCGATCGGCACCGGGTCCGTGCCGCCGCTGCGTCCGAGCTCGACGAGCGCGAGGACCGCATACGGCGACTTGCTCGTGATCGAGATCATCGGCGCATCACGCCGCCGATGCTACGGCAGCGGCGCCAGGCACGGCCGTCCGCGTCTCAGAGCCAGCCGCGCTCCGTCGCGATCAAGACCGCCTGCGCGCGGTCGACGGCGCCGAGCTTGCCGTAGATGTTGTGCAGGTGCGTGCGCACCGTGCTCGTCGAGAGCGTCAGCTCGTGCGCGATCTGCTTGTAGACCTTGCCCTCGGCGAGGCGCTGCAGCACGCCGAGCTCGCGTCCTGAGAGCGGGCACGGGTCGACGTGGCGGCGGCGCTGGCTCGGAGCGCTCGGAAGCTCGTACATCACGCGCCGCAGCTCGGCCGGGCCGAGCCCGATCGTGCGCGCCGTGCGCAGCATCTCCGCCGGCGAGACCGGCGCGCCCTGTTCGTAGTGCGCCAGCATGTCCGCGAGCCGCACGAACGCAGCCTCACCCTCTACATCAGGATTATGGTGGCGCTCGATCGCTGTCGCGATCGTCCCCGGCAGCCCCCAGCGGCGTGCAAGCACGCCGCCGACGAGCGCGTGGTCGACGCCGAGCTCGCGACGCTCCTGGTGGATCCGGTCCTCAGGCGTGCGCGCGCCGCGGTGGACCTGCGACGGATAGCCCGGATAGGCGTGCAGCAGCACGAGCTTGCCGATGTCGTGCAGAAGGCTCGTCGCCGTCAGGCGGTCGCGGTGCTCGAAGCCGACCTCGGCCGCGATCCGGTCCGCGGCGTGCTGAGTCGCGAGCGCGTGCAGGCGGAAGCGCTCCGGTGCGGCCTCCCACACGCTCGAGCGCTCGAAGAAGTCGAATGTGCGTACGCGCGTCGCGAGGCCCTGGACCGTCTGCGGGGTCAGCAGCTCGACCGCCGCGACGACCGTGTCGATCCGCCCTCGTCCGCCCTGCGCCTGGTTTGCCAGGCGCAGCACAGCAATGATCAGCGCGACGTCCGACTCGACCGCCGTGACGATGTCCGCCGTCGCGACGTGCTCTTTCGAGACGACCGAGATCAGCCTGTCGCGCGACTCCGCCAGCGCCGGGAACGCCTCGAGCGCTTCGAAGGCCATCGTCAGGCGACGGCCGTGCCCCTCGTTCTGGTGGCGCTCGCCCGTCGAGCCGTTCGGCGAAGCCGCGCTCGACGAGGTCGACGAGGTCGGCGAGGGCGCGGCCGGCGCGTTCGCTGCCGCTGAGCGGGCGCCACGCGCACCGCGTGTCGCGACGGCCTTCGCCGGCTTTGCGACGCTCACGGCCTGCCGGGTCTTTGGTTTCGCCTTCGCCTTGACGGCCGGCTGTGGCTTTGTCTTTGTCTTGGCAGCGGTTGCTTGCATTCGTGCGTGAAGTGCTTGAGGACTCTCGACCATCCGTGTCGGCCGCTTGTTAGAACCCCTATCGGCACCTGCGCAGGAAAATTAAGTCCGCGTCCTCAGTCGCGAGCAAGCGCGGCGTCGATCCGGGTGAGCGTCTCCTCGCGCCCGAGCAGCGCGACGCTCTCGAAGATGCCCGGCGAGACCGTCGAGCCGCACAGCGCGACACGCAGCGGCTGGTAGACCTCGCGCGGCTTCAGGCACTCGCGCTGGACGAGCGCTTCGAGCGCTCGCGCGACCTCGTCCTGGGTGAACTCGCCGAGCCCCGCGAGCGCCGAGCGGACCTTCGCGAGCGTCGTGCGACCGGCCTCGCCGAGCCAGCGCTCGCGCGCCTTCGCGTCGTCGATCGGCGCGTCGAGCAGCGGGCCCGTCAACGGCCAGAAGTCCGCGAGCGTGTGGATCTTCTCCTGGCTGATCTCGACCGCGCGCGCAAAGCGCGGGTCATCGCGCAATCCCGCATGGCCATCGGCATCGAGGTAGGAGCCGAGCTCCTCGACGAGCTGCTCGACGGGCAGCGCGCGGATGTAGACGCCGTTCAGCCATTTGAGCTTGACCTCGTCGAAGCGAGCCGGGTTGCGGCTGACCGTCTCGAGCGTGAAGCGCTCGATCAGCTCTAGCGTCGAGAGCACCGTCTGATCGTCGCCCGCGCCCCAGCCGAGCAGCGCGAGGTAGTTGCGCACGGCCGCCGGCAGGAAGCCGGCCTCGCGCAACTCGCCGACCGACGCCGCGCCGTGGCGCTTTGAGAGCTTCTTGCCGTCAGGCCCGTGCAGCAGCGGCAGGTGCGCGTAGATCGGCAGCGCCGCGCCCTCGCCGAGGCCGACCGATTTCGCCGCCTCGAGCACGAGCACCTGCTTCGGCGTGTTCGAGAGATGGTCCTCGCCGCGCACGACGTGCGTGATCTGCGCGTCGAGATCGTCGATCGCGACGGCGAAGTTGTAGAGCACCGAGCCGTCCGCGCGCGCGACCACGGGGTCGTCCAAGTGCACGTGCTCGAAGCGCGTCTCGCCGCGAATCGCGTCGTGCACGACCGTCGCACCCTCGTTCGGCACCCGCAGGCGCACGGCGCCGTCCTGCTGCGGCTCGCCGCGGAAGCCGCGCTCGGCCCCGTAGAGCGCCTTGAACGCCTTGACGTCGTCCGCCGTCGCGTTCGAGCGATATGCGAGGTCCGCGTCGAGCAGCGCCTGCAGTGCCTCGCCGTGGCGCGGCGTGCGATCGGTCTGCATGATCGGACCCTCGTCCCAGTCGAGCTGCAGCCAGCGCAGCGAGTCGAGGATCTGCTCGACGTTCTCCGGCGTCGAGCGCTCGCGGTCGGTGTCCTCGATCCGCAGCAGCAGCTCGCCGCGCGCGTGGCGCGCGAGCAGCCAGTTGAACAGCGCCGTGCGCGCGCCGCCGATGTGCAGCGCGCCGGTGGGCGATGGTGCGAAGCGAACCCTCATAATCCGCTCGCATGCTAATCGGCGCCCACGTCTCCCCGGCCGGCGGTCTGCCGAAGGCGATCGAGCGCGGCGTCGAGCGCGGCTGTCAGGCGATCCAGATCTTCAACCAATCGCCGCGCATGTGGAAGCCGACGCAGTACCGCGACGAGGACGTCGCCGCGTTCCGCGAGGCGATGGCCGCCGGCCCGATCGATGCCGTGCTGATCCACGCCGTCTACCTGCTCAACTGCGCCTCCGACGACAGCGAGATCCGCAAGAAGTCGCTGACATCGCTGACGCACTCGCTACGCGTCGGCCACGCGATCGGCGCGAGCGCCGTGGTCCTCCACCCCGGCTCGGCGAAGACCGGTCACGTCGGCGAGGCGATCGCGCGCGCCGGAAAGACGATCGCCGCAGCACTATCGGACAGCGAAGGCTGTGAGCTTCACCTCGAGAACACCGCCGGCGCCGGCGGCACGCTCGGACGCTCCTTCGACGAGCTCGCCGCGCTGATCGACGCCGCCGGCGCCGGCAAGCGCCTCGGCGTGTGCCTCGACTCCTGCCACCTGCTCGCCTCCGGCTATGACATCTGCACGCCCGAGAAGCTCAGCGGCGTCCTGCGCGAAAGCACGAAGAAGCTCGGGCGCGGCACCGTGCGCTCGCTGCACCTCAACGACTCGATGACGCCGCTCGGCTCGAACCGCGATCGGCACGCGAACATCGGCAAGGGCGAGCTCGGTCGCAAGGGATGCGGCGCGTTTCTATCTGCGCCCTCGCTGCAGAAGCTCCCGTGCGTGCTCGAGACACCCGGCGAGAACCGCGAAGGGCCCGGGAAGAAGGAAATCGCGCTGGCGATGCGGCTGCGCAGCAGGGCATCGCCGCCCGTTGATCGGGAGCCGGCTTGACCTGGCCACGCCGTTAGCGACGCGATGAGACTGGCGCGTCGGCACGGCTGATTTGCCATCTCACGCCCGTGCCGCGCATTGAGCGAAGCAAGGTAATCGGTGAGGTATCAAGGGCTACGGCGCTCGCCACAGTTCAGCCCAACGGATCGTCAGCGAGGCTCGCTGCCTAATCAAGCGGTCGCCGCCGCCGCAAGCGCCGGCGCCAGCGCCTGTTCCAGCTCGGCGCGCAGCGTCGGCGTGTGCTGCACGCGGTAGGCCTCGCCGAGCCTGATCCGGCAGATGCGCTCGCCCGTGTCGATGTCGAGCAGGATCTCGGCCGGGCCCGGGTATTCCTGGATCGCGTGCTTGAGGTCCTCGATCAGGCCCGTGCCGATCGCGCCGGCGCTGACCCGCAAGCGCACCGGCTCTGCGATCGCCGTCGCGACCGCGCCGCGGCGCGCGCTCTCGGCGCTCGCCTGCTCGATCTCCTCCTGCGTCGGCGCGAAGCGCTCGGCGCTCTGCACGACGAGGCACGTCTTGCCCGCTTCCTTGTGGTCGACGCGGCCCTTGATCAGCACGACCTCGTCGACCGCGAGCGCCGACTCGAATTCGTTCAGTGCCTTGCCAAAGACGAGAATCTCGACGTTGCCCGCGAGGTCGTCGAGCGTCGCGAACATCATGTGATCGCCGTTGCGCGTGCGGATCTTCTTCGCCTCGACGATGATCCCGCCGACCGTCACCCAGTCCTTGTCGCGCCTATCGGCGAGCGCCGAGAGCGGGCAGTCCGTCCGTGCGCGAAGCGCCTCGCGCAGTGGCTTCAGCGGGTGCGCGGAGATGAATAGGCCGATCGATTCCTTCTCGACTTTCAGCAGCTCCGCCTGCTCGTACTCAACCGAGGGAATCGGCGGATGGATCGGCCGCCCGAGGCTCGAGCCCGGAGCCGCGGCCGAGGCGCCGGCGGGCGCAGGCGCTTCGCCGAGGTCGAAGATCGAGCCCTGCCCGATCTGCGCGTCCTGCTGGATCTTCTGCCCGGCCGCCTGCGCGTGCTCGAGCACTTCCATCATGCCCTTGCGCGTCGCCTTCGTCGAGCCGAACGCGCCGCACTTGACCAGCGCCTCGATCGCCTTCTTGTTGACCGCGCGGTTGTCGACGCGCTCGCAGAAGTCCCACAGCGAGGTGAACTCACCACCCTCCTCGCGTGCTGTTTTGATCGCCTCGACGGCCTGGTAGCCGACGCCCTTGACCGCATCGAGACCGAAGCGGATGTTGCCCTCGACGACCGTGAACGCGTGGTCTGAGAGGTTCACGTCGGGCGGCAGGATCTCGATCCCCATCTCCTCGCAGCGCGCGACGAAGAACGGCACCTTGTCCTTCGTCGACATCACCGAGGAGATCAGCGCCGCCATGTACTCGGCCGGGAAGTTCGCCTTCAGCCATGCCGTGCGGTAGGAGATCAGTCCGTAGCAGGCCGCGTGGCTCTTGTTGAACGAGTAGTCGGCTGCGCGTTCGTTGGTCTGCCACAGCGATTCGATCACGTCCGAGCTCGTGCCCGAGGCGCGGCAGCCCTCGACGAACTCCGGCTTCAGCGCCGCCATCGCCTCGCGGTTCTTCTTACCGATCGCCTTGCGCAGGTCGTCCGCCTTCGCGCCCGAGAAGCCCGCGAGCTCCTTGGAGATCTGCATCGCCTGCTCCTGGTAGAGGATGACCCCCTTTGAGGACTCGAGGATCTCGCGCAGGCGCTCGTCCGGGTAGGTGATCGCCTGTGGGTTGCGCTTGCCCTTGGCGTAGACCGGGATCTGGTCCATCGCGCCCGGGCGGTACAGCGCGCCGAGCGCGATCAGGTCGTTGAACTCGTCCGGTTTGACCTTCTTCAGCGCGTCGCGCATGCCCTCGGACTCGAACTGGAAGACGCCCGTCGAGTCGCCGCGCGCGAGCATCTCATACGTCCGCGCGTCGTCGAGCGGCAGCGTCGTCATGTCCGGGCGCTGGCCGCTCGAGCGCTCGATGATGTCGAGCGCGTCCTCGATCACGTCGAGGTTGCGCAGGCCGAGGAAGTCCATCTTCAAGATGCCGATCTGCTCGATCGGCTTCATCGAGAACTGCGTGACCGTGCGGAAGACTTTGTCGCCGTTCTCGTCGGTGCCCGCGTCGGCGAGCTGCAGCGGCACGATGTCGGTCAGCGGCCGGTCGGCGATCACGACCGCCGCCGCGTGGATCGAGGAGTTGCGCACGATCCCCTCGAGGCCCTGCGCGACATCGACGATCTGCTTCGCGGCCGGCTCCTCGTCGACCGCCTTGCGCAGCGGCTGACCGTTCTTCAGGCAGTCCGCGAACGACGGCGAGCGGCCCATGATCGGGTCCGGGATCAGCTTCGCCAGCCGGTCGCCCATGCCGTAGTCGAAGCCGAGCACACGCGCCGCATCGCGCGTCGCTGCGCGCGGGAACATCTTGCCGAACGTGACGATCTGCGCGACCGACTCGCGGCCGTACTTCTCGGTCACGTAGCGCATCACGCGCTCACGCCCGCGCACGGAGAAGTCGATGTCGATGTCCGGCATCGAGACGCGCTCTGGGTTGAGGAAGCGCTCGAACAGCAGGTCGTACTCGAGCGGGTCGAGGTCCGTGATCGCCAGGCAGTAGGCGACGATCGAGCCCGCCGCCGAGCCACGGCCGGGGCCGACCGCGATCCCGTTCTCCTTCGCGTACTTGACGAAGTCCCAGACGATCAGGAAGTAGGCGTTGAAGCCCATCCGGTCGATCACGCCCAGCTCCATGTCCATCCGCTCGACGGCCTCCGCCGGCAGCGGGTCGCCGTAGCGCAGGCGCATGCCGTCTTCGACGCGTGCGCGCAGGTACTCGCGCTCGGTGCTGGTGTCCGGCGTCTGGAAGCTCGGGATCAGCTGGTTGCCGAGCTCGAGCTCGACGTTGCAGCGCTCGGCGATCTCGAGCGTGTTCGCGACCGCTTCCGGCCACTCCTCGAATGCCGCGATCATCTCGCCGCTGTCGCGCAGGTAGAACTCGTTCGTTTCGAACGTCATCTTCGGCGCGGCGATCGTGCTCTTCGTCTGCACGCAGAGCAGCGCCGTGTGGTGGTCGTAGTCCTCGCGGCGCAGGTAGTGCACG
>DASZLB010000217.1:0-5904 GCA_035552575.1 Solirubrobacteraceae bacterium | reverse complement strand
GTCTACGTGCTCGCCGCGCTCAGCCTGTTCACGGTCGCGCAGCGGATCCACCACGTGCGCCGCGAGCTGATCGGTGTGACCTAGCGGACGCGGCGGAGTAGTCTGCGGAAAGCCCAACGGCTTTCCCTGACCGCGCCTCGGCCTCCAGCGTCGGGCCCTCAGCAAAGGACATGTCTCTCGTGATCAAGCAGCACTCAAACGGCAGCGCAGCGAGCAACGGCGCAGCCTCAAAGAACGGCGCAGCGCGCTACCAGTCGGAGAAGGTCCGCGTCGCGATCGTCGGCGTCGGCAACTGTGCCTCGGCGTTCGTGCAGGGCGTCAACTACTACCGCGACGCCGACCCGAACGAGCAGGTTCCCGGCCTGATGCACGTCGACCTCGGCGGCTACCACGTGCGCGACATCGAGTTCACGGCCGCTTTCGACATCGACTCGACGAAGGTCGGCAAAGACCTCGGCGAAGCGATCTGGGCCGGGCAGAACAACACGATGAAGTTCGCCAAGGTGCCGCGCAAGCTAGGCGTGCCGGTGTACCGCGGGATGACGCACGACGGGCTCGGCAAGTACCTCAAGGAGAAGATCAAAAAGGCGCCGGGCGAGACGGCCGACATCGTGGAGATCCTCAAGGACACGCACACCGACGTCGTCGTCTCCTATCTGCCCGTCGGCTCCGAGGACGCGACGAAGTGGTACGTCGAGCAGGTGCTCGAGGCCGGCTGCGGCTTCGTCAACTGCATCCCAGTGTTCATCGCGCGCGAGCCGTACTGGGACAAGCGCTTCAAAGCAGCCCGCCTGCCGATCGTCGGCGACGACATCAAGTCGCAGGTCGGCGCGACGATCGTGCACCGCACGCTCGCGCGGCTGTTCGCCGACCGCGGCGTGAAGATGCTGCGCACCTCGCAGCTGAACGTCGGCGGCAACATGGACTTCTACAACATGCTCGAGCGCGAGCGCCTCGAGTCGAAGAAGATCTCGAAGACGAACGCGGTCACCTCGATCATGGACCACAAGCTGCCGGCCGAGGACGTCTACATCGGCCCGTCGGACTACGTGCCGTGGCTGACCGACCGCAAGTGGGCGCACATCCGCGTCGAGGGCCAAGCCTTCGGCGACGTCCCGCTGAACCTCGAGCTGAAGCTCGAGGTGTGGGACTCGCCGAACTCGGCCGGGATCGTGATCGACGCCGTGCGCTGCTGCAAGCTCGCGCTCGAGAACGGCGTCGGCGGCCAGCTCGACGGCCCGTCGTCGTACTTGATGAAGTCGCCGCAGAACCAGCGCCCCGACGACCAGGCGCGTCTGGACACGGAGAAGTTCATCGCCAAGTACGCCGGCCGACCGGGGACGGGCGGCAAAGCGGCCAAACGCAAGGCAGCGAAGACGACGGCGCGCTCGGGAGCGCGCGCCGCCGTCTAGCTCGCTCGCGCGGGGCTGCTCAGCGCACGAATTCGCGCACGCCTTTGTAGACATTTTCGTTAGTCGTGAGGCCGACGTGCGAGATGCATTCGGTTTCGCTGTTGGTGGCCCCTGTGAGGATCACGCTGGTGTGCGGGTTGATGATTTCGTCGCAGGGCGACCACCAGGTGGCGTAGCGGACGGCCCCGGGCGTTTCGTCGCCGGCGTTCAAGGCATTGAGGAAGGTCGAGCTCGGACGCATCTCGACGCACGAGGTTTCAACGCAGAAGTTGGCGGTCGTCGTGCCGTGGTTGGGGCCTCCAAGCGACACCCACGATTCGATCGTGCTTTCGCCGCCGAGGTTCTTTATGTAGTAACGCGTCGACAACGCGCCCATCGAGTGCGTCACCAGGTCGACCTTCGCGGCGCCGGTTTTGGTTTTGATTTCGCTCACCTTGGTCGCCACTTCTTTGGCGGTCGTGGCGTTGGACTGCGAGGTGTTGTAGCTCCAGTTGTTCAGTTCGGCTTTGCCCCAGCCATCTGTTTCGAACCGACCGATCATCGTCGTCCACAGCGTGCTGCTCTCTTTCCAGCCGTGCACGAAGAGGATCGGTGTATGGGCCTGGGCTGCGCCGGCGGCCCAGGCCGACAGCGCCAGCGCGATCAACGTGCACGCGGTAACTCGTCTCATCGCATCTGCTCCCCTCTCTCGGATTTAGGAGCGACCACGAAAACAGATTCCAGATAGCCGATCAAGTGCGGTCCAGCGCTGCGGCGTGGACCGAAGGCATATCCTGGCCTCGTGCCCGCCGAGCGTTTCTCAGTCGCCCACGTCACCCCATATCCGTGGGAGGCGCAGGAGAGCGGGGTCAACGGCCACGTGCGCGAGGTCTGCGTGGCGCTTACGCGGCGCGGGCACCGGGTACTGGTGCTGGCGCCGTCGCACTCGCAGGAGCGCGTGCGCGAGTCGCGTAAGGCGATCCGCGCGTCGCGCGGTGACCTGACGCAGCTGATGGCGGGCGCGGCCAGCGGCGAGCCGCGCGTGATAGCGGTCGGCGAGGTGCTCGACGTCACAGGCGGCGCGCGCCGGCGGCCGTCGGCGCTGTCGATCGACGTGGCGCGCACGATCGAGGAACTGCTGAGCACGGTCGAGCTCGACTTCGTGCACGTGCACGAGCCGTTCGCGCCGAGCACGTCGAACGCGGCGCTGCGCCACTCGCGCGCGCTGAACGTCGGCTCGTTTCACTCCTCCAGCGAACGGCTGCTCTCGACGATCCTCGCGCGGCGCTTCGTCGAGAGCTTCTACGGGCGCCTGGACGCGCGCACGGCGAGCCTCGCGGAGACGGCGGAGCTGATGGCCAAGCACTTCCCGGCCGAGTACGAGCTCGTGCCGGACGACGAGGACGCGGCGGCGCGCTACGAGCGGATCTACGAGCGCCTGGCGGCGCGCCGGCACTCGCGCGAGGGCGATCCGGCGCTCGCGGCGAGGCTCGCCGAGCGCCCGCGGATCGACGTCGACCTGCACATGCACACCGACCACTCACACGACTGCGCGACGCCCGTCGAGGTGTTGCTCGCGACGGCCCACGCGCACGGTCTCGGCGCGATCGCGGTGACCGACCACAACGAGATCTCAGGCGCCTTGGCGGCGCGCGAACAGGCTGAGGCCGCCGGCGTCAAGGTGATCGTCGGCGAGGAGGTCAAGACGGCTGACCAGGGCGAGGTGATCGGCCTGTTCATCGAGGAGAAAATCCCGCGCGGGCTGACGCTCGGAGAGACCGTTGCCGAGATCAAGCGCCAGGGCGGGCTCGTCTACGTGCCGCATCCGTTCGACCGGATGCACTCGGTCCCCGACTACGAGAACCTGCTCGAGATCCTCGACGACGTCGATGCGATCGAGGTGTTCAACCCGCGTGTCGCGATCGGCGCATTCAACGACGAGGCCGTGCGCTTCGCGGCCAAGTACCGGCTGCTCGCCGGCGCCGGCTCGGACTCGCACGTCGCGCAGGGGCTCGGCTCGGCGCGGATCCGCATGCACGACTTCGGCGGTCCGCAGGAGTTCCTCGAGTCGCTGCGCGGCGCCGAGATCGTCACCGGGCGCTCCTCGCTCTTGTACGTGCAGGCGCTGAAGTTCCTGCAGACGCGAGCGACGCCGCCGGCCGCCCAGCGTGCGAGCCGCGCGCGGCGGGTCGCGCGCGTGCGCCGCTCCGGCGGAGGTCGCGCCTAGCCCCGGCGCCCGCGCAAGGACTGGTGCACGGTCAAGGACAAAGCTCGGCGTCGTCAAATCCCTCGGAGTCGATGCCTGTGACCGATGACGAGATCCGTGAGAAGTACCTCGAGCGCGCGATCCGTGAGCTGAACACGCTCACGCGCGAGCTGCAGTCGTGCCCGCACTGCCCGCGCGGCAACCTGATGCCGGTGCTCGGCTCCGGGCACCCGCAGGCCGACATCATGCTGCTGAAGTACGCGCCGCTGCCTTCGGAGATCGAGGAGGGCGTCGCCTTCTACGGCCGCGCCGGCGGCGCGCTGATGAAGTCGCTCAAGCGGCTGCAGATCGACCCGCTCGCCGTCTACGGCACGCTCTGCGTGAAGTGCCCGCTGAGCGACTCCTCGCTGGCCGACCCCGCCTGCATCTCGCGCGTCGTCGCCGAGGTCGCGATCGTGCAGCCGAAGATCGTCGTCGTGACGGGCCCCGACGCGCTCGCGGCGCTGAACGAGATGGACATACCGCTCGCGCATCCGCTGCAGCCGCGCCTCGGCGAGATCCAAAAGCTCACGCCGATGATCGACGCGCTCTACGTGCCGAACATCGACGACTCGCTCGACGAGACCGACTCCAAGCGCGACTTCTGGTCCTCGTTCCGCGCGCTCGGCGAGTGGTACGCGGCGCTGCCGCCGTACTAGACGATCCGCGTCGTCCCGCTCCCGATTTCGTAGACAGCTGCAACCACCTTGAGCGTCCCTGCCGCGATCGCACCCGGAATGATCGGGCCCGCTTCGGCCACGAGCGTCGCCTGCCGCCGCACGTTCGCGACGATCGACGCCTCGAGCGTGCGGACCTTCGGGTCGAGCCCTTCGATCGCGGGCACGACTGCGCCGACGACCTCGCCGATCGCGCCGTATTTCGAGGCCGGGAACGACTTGCGCCCCTCGACGACCTCGATCGCCGACTTGACCGCGCCGCAGTCGCTGTGGCCGAGCACGACGATCACATGAACGCCGAGCACGGCGACGCTGTACTCGAGGCTGCCGAGCGTGCCCGCGTCGAGCGTGTTGCCGGCGACGTGCGCCGCGAACAGATTGCCCCGTTCGACGTCGAAGACGAGCGGCGGCGAGACGCGCGAGTCCGCGCACGCGAGGATCGAGGCAAACGGCTGCTGTTCGACCGCGCGCCGTTCGCCGACCGGCGAGTAGTCGCGGCGTTGCCAGTTTCCGCGCCGGTAGCGGCGGTTGCCTTCGACGAGCGCCTTCAGCGCGGCGTCCGGCGTCGAGGGCCGCGCGTATGCGGCGCGTGCATCGACCGCGCCGAGCAGCTCGCCGCCGAGCATCGCGCCACCGGTCGCAGCGCCCGCGCGGCCGAGGAAGGCACGCCGCGAGAGACCGCGCCGATCGCTGTCCGAGCCGCTCATATCGTGATCACGACCTTGCCGAGCTTGCCGCCGGCCGCGAAGTGCTCGTATGCCTCCGCCGCCTGATCGAGCGCGAACGTCTCGGCGATCGGCACCTGAAGCGCGCCCGAGTCGAACAGCGGCAAAACCTCGTGTTCGACGAGCCGTGCGACGAGCGCTTTCTCCTCGAGCGGCCGCGCGCGCAGCGTCGAGCCGTGAATCCGCGCGCGCTTGCCCATCAGCGCGAGCAGGTTGAGCTCGGACTTCGCGCCTGCCGAGACGCCGATCACCGCGATCCGCCCGCCGGTCGCGAGCGCGTTCAGGTTCTCCGCCATGTTCGGGCCGCCGACGAGCTCGAGGATCACGTCGAACGGGCCGTGCTCGGCGAAGCCGTCCGGGACGATCGCCCTCGCGCCGAGCTTCTCGACCTGCACGTGCACGGCCTCGTTGCGCACCGTCGCTGTCACGCTCGCCCCGGCCGCGCGCGCGAGCTGGATCGCGGCCGTGCCGACGCCGCCGGCGCCGCCGTGCACGAGCAGCCGCTCGCCCGGGCGCAGCTCGCCCTGCGTGAAGATCGCGTCGTGCGCCGTCGCGAAGACCTCCGGCAGGCCGCCGGCCTCCGGCCAGTCGAGCCCTTGTGGCACCGGCATCAGCTGGCGCTCGTGCACGACGCAAAGCTCCGCCTGCGCGCCGCCGCCGACGATCGCCATCACGCGGTCGCCGAGCTCGAAGCGTTCCGCGCCGGGCCCGAGCGCCGCGACCTCTCCTGCCAGCTCCATTCCTGGGATGTCCTGCGGCGAGCCGGCCGGCGCCGGATAGAGCCCGCGCCGCTGCATCATGTCCGCGCCGTTCAGCCCTGCCGCGTGCACGCGCACTAGCACCTCACCAGCGCCCGCCTCCGGGTC
>DASZLB010000216.1:0-5236 GCA_035552575.1 Solirubrobacteraceae bacterium | reverse complement strand
GCTCGGCCGGCTGATCGGCGGCGAGCCGCAGCAGCAGTGGGGCCGCCTCGCGAACGAGAACAAGCCGGTGCTGCGCACGCACGACCGCTTCGGCAACCGGATCGACGAGGTCGAGTTCCACCCGGCGTGGCACAAGCTGATGACGCTCGGCGTCGAGCACGAGCTGCATTCGCTGCCGTGGACGAGCGAGCAGCCGTTCGCGCACACGGCGCGCGCGGCGCTGTACATGACGGCGATGCAGGCAGAGGCCGGCTTCTGCTGCCCGATCACGATGACGTTCGCGGCGATCCCGGCGCTGCGCGCGCAGCCGGAGCTCGCGGCCGAGTGGGAGCCGCTGCTGACGGCGACGAGCTACGACGCGCGGCTGATTCAGGCGAGCGAGAAGGGCAGCGCGATCGCGGGGATGGCGATGACCGAGAAGCAAGGCGGCTCGGACGTGCGCGCGAACACGACAGTCGCGCGCGCGCTGAACGGCGGCGGCGCGGGCGCGGAGTACGAGCTCCACGGGCACAAGTGGTTCTGCTCGGCGCCGATGTCGGACGTCTTCCTCGTGCTCGCGCAGACGGACGAGGGCGTCTCGTGCTTCCTGCTGCCGCGGATCCTGCCGGACGGCGCGCGCAACGAGTTTCACATCCAGCGGCTGAAGGACAAGCTCGGCAACCACTCGAACGCGTCGAGCGAGATCGAGCTGCACGGCGCATGGGCGCGGATGCTCGGCGAGCCGGGGCGCGGCGTGCCGACGATCATCGAGATGGTCGGGCACACGCGCTTGGACTGCGTGATCGGCGCGGCCGCGGGGATGCGCAGCGGCGTCGCGAGCGCGACGCACCACGCGTCCTACCGCGAAGCGTTCGGCAAGCGGCTGATCGACCAGCCGCTGATGCGCAACGTGCTTGCGGACCTGTGCGTCGAGTCGGAGGCGACGACGGCGCTCGCGATGCGCCTCGCGCGCGCCTACGACGAGGCGCACGCGGACGCGCAGGAAGGCGAGAACGACACGGACGCACAGCTGTTCAAGCGCCTCGCGACGGCCGTCGGCAAGTACTGGACGTGCAAGCGCGCGCCGAACCACGCGTTCGAGTCGCTCGAGTGCTTCGGCGGCAACGGCTACGTCGAGGAGTCGGGCATGCCGCGGCTCTACCGCGAGGCGCCGCTCGCGTCGATCTGGGAGGGCTCGGGCAACGTGATGAGCCTCGACGTGCTGCGCGCGCTGACGCGCGCTCCGCGCGCGCTCGAGGTCTTCCTCGAGGAGCTGCGCGAGGCGCAGGGCGCCGACGCGCGCCTCGACGAGCGGATCGGCGAGCTCGAAGGGCAGTTCGCAGACCCGCAGACGCTCGAGACGCGCGCGCGGCGCGTCGTCGAATCGATGGCGCTGTGCCTGCAGGGCTCGCTGCTCGTGCGCCACGCGCCGGCTGCCGTCGCGGACGCGTTCTGCGCGTCGCGGCTCGGCGGCGAAGGTGGCCTCGAGTACGGCACGCTGCCTGCTCACAGCGACTTCGAGGCGATCATCGCGCGCAGCCTGCCCGACGTCGATCGCTGAGCCGCGCCTGGGCGCCAAACCGCGCGGCCGAGCAGCGGGCGCAGAGAAGCGCCGCTGCTCGAACTAGCCGCCGGCGAGCGCGGCGCGCTCGAGCGCGAGCCAGCCGGGCTTCTTCGTGCCGTCGTGCCTCTGCAGGCCGTAGCCGCCTTCGGTGCCGGAGTCGCGGTAGCCGTAGATCGTGATCGCCTTGACGAAGCCCGTCGAGCGCGCCCAGGCGACGATCCGCGCGACGTTGCTCGCCTGTTCGGCTTCGCTGTACTTCAGCGAGTCGCCGGTCGGGCCCTTCGTCGGGAAGCCGACCTCGGTGATCGCGATCGGCTTGTGCGTTTTCGCGAAGGCCGCCTGAACGTTCGCGCGGTCGCCGAGCGAGGCGCTCGCACGGTCGCCGACGCCGCCGTAGGGGTGCTCGGTGATCATGTCGGCGTCGTCCAGCGCAGTCGCGTTCTGCGACCACGCTTCGCCCCAGGCGTTCGAGGAGTCGTGACCACCGTCGTAGGAGGCGAGGATCAGCGGCCGCGCGGCGCCGAAGTTCGCGACGAGCGCATCGTGCACGGCGACGATCAGGTTCGCGTACGCGGTGCGGTTGGCCGCCGATTCTGCGCTTTCGCCCCAGAACCACTGCCCGCCGGGCTCGTTGAGCACCTCGACGGCCCAGACCTGCGGGTTGGCCCTGACGAACGCTACGACGCGTTCGACGTAGGCGTGCGCGTCGAGTCCGGAGACGCCGGAGGAGTCATACGGCCCGGACTCGTCGGCGATCACCTGCAACCCGGCGTTCGTCCACGCGGAGATGTCAGACGGCGTGTCGAGGCGCACGTATTCGACCGCCGTCCGCAGATCGAACGGTTCGCAGGCGCCCCAGTAGCCGGCATTGATCCCGACGGCGAGCGCGCCGGGCTGAGTCGCGGCTGCGCCACGCGCCTTCGCGCGCGCGCCCGCCCGGGCGACGGCGCTCGGCGTGGCACGACGCGCGCCGCGGCGCAGCACGGCGATCACGCGAAACGTCGCGGGCCCGCGCGGCAGCGAGGTGAGCGTGTCCGAGCGCGCGGAGCTCGGCAGCGGGCGGTAGCGCGTCCAGCGGCCGCCGCGCAGTTTTTGTTCGATCACGAACTTGCGCACGCCGGCGCTCGTCGTCATCTGCCAGCTCAGCGTCACTTCGCCGGTCGAGACGGTCCTCGTCAGCCGCGTCAGCTCGATGCGGTCGCAGGAGCCGCTGTCGTCGCGCGGCAAGGACGCGTGCGTCGGCGCGGCGCTGCCGCAGGCGACGAGCGCGAGCGAAACTGCGATCGGCGGAACGAGACGGCGCATCAGCAGCCGTAGCGTGGCGAGTGGAGCGGTCGGCACGGCATCGAAGTCAAGCGCAACGGCGCCTGCTCGGCGCCTGTCAAGCGACGGAGACGCCCCCGCGGAGGCCTACCATTGCTTGTGATGAAGCCGCGTACGAACTTCCAGCTTGCCCGCATCTTCGGCATCCGCGTCGGTGTCGGCTTCAGCTGGTTCGTCGTGCTGTTCATCTTCATCATCTTCATCACGCCGATCTTCCACGACCAGCTCGGCGGCTCGCGCACGACGGCGTATCTCGTCGCGGTCGCATCGGTGCTCTCGTTCTTCGCGTCGCTCGTCCTGCACGAGCTCGGGCACGCGCTCGTCGCGCGGCGCAGCGGCCTGCGGGTCGCGGGCATCGACCTGTGGGCACTCGGCGGCACGACGCGCACAGAGGAGGCGAAGGACCCGGGCGCGGAGTTCCGCGTCGCCGCGGCGGGGCCGCTCGTGACGCTGCTCGTGATCGTCGCGTGCATCGTCGCCGGGCGCGTGCTGACCGACAGCAAGACGTTCTTCGAACTCGCGGTCGCCGAAGAAGGCACGCGCGCGACGCCGGTGCTCGTCTGGCTGAGCTGGCTCGCGACGATCAACGTGCTCGTGCTCGTGTTCAACCTCGTGCCGGCGTTCCCGCTCGACGGCGGGCGAATCGCGCATGCGGCGATCTGGTGGCGCACGGGCGACCGCAACCGCGCGACGCACGCGACGGGACGCGCGGGGCAAGGCTTTGCGCTGCTGCTCGGAGCCGCGGGGCTGTGGTGGCTGGCGACGGGCGCGGGCTCGGCGGGGCTCGCGTGCATCCTGCTTGCGTACTTCCTCTACCAGGCGGCCGGCGCGGCGGTCGTGCAGGGCCAGCTCGCGCGCCGGATCCAGAGCATCACGGTCGCCGACATCATGGACCGCCAGCCGGTGACGATTCCGGCAAGCGCGACGCTGCTCGACGCGCACGAGGACTTCTTCCTGCGCTACCGCTGGTCGTGGTTCGCGGTCGTCGATCCGGCGCGCCATTTCCTCGGCGTCGTGGCGGCGGCGCGGGTCGACGCGGAGATCTCGGCGGGACGCCCGGCACTGCCGGTCATCGATGTGCTCGAGGAGGACATGCACGTGCGGATCGACGAAGCAGAACCGCTCGAGTCGCTGCTCGGCTCGGAGGGCCTCGGGCGTCTCGGGGCGATGGTCGCAGTCGATCGCGACGGGGTGTTGCAGGGCGTCGTGACGCTGGCCGAGGTCCGCAAAGCGCTACGCGTCGCTACCTGAGCGTGAAACGGTCCGAGCGCCCGAGCGTTGTAGAGTCCTGCCCGCAGCACCCCCACTTCCCCACGTAGTCGACCTCAGAGAGCCATGCCAGCACACGACGTATTGATCATCGGCGCCGGTCTCGCGGGCCAGCGCGCAGCGCTCGCGGCGGCGCAGGACGGCGCGAGCGTGGCGATCATGAGCAAGGTCCACCCGGTGCGCTCGCACTCGGTCGCGGCCGCGGGCGGGATCAACGCGGCAATCTCGGTCGACGACGACTGGCACTCGCACGCGTACGACACGGTCAAGGGCTCGGACTTCCTCGGCGACCAGGACGCGATCGAAATCATGTGCTCGGAGGCGCCGGGCGAGGTCATGCACCTCGAGCACATGGGCGTCACGTTCCACCGCAACGAGAAGGGCGAGATGGACCTGCGCGCGTTCGGCGGCGCTTCGATGAAGCGCACTGCGTACGTCGCGGACATCACCGGCCAGGCGCTCTTGCACGTGCTCTACGAGCAGCTGATGAAGCACCACGAGACGGTCGAGCGCTACGAGGAGTGGTTCACGACGTCGCTGCTGCGCGACGAGCAGGGCAACTGCTGCGGCGTGATCGCACGCGACGTGCGCTCGGGGCGGATGGAGGCGTTCACGGCGAAGAACGTGATCCTCGCGTGCGGCGGCGCGGGACAGGTCTACAAGCCGACGACGAACGGGCTGATCGTCACAGGCGACGGGATCGCGATGGCCTACCGCGCGGGCGCGCCGCTGATGGATATGGAGATGGTCCAGTACCACCCGACGTGCCTCGTCGAGACGGGCATTCTGATCACGGAGGGCGCGCGCGGCGAGGGCGCGCACCTGCTCAACTCCGAGGGCGAGCGCTTCATGGAGAAGACGGCGCCGAACAAGATGGAGCTCGCCTCGCGTGACGTCGTCTCGCGCGCCGAGCAGATCGAGATCAACGAGGGACGCGGCGTCGGCCCAGGCGGACGCGGTATCTACCTCGACGTGACGGTCGTGCCGCGCAAGCGCACGCTCGAGGCGCTGCGCGAGATCGTCAACCTCGGCAAGGACTTCGCGGGCGTCGACATCACGCGCGAGCCGATCACGATCCGCCCGGGTCAGCACTACATCATG
>DASZLB010000215.1:0-1708 GCA_035552575.1 Solirubrobacteraceae bacterium | reverse complement strand
GTACGGCACGACGTCGGTGGTGGCGCGCGCGAGCGGAGCCGGGCAGCACGAGCGGGCGGCCCGCATCGCCGCACAGGCGTTCTGGGTCTCGCTCGCGATCGGCCTCTCGTTGCTCGTCGTCTGCGAAGCGGCGGGCGGGCCGCTCCTGAACGCGCTCGGCGCGCACGGACAGTCGGGCCATGACGCGCTCGTCTACTTCCGCATCGCCGCGTTCGGCCTGCCGTCCGCGCTCGTCGCGCTCGGCGGTCAGGGCTACCTGCGCGGCGTCTCCAACCTGCGGCGGCCGCTGGAAGTCGTCGTGGCGGCGAACGTCGTCAACATCGTCCTCGAAGTCCTGTTCGTGTACGGCTTCCACTGGGGCATCGCCGGGTCGGCGGCGGGGACGGCGATCGCGCAGGCGGGGATGGGCATCGCGTTTGCGCGCGACCTGCTCTTCACCGGCGCCGGGTCGCGGCGGCCGAGCCTGCGCGAGATGCGGCCGATGGTGCGCGTCGGCCGGCAGATCTTCGTGCGCACCACAGCGCTGTACGCGTCGTTCCTCGTCGCGGCGTCGGTGCTCGCGCGCATGGGCGATGCGGAGATCGGCGCGCACCAGATCGCGTTCGAGCTCTTCATCTTCCTCGCGCTGCTCCTCGATGCGGTCGCGATCGCCGGCCAGGTGATCGTCGGCCGGATGCTCGGCGCCGGCGACGCCGAAGGTGCGCGCGCGGCTGCGCTGCGGATGATCGGCTGGTCGGTCGCAGTCGGCGGCGCGTTCGCGCTCGTCCTGCTCCCGCTCGGGCACGCGATTCCGCGCGGATTCACAGGCGACCCCACTGTGCTCGCACAGGCGGCGAAGCTGTGGCCGTTCTTCGCGCTCATGCAGCCGCTCGGCGGCGCCGTGTTCGCGCTGGATGGGATCCTCATCGGTGCGGGCGACACCGCGTACCTGATGTGGTCGATGCTCGCCGCGAGCGCGGTGTTCATCGCGATCGCAGCGCTCTCGTTCGCGCTCCATTGGGGCATCGTCGGCGTGTGGGTGGGCCTCGACGCGCTCATCGCCGCGCGGCTCGTCCTGCTTGCCGTGCGCTTCGCCGGGCGGCGCTGGGCGGTCGTCGGCTACGCCTGAGCGGGGAGGATCGCAGCGAGATCCCACGCGCGCGGCTTGGCCGTGAGCCGCACCAGCACTCCCGGTTTCGTCCGCTCCGCGGCGAAGCGCTCGGCCGCCTCCGCACCGAGATAGCGGGCGGCGATCGCGGCGCGTTCGGCAGTGACGTCGCGTTCGACGAGCTCGGCTTCGCCACGCACCTCGAGGCCGCGGAACGGCGGCGCAGTCTCGAAGACCAGGAGGACGGACCGGGGATCACGCCGGAGGTTCCGCAGCTTCGGGTCGCCTTCGGCAACAACCACCTCGAACGCGCCGTCGTGCGGGCGGAACCACACCGGCGTCGCAAACGCGCTCGCGTCCGGGTTGTAGGTCACGAGGACGGCCGGCAGCGGCCCGTCGAGCCAACTCATCGCCACGGACCGCGATTATGCTCGGACGATGGACGGTCTCGCGGAGCTGCACACGCACCTGGGCGGATCGGTCTCGTCCGACATCCTCTGGACGCTCGCGCACGAGCAGGGCATCGCGCTGCCGGTGAAGGACTACTGGGACTTCGACCGGCTCGTGACGGTGAGCGACCCGCGCGGCGTGCCCGACCTCGACGCGCTCGACCAGATCTAC
>DASZLB010000214.1:0-9212 GCA_035552575.1 Solirubrobacteraceae bacterium | reverse complement strand
CGGCGGCATCGCGGTGGACCCTATATTTGCCGGATGACTCCCGCGCAGGGCGCCGCCGGGCGGCTGCTCGTCTGCCCGACGCCGATCGGCAACCTGCAGGACGTCACGCTGCGCGTGCTCGACGCGCTGCGCGACGCCGATGCGATCGCCTGCGAGGACACGCGCCACACGGCCGTGCTGCTCGAGCGCCATCGCATCTCGGCGCAGCTGCTGAGCCTGCACGAGCACAACGAACGCGCTCGCGCGAGCGAGCTCGCAGCGCGGATCCGCGACGGCGCCGTGATCGCGCTCGTCTCGGACGCCGGCACGCCGCTCGTCTCAGATCCAGGCTTCGCGCTCGTGCGCGAGTGCATCGCGGCCGGTCTCGCCGTCGAGGTGCTGCCAGGCCCGAGCGCCGCGACGAGTGCGCTCGTCGCCTCCGGCCTGCCGGCCGAGCGCTGGCTGTTCGCCGGGTTCCTGCCGCGCAAGCGCGCAGAGCTCGCGAGGCTGTTGCGCGAGACCGCCGAGACGCTCGTCGCGTTCGAGTCGCCGCGCCGGCTCGCGGCGACGCTCGCGCTGCTCGCCGAGCTCGACGCGCAGCGGCCGGCGGCCGTTTGCCGCGAGTTGACGAAGCTGCACGAGGAAGTCCGCCGCGGCAGCGCCGCCGAGCTCGCTGCGCACTACGCGCGAGGCGTCGTGCGCGGAGAGGTCGTGCTCGTCGTCGGTGCCGCTTCGCCTGGTGCGGCGTCGCACGAGGATGCGCTCGCGGCGCTGCGCGAGCTCGTCGCCGCCGGCGCGCGCCCGCGTCCGGCCGCGACCGTCGTCGCCGGTCTGACCGGCCTAGCGGCGAACGAGCTGTACCGCGCGCTGACGAGCGGCGGCGAGGATGACGAGCGCGACGCGACGTCGCGACGGTCCTACTGACAGGCGGCACGACCGGGCGGGCGGCGGGCAGTAGCCTGAGCGCGGCATGTCCTTCTACGTCACGACACCGATCTACTACGTCAACGCGGCGCCGCATCTCGGCCACGCGTACACGACGATCGCGGCCGACGTGATGGCACGCCACCATCGCCAGCGCGGCGAGCCGACGTTCTTCCTGACGGGCACCGACGAGCACGGCGAGCCCGTCGCCGACGCGGCGCACGCGCTTGGCATCTCCCCGCAGGAGCTCGCCGATCGCAACGCCGAGCGCTTCAAGGCGCTCGCGCCGCAGATCGAGGCGAGCAACGACTTCTTCATCCGCACGACCGACGCGCAGCACATGGCGAAGGTGCAGGACGTGCTCGAGCGCGTGCGCGAGAACGGCTTCGTCTACGAAGGCACGTACGAGGGCTGGTACTGCCCGCGCTGCGCCGACTTCAAGGCCGAGAACGAAATCGACGAGGGCAAGCTCTGCCCGATCCACCACATCGAGCTGACGCGCGAGCAGGAGGACAGCTACTTCTTCAAGCTCTCGGCCTTCCAGCAGCGCCTCGAGGCGCTGTACGCCGAGCGGCCCGACTTCGTCGCGCCGCGCTCGCGCTACAACGAGGCGCTCTCGTTCATCCGCTCAGGCCTGCGCGACGTTCCGCTGACGCGGCACAAGCTGACGTGGGGCGTGAAGGTGCCGTGGGACGACGAGCACGTCTTCTACGTCTGGTTCGACGCGCTGTTGAACTACTACAGCGCGCTGTCCTACGCACCGGCGCCGGCGGGCGCCGCGGACGCAGCGCAAGTCGACCTGACGCAGACGTTCTGGCCGCCGAGCTATCACCTGATCGGCAAGGACATCCTGCGCTTCCACGCCGTCTACTGGCCGGCGCTGTTGATGGCGGCCGAGCTCGAGCTGCCCGAGCACGTCTTCGTCCACGGCTTCCTCTTGATGGACGGCGAGAAGATGAGCAAGTCGCTCGGCAACGTGCTCGACCCGTTCGCCGTGATCGAGCGCTTCGGCGCTGACGCGCTGCGCTTCTACCTGCTGCGCGACGTGCCGCTCGGCCAGGACGGCTCCGTCTCGACGGCCGCCTTCGAGCAGCGCTACGAGAGCGAGCTCGCGAACGACCTCGGCAACCTCGCGAGCCGGACGATCGCGATGATCGCGCGCTACCGCGACGGCGAGCTCGCGCCGGGCGAGCTCGACGCGGCGATCGGCGAAGACTTCGCCGGATTGCCGCAGCGCGTCGCGCAGTGCATCGACGGCGCCGAGCTGACGCTCGCGCTCGAGCAGATCTGGGAGCGCGTGCGGCGCCTGAACCGCTACGTCGAGGAGCAGGCGCCGTGGCAGCTCGCGAAGGACGACGCGCGCGCAGAGCAGCTCGACGTCGTCCTGCGCACGCTCGCGGAGGGGCTGCGCAGCGTGACGGTGCTGCTCGCGCCGTACCTGCCGGCGAGCGCCGAGAAGCTGCTCGCGGCGCTCGGCGCGCCGGCGCTCGAGCTCGACGGCGCGGCCTTCGGCGCGGGTGCGATCGGACGCGTCGGCGCGATCGAGCCGCTGTTCCCGAAGGACCGCCCGGCGCGCGCTGAGACGGGGAAGGGCGACGCCGCTTGATCGACTCGCACACGCACCTCGACCTCTGCGAGGCGCCCGACGCGGAGCTCGTCGCGGCGGCGAGCGCGGCCGGAGTCGTGCGGATGCTGACGGTCGGCATCGACGGCGCGTCGTGCCGCGCGGCGCTCGCCGCGGCCGAGGACTTCCCGCAGGTCTACGCCGCGATCGGCCGTCACCCGAACGCGGCGAAGGGCTTCGACGACGCCGACCTCGCCGAGCTGCGCGCGCTCGCTGCGCACGAGCGCTGCGCGGCGATCGGCGAGACGGGGCTCGACTTCTACCGCGAAGGCGCGCCGGTCGAGGATCAGCAGCGCGCGTTCGCCGCGCAGATCGCGCTTGCGCGCGAAACGGACAAGCCGCTCGTGATCCACTCGCGCGCGGCCGACTCGCAGACGCTCGCGCAGCTCGCCGCCGAAGCCGAAGGCGTGCGCGTCGTGATGCACTGCTTCTCGATGCCCGACCGCCTCGAGGAGTGCCTGCAGCGCGGCTATGCGATCTCGTTCGCGGGCAACGTCACATACAAGAGCGCCGGCGATCTCGCCGAGGCTGCGAAGCTCGTACCCGAGGATCGTCTGCTCGTCGAGACGGACGCGCCGTACCTGACGCCGCAGGTCGTGCGCAAGCAGCGCAACGAGCCGGCGTTCGTCGCACACACGCTCGCGTTCATCGCCGAGCTGCGCGGCGTCGGCGTCGATCGGCTCGGCGCGGCCGTCGAGCGCAACGCGGCCGGCATGTTCGGCTGGTGAGCGCTGTCGTGGCCGACACGCCCTCGGACGCGCCTGTCCAGCCGAGCCTGCGCCGCCTGCGCGAGTTCGCGATCCGCCCGGACCGCGAGCTCGGGCAGAACTTCCTGGTCGACTCGAACATCCTCGGCGTGATCGAGCGCGCGGCGGAGCTTTCGAGCGGCGATGTCGTGCTCGAGGTCGGCGGCGGTCTCGGCGTGCTCTCGGAGCATCTCGCCGAGCGCGCCCGGCACGTCCACGTGATCGAGCTCGACGAGCACCTGCGCGATGCGCTGCTCGACGCGACGTCGCCGCACGCGAACGTCAGCGTGCACTGGGGCGACGCGATGCAGCTCGACCTCGCGGCGCTCGCGCCGTCGCCGACGAAGCTCGTCGCGAACCTGCCGTACAACATCGCCGCGGGACTGATCCTGCGCACGATCGAGCTGTTTCCGGCAATGACGCGCTGGGTCGCGATGGTCCAGCGCGAGGTCGGCGAGCGCTTCGCGGCGCAGCCCGGCACGTCTGCCTATGGCGTCCCGTCGGTGCTCGCACAGCTCGCGTGCGAGGTTCGCGTGCTGCGGACCGTCTCGCGCAGCGTGTTCGTCCCCGTGCCGAACGTCGACTCGGTGCTCGTGCAGCTCGTGCGGCGCGACGGCAACGGCGACGGCAACGGCGAGGGCAACGGCGAGGGCGAGGGGGCGGCCGTTTCGCACGCGGCCGTTTCGCAGGGCGTTTCGCAGGGACTACGCGCGCTCGTGCGCGACGCGTTCGCGCACAGGCGCAAGACGCTCGCGGGCTCGCTCGCGCTGGTGGACGCAGCTGCGGGGGCTGGCGCTGGCGTGAGCGCTGGCGCTGACGCGGGCGCGGCGTTGCGTTCGCGCGAGCGCGTCCGTGCGGCGCTCGTCGAGCTCGGCAAGCCGGCTGACGTCCGCGCGGAGCGACTCTCGCCGGGCGATTTCCGCGCACTCTCGAAGGCCCTCGGGCTATGAGCGCGCGGCCTGTCAGCGCTCGGTTTGTCAGTGCTCGGCCCGTGGGCGCTCGGGCTGCGAGCGTGCTGGTGCGATGAGGGGCTTTCGCGCGCTTGCGCCGGCGAAGATCAACCTCGGGCTGTTCGTCGGGGCGACGCGCGAGGCAGACGGCCGCCACGAGCTCGTCACGGTGATGCAGTCGATCTCGCTCGCGGACGAGCTGCGCCTGGAGCCGGCCGGGGCGGATGCAGAATCGGACGAGCTCGTCTGCGCAGGCCTCGCAGGGCCGCCGGAGGAGAACCTCGCCGCGCGAGCGCTCGCGGCGTTTCGCGCGGCGACGGGCTGGGAAGCGCGCCCGCAGAAGCTGACGGTCGAGAAGCGGATCCCGGTCGCGGCAGGTCTGGGCGGCGGCTCGGCCGACGCGGCTGCGGCGCTGCGGCTCGCTCATCGTGCGTCGGGGCTCGGCGACGAGGCGCTGCTGCTCGAGCTCGCGGCGGGGCTCGGCGCGGACGTGCCGGCGCAGGTCAGGCCGGGGCGCTGGCTCGCGACAGGCGCAGGCGAGGCGATCGAGGCGCTCGTCGATCCGCTGCCGGCGCTCGAGCTACTCGTGCTGCCGTCGCACGCTGAGCTCTCGACGGCGGCGGTCTACGGCGAGGCCGACGAGCTCGGCCTGGCGCGCGAGCAAGGCGAACTCGAGCATTTGCGCGCGCAGCTGCGAATCGCGCTCGAGCTCGGCGCGCCGCTACCGCCGCGGCGCGAGCTGTTGCACAACGACCTCGAGCAGGCGGCTGTCTCGCTGTGCCCGCCCGTCGCGCAGGCGCTTGCGGCAGTCGGCGACGCAGGAGCCGAGCGCGCGCTCGTCAGCGGCTCGGGGCCGACGGTGCTCGGCCTGTTCGGCCACGCAAACGCGTCCGGTCGCGTGCGTCGCGCGGCGGCGGAGCTGGCCGAGCTCGACCCTGCGCCGCTGCCGGCGAGCTCCGTCGTGGCGTCGTTCGCGGCGGTCGCCGAGCTGCCGTAGGCGAGCATTCGCGAGGCGCGGCACGAGCATTTGCGGCGCGCGAACCGGTGAGTGACTTCGGCGTGCGTCACAATCACGTGCTCCAGTTTCTCTAGACATGAGGATGCATTGAGCCGGACCACGATCAACGAGGTAGTCGCGATCGCCGCCGGAACGTTCGGCGTGGCGCTGTATGCCGGGCTGATCCTCGTGCCCGTGTGGGGCGCCTACACGCGGCTGTGGCAGCGCGTCGCGGCGACTGTCCTCTCGCTGTACGTGCTGGTGGTGCTCGTTGGCATCGGCGTCGGCGCCGCGGCGGCCTTCGTCTACTTCTGGGGCTAGCCACGATGCCGGACTACGCGGCGCTGGACGCGATCACGGAGGCTGTCGAGTCGGGCGCAGGGCTGCCGGAGGTCGTCCGCGCGGCCGCGAAAGCGCTCGAAGCGAGCCTCGCGGTCAGCGACGCGTGGGGCGCGACGCTGGCGGTCGCGGCGCGCTCGCCGGCGGAGGAGCGCGCGCTGCTCTCGCAAGGCGACGGCGTCACGAGCATCCCGCTGCGCGTCGCGGACAACGTCGTCGGCGCGCTGCACATGCGCGCCAAAACGGAGCCGAGCGCGTCGATGCGACGGCTGCTGGCGACGATGATCGCCTCGGAGGTCGAGCGCGTGCGGGCGCCGGAGCGCGCGTCGGAGTCAGCCGCTGCGGACTTCCTGCGGGCGATCCTCGCGCGCGAGCTGACCGACCGCGAGGAGCTGCTCGAACGGGCGAAAGCGCTCTCGCTGGAGATCGGCGAGGGCGCGAGCATGATCGTCGCGCGCGCACACCCGCAGTCGCCGACGGACGAGGGCTGGCGCGGGCGCGTGCGCGCGGTTGCCGAGCGTGGCGCGCGCGCAGTCTCGAGCCGCTCGATCGCGGCGCTGTCGGATCGAGACGGGATGCAGGGCGCCGAGGTGCTGCTGCTCGTGCCGGGAGCCGACGAGCCGACGGCGGCGCGCGCGGCAGAGGGGATCCTGCGCGAGATGGAGGCGGGCCTGTCGGGCTACGTCTTCGCACTCGGGCGCAGCCGGATCACGGAGGACCCGGCGGATCTGCCGCGTGCCGCGAGCGAGGCGCTGCTCGCGGCGAACGTCGCGCACGGCTCGGCCGAGGGCGCATCGCTGGCGTTCGAGCAGACTGGCGCCTACCGCCTGCTGCTCAGCGCGATGAGCGAGAACCCGAGCGAGCTGCAGCGCTTCTACGGCGAGACGGTCGAGCCGCTCGTCGCCTACGACGAGCAGTACGAGACGGATCTCGTGCGCACGCTCGAGGCGTTCCTCGAGGCCGACGGCAACGTCGCGGGCACGGCGCAGCGGCTGTTCACGCACCGCCACACGATCTACTACCGCCTCGAGCGAGTGCGCGAGCTCTCGGGCCACGACGTCAGCTCGAGCGACGGGCGCGAGAAGCTGAGCCTCGGGCTGAAGGCGATGCGCGTGCTCGGCATCTCCTCGGCCGACGGACCGGCGTCGGAGGCGGGCGCCGAAGGCGGCCGCGTGCCGCGCCGCTCCGGCCGCACGCCCTGAGCGGCAGTGTCTCTGCCGGCCGACGGCGCCTCGGCGCGCCGTGGCGCCTCTGCGCGGCGGCAGCGTCTTGCGGGCTAGTTCCCGCGCGTGCCGAACTCGACGGCGTACGTGCCGCCGAGCCAGCGGCTCGAGAGTCCGGAGGGGACCGAGCGAGCGACGCCGACGCCGACGTCGTGGTAGGCGCCGGTGAGGATGATCTTGCGGTGCGGCGGTGAGAGCATCCAGGCGTCGACGATGCCGGCGGGCGTCGCGTTCGGGCCTGTGCCGTAGCCGATGTTCTGCGCCGTCCGCAGGTGGATGCTCGACGCGTGCACGGCGTAGCCGGAAGCGAGCACGCGCGAGAGCGGCGACTGCCCGGAAAGGCTCTGATCGCTGAAGTAGTGCCCGCGGACCATGTCGCCTGCCTGACCGGCGGCGATCCGCGCGAGCTTCGCGTTGAAGTGCAGCTCGGGCAGGCTGTGCGCGATGCGAATCTCGTTCATCAGGCACAGCGCGGCGTCGTCGAGCACGCGCGAGTTGCGCCCGTTGGGCATCGCGTGTTCGCCGGCGCACGGCGTCGGCGCAAGCGAGGCGCGCGCGCTCGGGCCGGCGCCGAGCGCGGCCGCGCCGATCGGTCCGCCGAGCGTCGCAAGCGCAAGCAGCAGCGCAACCGCGAACGGGGCGCAGGCACGCTTGCTTGCTCGTCTATCTCCCCGTCGCAAGTTGCAAGGATCGTTGCAGAAGGTCCAGATCGGCGTTGTACTAACCCGTTTGGCCCGCGTTTATGCGGCTCTTTGCGAGCAACTATCCTTGTGGCTCCCGATTGGGGGGTCGTCCAATGGCAGGACATCAGGTTTTGGTCCTGAGAATCGGGGTTCGAATCCCTGCCCCCCAGCTGTCGCTCGGCGGCGCGGTCCGATATCGGGCCAGCGCGCGGCTCGGCGCTCGAAGGAGTGACTAGCATCCCGTCAGTGCGAGCCCCCACAGTCCTGATCCTCGCGGCGGGCCAGGGGACGCGCATGCGCTCGAGCACGCCGAAGGTCCTGCACGACCTGTGCGGCGCGCCGATGGTGCTGTGGCCGGTGCGTGCGGCGCTCGCGGCCGGCGCGGGACGCGTGCTCGTCGTCGACTCGCCGGCGCGGGCGCTCGAGCAGGTGCTGCCGGAGGACGTCGAGCTGGCGGTGCAGCCGCAGCCGGACGGCACGGGCGGCGCGGTTGCGGCGGCGCTCTCGCAGCTCGACGCGGGCGCTGAGCCGGTCGAGGGGACGGTGCTGGTGCTGAGCGGCGACGTGCCGCTGCTCGACGCGGCGAGCATCGACGGGCTCGCTCAGGCGCATGCGCAGAGCGGCGCGGCGGCGACGATCGTCACGAGCATCCTCGAGGACGCGAGCGGCTACGGCCGCGTTGTGCGCGATTCGGCAGGCAACGTGCTGCGCGTGGTCGAGACGAAGAAGGCCGGCGACGCGAGCGAGGCGGAGCTGCAGATCAACGAGGTCAACGCGGGCATCTACGCATTCGACGCAGCGGCACTGCGCGAGGCGCTGCCGCGGCTGAGCGCGGAGAACGCGCAGCGCGAGCTGTACCTGCCGCAGGTGCTCGACGTGCTGCGCGGCGAGGGAAAGACGGTCGCGGCGCACGTGCTAGACGATCCGGCGGCGATGCTCGGCGTCAACGACCGCGTGGCGCTCGCGCACGTGCGCGAGCTCGCGCAGCGCGCGATCAACGAGCGGCACATGCGCGCAGGCGTGGGAATCGTTGACCCGGACGCGACGGTCATCGAGCTGGACGTTCGGATCGGTCAGGACACGACGATCGAGCCGTTCACGACGATCCGCGGCTCGACGCAGATCGGTGCGGGCTGCGTGGTCCGTCATTCATATTTGATCGATTGTCTTTTGGAGGACGGCGTGAGCGTCGGCCCGTTCGCGTACCTGCGCCCGGGCACGGTCCTGCGCGAGGGCTCGAAGGTCGGGACGTTCGTCGAGCTGAAGAACTCGGATCTCGGCGCGGGCGCGAAAGTCCCGCATCTGTCCTACATCGGCGACACGGACGTCGGCGAGGGCTCGAACCTCGGCGCGGCGACGATCACGGCGAACTACGACGGGCAGAAGAAGCACCGCACGACGATCGGCAAGCGCGTGCACGGCGGCGTCGACACCTCGTTCGTGGCGCCGGTGACGGTAGGGGACGACGCGTACACGGCGGCCGGCTCGGTTGTCACCGAGGACGTCCCGCCGGGTGCGCTCGCGGTCGCGCGCGCGAAGCAGCGCAACGTCGAGGACTACGCTGAGCGACGGGACGCGTCCCTACACTCCGAGGAGACATGAGCGCCGCGATCGACACGAGCACGTCCTCGCGGGCGAGCCTTCCGTTCGATTACAACAAGCGCCTGATGCTGGTCAGCGGGCGGGCGAACCCGCAGCTGGCGATCGACATCGCGGACAAGCTCGACGTCGACCTCGGGCCAGTCAC
>DASZLB010000213.1:0-3390 GCA_035552575.1 Solirubrobacteraceae bacterium | reverse complement strand
TTGCGCTCGCTCGGTTCGGCGCCCTCGAAGTCGACCTGGATGCCCTGGTAGCCGTACGTGCGACAGAGGCTCGCGAGGTTTTCGACGAGCGTTTCGCGCGTCGCTGTGTTGTTCAGCAGCTGCGCCTCGCGCGCGGAGTTCTGGCAGTTCAGCCGCGGCATCACTTCGATCCGCCGCGCCTCGGCCCAACCGGTCACGAGCGGGTCGTCCTGGCCGGTCACTTCGCCGGAGGGGCCGCATTCGAAGTACGTCGGATAGACGACGCCGACCTGCTGGTAGTGAGCCTCGAGGTCGTAGAAGGACTGGTCGGTCGTCGCGAGCAGGAAAGCCTGTGCGGTGCCGCTCGTCGGCACCGGTTCGGCCGTGTGCACGCCGACGGGCGGCGTCGCCTCGCTGATCGCGCCAAGCGAGTCGACGGCAACGACGGTGAACTCGTAATCGGTCGACGGAGCGAGGTTCGAGACGGTCAGTTCGGGCGCGGCCGTCTGGCCGAGCGGCGCGCCGTCGCGAAACACGCGATAGCCGGCGATCGTGCCGCTGACGGCGCTGCTCGGCGTCCAGCTCAGATGCACGGACTGGCTGGTCACGTCGCTCGCGCCGAGTGCGCCCGGCGGTGGCGGCGGCGTGTGCGTGGTCAGGACGCTGACGTCCGGCGCAGGGGCGCTGAGATAGCCGTATGAGTCCTCCGCGCGCACGGTGAACGTGTACTGCTGCTGGGAGGCGAGCGAGACGGTCGCGCTCTGCCCGTGCACGAGCCCGACCGGCGCGCCGTCCTTGAGCAGCAGGTACCCGGCGATCGTGCCGCCGTTGGCGCTGCCGGGCTGCCAGGAGAGCGTCGCCGAGTCGTCGGTGACGTGTTCGGCGGCGATCAGCGGCGAGCCGTTCGGCGGCATGTGCGCAGTGCTCAGGCCGATCGGCGCGCTGCGCGCGCTTTCGTGTTTGCTCGCGTCGATCGCGCTGACGGTGATCGCGTAGGTGTGCGGGAAGCTGAGGTGGCCGAGGCGCATCGAGTTGCCGGCCGTCTGTCCGACGACACTGCCGTCCTTGTACACGCGGTAGCCGACGATGCGCGCGCTGCCGGGCGTGCTCGCCAGCCAGAGGATCGTCGCGCCCTGTTCTGAGACTTCGACCGCGCCGACGCCGCTCGGCGCGCTAGGCGCACCCGCGGCGACGCCGATCGCCTGCCCGCTCGGGCCGATCGTCAGCGCGTTGCTCGCCCGGCCGAGATGCCCGCGCGTGTCGACGGCTGCGACGGTCACGCGGTGGGCACGCGCTCCACTGAGCTTCAGGGCGAAGCTGCGCGAGTGCGTCTGCCCGACGACGGCGGCGTCGCGCACGACGCGATAGCCGGCCACGGGCGCATCGCCGCGGCTCGCGGCTTTCCATGCAAGCATGACTTTGCCGGTGCTGTGCGTGAGGACCTTCAGCCCGGCCACTCGCCCGGGGCTCTGGAAGGGCACCTTCGCGTGCAGCTTCGACCAGCAGCCGGCGCCGCCGGCCACGCCGCCGCGAGCCTCCACGGAGAACGTCATCGCGCGCCCGGGCGTGACGCGCAGGACGATCGAGCCGCGCGCGGTCTGCCCGACGGTTCGCCCGGAGCGCTGCACGCGGTAGCTGAGACCGGCGCTCGCCGCGGCGGGAGGCTTCCAGCTGAGCCGCGCGCGCTGGGCGGACAGCCGGGTCAGGCGCAGCGCACGCGGCGCGCAGGCCTGGGTCGCGGCGCTTGCGCCGGCGCTCGCCGAAAGCGCGACGAGCGCGAGCAGCAGGACGATCGCTGCACCGAAGCGCCTCATTGCACGGGCCCGGGGCGCACGAGCCCTTCGCGGCCGATTTGCGGGAAGGCGCGCCAGTTGCCGTAGAGCTTGCCGAGGCTCACGCGGGCGGCCGCCGGTGCGAGCGGACGCGGGTACGAGCGCGCCGGCTCGAGGCGGCGCTCGAGGCGCACCGCGGCCGCCCAAGCCTGGCGAGCGAGATGCCGCGGCGCGTTCAGCTCGCCGGGCCCGAGCAGCAATACCGGCAGCAGCGACGCGGGCAGCACGAGCATCGCGAGCACGCGCTTGAGCGTCAGCACGGGCGCCGGCGCTGGCGCGCCGGTTGGCGGCGGCGTCGACGCCGGGGTGTGCAGCTGCGCCTGCGTCACAGCTCGCCTCCGCCACCGGCGAGCGCGGGCGCCACGGCTCCGCGCGTGCCCCATTTGGAGGTGCGGCAGGTCGCGATCGCGTAGTAGGTCTGCCACAGCATGATCGCGAGGTAGAAGAAGACGAACAGCACGCCGTAGAGCCAGACGAGGCTGTACTCGTCCTGGAAGAGCACGTAGTAGAGCGAGTAGACCATCGCGAGCGAGTAGATCCCGGCGAGGTAGACGAGCGGCAGCGTGCCTCCGTGGATCACGGGCCCCCAGACGAGCGCGTGCAGCGCGGCGACGGGCGCGATCAGCGGCAGCACGATCGACAGGTAGGTGAAGAACGCGGCGACGGGGTGCTTGCGCCAGATGAACTTGGCTACGAGCAGCGACTCGCGCGTCCACGAGCGCTTCCAGCGCGTCTGCTGCTTGAGGAAGCCGCGGAAGGTGTCGGGCACGATCGTATGCGAGACGGCGCGCTTCTCGTAGACGACGCGCCAGTCGCGCAGCACGCAGTTGGTCAGCGAACGGTCGTCGCCGAACGTCGATGAGACGCCGAGGAAGGTCTGGTTCTCCCACCACTCCATCCGCGCGAGGATCGCCTCGCGGCGGTAGGCGGAGAAGCAGCCGGAGCAGCACGTCACGCAGTGGAAGACCGATTCGGCGGCCTTGACGACGCGGAAGGCGACGAAGTAGCGCACGCCCTGCATCCGCGTCAGCCAGTTCTCGCGCAGGTTGAGCACGTCGGCGTGGCCGCAGACGGCGCCGACGCGCGGATCGGCGAACGGCTGCACGAGCTTGCGCAGCGCGTCGGGCGCGACGACGGAGTCGGAGTCGACGAAGACGATCGTCTCTGCGTCGCTGTCGCGGATGCCGGCGGCCATCGCGGCGCGCTTGCCGCGGTTCTCGGGGAAGTCGATCACCTTGACGCGGCCGGGAGCGCTGTCGGCGACGCGCTGCATCTCGGCGAGCGTGCCGTCGGAGGAGCCGTCGTTGACGGCGATCAGCTGCAGCTTCTCGACGGGGTAGTCGAGCTGCAGCAGCGAGGTCAGCGACTGCGCGATCGCGTCCTGCTCGTTGTAGCCGGGCATCACGATCGCGATCCGCGGCTCGAGCCCGGCGTCGGGGCTCGAGCGGTAGAACAGGCTGAAGAGGAAGCGGCTGAGGATGTAGCCGGCGACGCAGACGCTGTAGACGCCGAACAGCACGTTGTGGAACATCAGCCCGAGGAAGGCGGCCTTGTACGCCATCACGGAGACGATCAGCGC
>DASZLB010000212.1:0-10716 GCA_035552575.1 Solirubrobacteraceae bacterium | reverse complement strand
AAGGAGCTCGGGCTGTTCGGTGTGACGATCCCCGAGGAGTACGGCGGCATGGAGCTCGACCTGGCGACATACGCGATGATCGTCGAAGAGCTCTCGCGCGGCTGGATCTCGATCTCGGGCGTCGTCAACACGCACTTCATCGGCTCCTACCTGCTGATGAACTTCGGCACGGACGAGCAGAAGCAGAAGTACCTGCCGAAGATGGCGACCGGCGAGATCCGCGCGGCCTTCTCGCTGTCCGAGCCCGAGCTCGGCTCCGACGTGCAGGCGATCAAGACTCGGGCGTTGAAGCAGGACGACGGCACGTGGGAGATCAACGGCCAGAAGATGTGGGTCACCAACGGCTTGCGCGCCGCGCTCGTCTTCACGCTCGTCAAGACCGACCCGCAGGCCGATCCGCGCTACAAGGGCATGACCTGCTTCATCTGCGAGAAAGAGCCGGGCGTCGCGGAGAACACGGGAGCGCTGAAGGGCTTGGGCGTGCCGCCGCAGATCAAGAAGATGGGCTACAAGGGCGTCGAGTCGACCGAGCTCGTGTTCGACGGCTACCGCTGTCCCGCCGAGAACATCCTCGGCGGCGAAGAGGCGGGACTGAACAAGGGCTTCGTGCAAATGATGGACGCGCTCGACCTCGGGCGCGTGAACGTCGCCGCGCGCGGCGTCGGGCTTGCCCAGCGTGCCTTCGAGCTGGCGATCAAATATGCCCAGGAGCGCAAGACCTTCGGCAAGGCGATCGCCGAGCACCAGGCGATCCAGTTCAAGCTGGCCGACATGGCGACGCAGATCGACGCTGCGCGCCTGCTCGTCCGCCGAGCCGCCGCGATGAAGGACCTCGGCGAGCGCTCAGACGTCGAGGCCGGGATGGCGAAGCTGTTCGCCTCCGAGGCCGGCCGCTTCTGTGCCGAGGAGAGCCTTCGGATCCATGGCGGCTACGGCTACTCGAAGGAGTACGAGATCGAGCGCATCTATCGCGACGCGCCGCTGCTGCTGATCGGCGAGGGGACGTCTGAGATCCAGCGGATGGTCATCGGCCGCAAGCTCCTGCAACGGCACAAGATCTGATCCGATGTCAGAGGACGCCAAGGCACTGATCGAGCTGGCCACGCGCCGCTTCCTCGAGGAGGTGCCGGCGCTCGCGCCGATGAAGCTCGTCGTCGGTGTCGAACTGCGCGGGCGCGGGGACGTGCAGCACTTCCGCCTCGAGCTGCCCGAGATCAAGGTGACGAAGGGACCTGCCGCCGACGCGCGCGTGCGCACCGAAATGCGCCGTGAGTTCTTCAACGTGATGGCGCGCGAAGGCAAGGTGCCCGACTGGATCGAGGCGTTCACCTACGGCCAAGCCAAGGCGACCGGACCCGAGCAGATCCTCAAGCTGATCGTCAACGTCGTCGAGCGCCACGAGGAGCGCCAGCGCCTGCGCAAGGCGCGCAAATCCGCCTAGCCTGAGAGAGCGTGCCGCGCGAAAGCGCGGCGCCGCAGGGCCCACCGTGAGCGTCGTGAGCCAGGCTCGGGTCGCCCACCCCGTCATCGCTTGTGCGCGCCTTATGCATCGAAAACGATGCGCTAAAGCGGAAGCGGACGATAATGCATCTTAATTGATGCCGATACCTTGATAGCTGCTATTCTACTTTGCATCAGAACTGATGCTCTAAGCAGTTTAATCAAAATAGTGACTCATAGTCGATGCAACTAACTGACCTATTGACCAATGAAGCTGTTCTCGTGGAGTTGGGACGCCGCCTGGAGCGCCATCGCCTGCAGCGCAACCAAACGCAGGCGGAGCTGGCCGAGGAGGCCGGGATCGGGAGGGCAACGCTGCAGCGCCTCGAGCGCGGGCAGTCGGTGCAGAGCGTCTCGCTCGTCAAGCTGATGCGCGCGCTCGGCTTGCTCGAAGCGCTCGATGCCGCGTTGCCGGAGGCGATCGAGCTCCCCATCGTCGAGCTCGATCGCCAGCGGCGCGGAACACGGCAGCGCGCACGTGGCAGCGGTCGTCGTGCGCGACATGCAAAGACGGCAGAGCGGCCGTGGAGATGGGGCGAGGAGCCAGGGGCAGGAAGATGACGCCTGCGGCGGTGACGCTGTGGGGGAGCCGTATCGCGGCGGTCTCGATCGAGCCGCGCGCCCGCTATGCGACGTTCCAGTACGACCCGGCGTTCGCACGCGGCGGGGTCGAGCTGGCGCCGGTGCGGATGCCGCTTCGCGAGCAGCCATACCGCTTCCCCGGACTGCCCGAGGATGCCTTCCATGGCCTTCCAGGGTTGCTGGCCGATTCGCTCCCCGACCGCTGGGGCACGGCACTGGTCAACGCGTGGCTGGCCTCGCAGGGACGCGACGAGTCGAGCTTCGACGTCGTGCAGAGGCTCTGCTACGTCGGCACGCGAGGCATGGGTGCGCTCGAGTTCGAGCCAGCTCGCGAGCCGCTCGAGGCAGAAGCGGACGATCTCCAATTCGACGCGCTCGTGCGGCTGGCCGACGAGGCGCTCGCGCAGCGTGCGCAGTTCGTCGCCGAGTTGCGCGCAGATCCGGAAGAGGAGGCGATCAAGGCGATCCTCGCGATCGGCACCTCCGCCGGCGGCGCCCGGCCGAAGGCGATCATCGCCTACAACGAGGACACCGGGAAGGTCCGCTCGGGACAAGTCGACCAGGGCGCGGGCTTTCGCCACTGGCTGCTGAAGTTCGACGGCGTCGAGCGCGCCGGCGACCACGGGCTGACCGACCCGAAGGGCTGGTGCGCGCTGGAGTACGCGTATTCCATCCTGGCAGGCGCGGGCGGGGTGCAGATGAGCGACTGCAGGCTGCTCGAGGAGCACGGGCGCAGACACTTCATGACTCGCCGCTTCGACCGCCCGGCCGCCGGCGGCAAGTTGCACATGCAGACCGTCGGAGCGCTGGAGCACGTCAGCTACAACGAACCGGGCGCGTACAGCTACGAGCAGGCACTACTGCTGCTCCGCCGGCTCGGGTTGGGTACGCGCAGCGTCGAGCAGCTGTTTCGGCGAATGGTCTTCAACGTCGTCGCGCGCAACCAGGACGACCACGTCAAGAACATCGCCTTCCTGATGGGGCGCGACGGCGCTTGGTCGCTGGCGCCCGCTTATGACGTGACCTGGGCCTGGAAGCCCGGCAATCCTTGGCTCGACAGCCACCAGATGACGATCAACGGCAAGCGCGACGGCTTCACGGCCTTCGACCTGCGCGAGGTGGCTCGCGTGGCCGGCCTGAAGCAAGGCCGCTCGCGGACGATCTTCGCCGAGGTCAGCGAGGCGGTGCGCGGCTGGCCGACGGTCGCTGAGCAGACGGGCCTGGACGAGTCGATGGCCGAGCAGGTGGCGCGCTCGCACCGCTTGACGCTGCCCGCAGGATAAACCTCGACTGCCCGGCGGACCGCTCAGTGATACGACGTCAGCTGCTGCGCGAGGAACGCGAGCGACAGCAGCAGGAAGATGCACATCACGACGAGTGAGAAGTTTTCGTTCATGGCCCTTAGACCACGATACAGCGCGGATACGCGGCCTGCCAAGCTCCGTTGCCGGCCGCGGAGCTCGCCGATCTTGGAATAATCAATTTCGTGTCCGATCCGAAGACGCTTGGCTCTGACTTCGCGCATGCGCTGGCTGAGAAGGATGCGCCGCGTCTGAGCGGGCTGTTCGCGCCAGTCCTCGACTTCCAGGCGATGACACCACGCAAGACGTGGCAAGCCGAGGACGCCGACGGCGTGCTCGCGATCGTGTTCGGTCGCTGGTTCGAAGACGATGACCGGATCGAGTCGCTCGAGCGGCTGGAGACAGACAGCTTCGCCGACCGCGAGCGGGTGGGTTACCGGCTCTCCGTCAGCAACCCCGAAGGTCGATTCCTGCTCGAGCAGCAGGCGTATCTATCTGAGGGCCAGGGCGACGGCGAGGGCAAGATCGCTTGGATGCGCGTGCTCTGCTCCGGGTACCGCCCGGTCGCGGCGCCGTAGCGCCGCCGGCTGCAATTTGTACCGGGCGCTGCGCGGCCCGGGTCGAGCTCAGCTCAGAGAATTGCGCCGTCGTCGTAGAGCTTGACGACCTTCACGGCGCCCTCGGGCGAGGCGTCGAGGCACAGACGGCAGAGCACGCACTCGTCGAGGTTCTGCTCGACGATCTCGAGCGTGCCGTCGGCGGCCTGCGCGTAGATGTCGACCGGGCACGCCTCGGTCAGCTTTTTCGCGAGCGCCGTGTCGGCGGCGGCCTGATCGTCGACTTCGACGGCGATGAACAGGGCGTCCTTCCTCACGATCCGCTCCGCTCGGCGATCTTCGCCTTGACGAGGTCCGGGATCTCGTCGATTCGCTGCACGACCGGGATCCCTGCTGCCTCCAGACGCGCGATCTTCTCCGTCGCCGAGTCCTCCTTGCCCTCGACGATCGTGCCGGCGTGTCCGAAGGACATCCCCTGCATCTCCTCGTCGTCCATGAACTTGCCGGCCATGAAGGCGATGATCGGCAGGCGCGAGTTGTGCTCCTTGACCCACTGCGCGAGCTGCGCCTCCATCCGGCCTCCGGGCTCGGTGTAGATCACGATCGCCTGGGTCTGCTCGTCGGCCTCGAAGTACGGCATCAGCTCGGCGTAGGTCGAGCCGATGATCGCGTCGCCGCCGATCGAGACCGCCGTGGAGACGCCGAGGCCTGCGGCCGTCAGCGTCGAGGAGATCTCGGTCGTCATGCCGCCGGAGCGGCTCATCACGCCGACCGGGCCCGGCTGGTAGGCGACGGCGGCATTTTTCGCGGGCCCGCCGATGCCGCCCATCTTCGCGACGCCGGGGACGATCATGCCGAGGCAGTTCGGGCCGATGATCCGCGCGCCCTTGCGGTCCGCGAGCTCGACCATCATCGCGACGTCGCGGCGCGGGATCCGCTCGGTGACGATCACGATCGTCTTGATCCCGGCGTGCAGCGCCTCGAACACGGCGTCGCGTGTGCCCGCCGGCGGGACGGTGACGACCGAGCCGTCCGGCACGACGCCGCCGTTGTGCTCGACGACCTGCTCGACCGTGTCGAACACGGGAACGCCGTGAACCTCACGGCCCTTGCGCCCCGGCGTCACGCCGCCGACGATCTTCGAGCCGTAGTCGAGGCACTCGCGTGTCAGGTTGACGGCCTCGCGGCCGGTGATGCCCTGGATGATGAACGTCGTGTCCTGGTTGATGAGGATCGACATGGCTAGGCCGCGGCTCCCTGGATCTTGGCGACGGCCCTGCCGGCGGCCTCCCACAGCGAGACGGAGCGGTCGCAGTACTCGATCCCGTAGCGATCGAGGATCTTGAAGCCCTCCTCCTCCCAGGCGCCCGGGATGCGGAAGATCGCGATCGTCTCGCCGGGGTCCCTGCCGAGCTCGAGGCAGGCCTTGATCACGCCGCGCGCGACGATGTCGACGCGCGTGTTGGAGACGATCGACATCATCACGGCGACCTTCTCGACACCGTCTTTCTGCAGCACCTGCTTGGCCAGGCCGCAGGCCTTCGCGACGGACGGGTTGCCGCCGATCTCGGCGTAGTTGGCGGGCTCGCCGCCCTGCTGGCGCACGGCGTCGGTCAGCGTCAGCGAACCGCCGCCCGCTCCGATCACGAGACCGATGTTGCCGTTGAAGCCCGTGTCCTTGCCCTGGATCACGCCGCGGTGGTCGGCTGCGTCGATCGCCAGGACGGCCTCTTCGAAGGGGGTCGGCGTGTGGCCCTCGCGGGTGCCCTCCTCCGCGCCGATGCCGAGCGCCGCGATCAGGCCCTTCTGGCGCGGCATGCCCTCGTTCTCCATCTCCATGTGCGCGTCGAGCGCGACGAACGAGCCATCCTTCAGCTCGGCGAGCGGGTTGATCTCGGCGAGCGTCATGTCGTTCTCGAGGAACAGCCGCGCGAGCCGAGCGAGCACCGGCGTCGCGCGCTGCAGCGCCTTGCCGGTCACGCCCGCCGCGGCGATCACCTGCTTGGCCTGGAAGTCCGAGAACGGCTCGAGCGTCGAGAAGTGCCCGCGGCCGACGTGGTCGGGGTGCTCCTCGGCGACCTGCTCGATGTCGATCCCGCCCATGTCGCTGAACAGCATCAGCGGCTTCTTCGCGGTGCCGTCCCAGACGACGCCCGCGTAGTACTCCTGCGCGACCTCGGCCTTCGGGTCGACGAGCACGCCGCGCGGCATCTGGCCGCCGATCTCGAGCTTCAGGATGTCCTTCGCGTAGGACTCCGCTTCGGCCGGCGTGTCGGCGAACTTGACGCCTCCGGCCTTCATCCGCCCACCGGCGAGCACCTGCGACTTGATCACCGTCGGGCCGCCGATCCGCTCGGCGATCTGCGCCGCCTCGGCCGGATCGGTCGTGAAGCCGTAGTCGGTGACTGGGATGCCGGCGCGCTTGACGATCTCGCGCGCCTCGAACTCGAAGAACCTCATGCGGCGCGGAAGCCTATACGGCGGCGGCCTGCGGCGTGAACCCGTATGCCTCGGCCAGCTCCGGATCCTTCTTCGCGAGCATCTCGGCGAGGTTGACCATCACCTTGCACTGCTTCCACGTCGCGTCGTCCTGCATCTTGCCGTCGATCATGTGCACGCCGCGGCCGTCCGGGATCGCCTCGATGACCTTTTTCGCGAACGCGACCTCGTCGGGGTCCGGCGAGTAGACCTTCTTCGCGATCGCGATCTGGCCGGGGTGCAGTGACCATGCGCCGACGCAGCCGAGCAGGAAGGACGCGCGGAACTGCGTCTCGCAGCCCTCGGCGTCGGAGATGTCGCCGTAGGGGCCGTAGAACGGCAGCGCGCCGACGGCCGTGCACGCATCGACCATGCGGGCGATCGAGTAGTGCCACGGGTCCTGCTGGTAGCTCGCGCGCGGGGCGTCGGGGTTCTCCGGGTCGGGGTCGGCGATCGTGCGGTAGCCGGGATGCCCGCCGCCGACGCGCGTCGTCTTCATCCGCCGCGAGGCGGCGAGGTCGGCCGGCCCGAAGCTCATTCCCTGGATCCGCGGGCTCGCGCTCGCGATCTCCTCGAGGTTCGCGACGCCCTGCGCCGTCTCGAGCACGCAGTGGATCAGGATCGGGCGCTCGACGCCGGCCTTCGCCTCGAGCTGCGCTAGCAGGCGGTCGGCGTAATGGATGTCCCATGGCCCCTCGACCTTCGGGATCATGATCACCTCGAGCTTGTCGCCGATCTCGCCGACGAGCTGCGTGAGGTCGTCGAGCACATACGGCGAGGCGAGCTCGTTGACACGCGTCCACAGCGCCGTCTCGCCGAGGTCCATCTCCTTGCCGACCTTGATCAGCCCGGCGCGCGCGGCCTCCTTCTTTTCCAGTGGCACCGCGTCCTCGAGGTTGCCGAGCAGGATGTCGACCTTCGGCGCGAGGTCCGGCGTCTTCTCGACCATTTTCGGGTTCGAGAAGTCCATGAAGTGGATCATCCGAGAGGGCTTGAACGGGATCTCGCGCGCCGGCTCGGGCGCGTCGATGGCAAGGGGCTTGAAGAAGTCGCGGGGGTTGCGCAAGTCGGCTCTCCTGAGTCTGCGGTCGGTCTGCGGTTGGGCTGCGATGTCGGATCGCTGCCGGGCAAACGCTATCGGCTCGGGCTCGCCCACTAGAGTCCCACGCCCAAGACAAGCCATTCGAGGAGACCCCAGCACCCCATGAGCGAGACGCAGACCGTCGAGACCGAGCAGGCCGCGCGCGAGGCGAGCGGCGCCCACCCGTATGGCCGCTACCTCGAGGAGTTCGAGGTTGGCGCCGTGTACAAGCACTGGCCGGCGAAGACGGTCACGGAGTCCGACGACCACCTCTTCTGCCTGATCACGATGAACCACCACCCGCTGCACCTGAACGACGTGTACGCCGCGAAATCGCAGCAGGGCCGCAACGTCGTCGTCGGTCCGCTCGTCTATTCGTTGGCGCTCGGGATGTCGGTCAGCGACGTCAGCGGCAAGGCGATCGCGAACCTCGCGACGGAAGAGCTCAAGCACCCGGCGCCGGTGTTCCACGGAGACACGCTGTTCTGCGAGTCGGAGGTGCTCGAGAAGAAGGAGTCGCGCTCGAAGCCCGACAGAGGCACCGTCAAGGTGCATACGCGCGTGCTCAACCAGGACGGCGTGCTCGTCGCCGAGTTCAAGCGGCTCGTGCTCGTGCCGCGCAAGAACCCGGGCACCGGCGAGGCCGAGGGCAACGTCGAGTAGCGCCGCGGTGGCCCGCGCGGCGTGTCGTGCGGGGGTCGCCAGACAGAGACACGACTAGCGAGAGGCCCCGCCGGGTAGGCGTACGGTACCCTTGGAAACCACGCCCGACGGGCGTTTTTACGTTTCCCAGGGCAGAGTCCCTGGATGGCGCCGCGCGATCGCCGATCGCGGCGTGCCGATCATGACCGCGATCGAGGAGCTGCATCACCAATGAACACGACCGCCTCCGCCCCGACCACGAACGAGCGCCTGCTTACCTGGGTGGGAGAGGTCGCCTCGCTCGCCGAACCGGACGACATCCACTGGTGCGACGGCTCCGCGGAGGAGTACGACAGCCTCTGCCAAGCGCTGATCGACGCGGGCACGTTCGAGCGTCTCTCCGACGCGAAGCGCCCGAACTCCTACCTCGCGCTGTCCGACCCCGGCGATGTCGCACGCGTCGAGGACCGCACGTTCATCTGCTCGCAGACCGAGGACGCGGCCGGCCCGACGAACAACTGGCGCGACCCCGAGGAGATGCGCGGCACGCTCAGCGAGCTGTTCGCGGGCTCGATGCGCGGCCGCACGATGTACGTCGTTCCCTTCTCGATGGGCCCGGTCGGCTCGGACAAGAGCCATGTCGGCGTGCAGTTGACAGACTCGATCTACGTCGCGGTGAGCATGCGGATCATGACGCGCATGGGGCAGCGTGCGCTCGATGCGCTCGGCTCCGAAGGCGAGTTCGTGCCGTGCGTGCACTCGGTCGGGATGCCGCTGATCGACGGCGCCGAGGACGTGCCGTGGCCGTGCAACGCCGAGAACAAGTACATCGTGCACTTCCCCGACACGCGCGAGATCTGGTCGTTCGGCTCGGGCTACGGCGGCAACGCGCTGCTCGGCAAGAAGTGCTTCGCGCTGCGGATCGCCTCGGTGATGGCGCGTGACGAGGGCTGGATGGCCGAGCACATGCTGATCCTCAAGCTGACCTCGCCCGAGGGCGAGGTCAAGTACATCACCGGCGCCTTCCCGAGCGCCTGCGGCAAGACGAACCTGGCGATGCTGATCCCGACGCTCGAGGGCTGGAGCGTCGAGACGATCGGCGACGACATCGCCTGGATGAAGTTCGGCGAGGACGGGCGGCTGTACGCGATCAATCCCGAGTACGGCTTCTTCGGCGTCGCGCCCGGTACCGGCGAGGACACGAACCCGAACGCGATCCACACGGTCGAGCGCAACTCGATCTTCACGAACTGCGCGAAGACCGACGACGGCGACATCTGGTGGGAGGGCATGACGAAGCAGCCGCCCGCGCACCTGACCGACTGGCACGGCAACGACTGGACGCCCGAGTCGGGCACGCCCGCGGCGCACCCGAACGCGCGCTTCACGACGCCGGCCTCGCAGGACCCGGCGATCGCGCCCGAGTGGGAGGATCCGAAAGGCGTGCCGATCGACGCGATGCTGTTCGGGGGGCGGCGCTCGACCGTCGTGCCGCTCGTCACGGAGGCATTCGACTGGGAGCACGGCGTGTTCCTCGGCGCCGTGATGAGCTCGGAGAAGACGGCCGCGGCCGCCGGCACGGTCGGCGAGCTGCGCTTCGACCCGTTCGCGATGCTGCCGTTCTGCGGCTACAACATGGCCGACTACTTCGCGCACTGGCTCGAGATGGGCCGCCGGGGCGGCGCGAAGCTGCCGAAGATCTTCTACGTCAACTGGTTCCGCAAGGACGAGGGCGGGCGCTTCCTCTGGCCGGGCTTCGGCGAGAACTCGCGCGTGCTCTCGTGGGTCTTCGCGCGCTGTGCCGGAAGCGGCGCCGCGACGGAGACGCCGATCGGGCTGATCCCGCCGGTCGGGCCCGAGGGCATCGACACGCGCGGGCTCGACGTCTCCGAGGCCGACATGGCCGAGCTGCTGCGCGTCGACGTCGAGGAGTGGAAGTCCCAGCTACCGCAGTTCGAGGCGCACCTCGCGCAGTTCAACCGCCTGCCGGACGCGCTCAGCGTTCAGCTGCAGGCGCTGCAAGAGCGCCTCGGTTAGACCTGGACCGCCCCGACTGACCGCCCGCCGGGGGCTCGGGGCTGTCGAGCTCCGCAGGCAGTCTGCCCGGCTCGGGGTGCTCGCTAGCGACGCTCGGCGCGACCGCTGAGCCGGCGCTCGCCGAGGCACGGGTCGTGAGCGGGCTGCGCGGGCCACGGCGAGAAGCGGCTGCGCGCGCGTCGCGGCTCGCACGGAGCGGGCCTCCAGTAGTAGCAAGAGCGCGTGCGGCCGCGCGGCGGGCGTCGCTTCGTCTTGTGGCAGCCGCGTCGCACGCAAACCCCTAGGTGTTTTCAATCGCTTCTGTGGAGGTTTCCGAGCCGCCGTCGGGGTTCGTCACGGTGACGTCGTAGCGACCTCTGTGGCCGAAGCTTTCGGCCGTGGCTTTGACCTTGAGTTCGCCCGAGTTGACGAACGTCGTCGAGATGCCTGTGAAGCCGCCGGAGATCGACACGGTCGCACCGCTTACGAAGCCCGATCCTGTGACTTTGAATTCGGTGGTGGTGCTGTGCGTGATTTCGGCCTTTTTGGAGGACGATGG
>DASZLB010000211.1:0-24190 GCA_035552575.1 Solirubrobacteraceae bacterium | reverse complement strand
ACCGCACCGGGTGAGCCTGCTTTCTGATTCCGGCCTTCCCCGCCGCAGGCAAGCGGGGCCCGGAACCTCACTCACCTAGTGTTAGCTAGGCAGCGAGGGCGTACTCGTGAGAGTCCGCACTTATGGTTTTCCCGGGTGTTTAACGAGGCCGCCCGGGACCTCGACTCGCCACCATCCTCACGAGCCGACCACGTCGAAGCCTGTCGTCCCCAAAGGATGTTGCCCACCCAGTCTAGCCGTCGGGCACGGCGCGCCCTTGCCGAAGCGTCGCTCGCCGTGAGATCATCGAGGCGATGGATGACGCTGTCGCCCATTACTGCGCCGCGTCGGAGCGCAACGACATCGGCGCGATGCTCGAGGCGCGCGCGCCGGAGGCCGAGCTCGTCTCGCCCGTATCCGGCCAGATGGTCTTCCGTGGCGGCGACGACCTGCGCGTGCTGCTGCGCGCCGTCTACGGAAGCTTCAGCTCGCTGGACTGGCACACACGGATCCGTGACGGGAACAGCTCGGTCGTACTCGGCAAAGCGCGCATCGGGCCGATCGCGCTCGACGACGCAATGGTCTTCGAGCTCGCCGCAGATGGTCGCATCGTGCGGATTCGCCCGCACCTGCGCCCGTGGTTCGCTCTGACGGCGTTCGCGCTCGTGCTCGTGCCGAAGATGATCGGACACCCGGGCGTGATGCTGCGCGCGCTGCGCCGCGCCTGAGCCGCGTTGCATCGTCCGGGGGCGCAGAGCGCCGCGGCGCCTGGCAACCCACTGAATCGAACCTCGCTGCAGAACGAAAACGACGCGGTCCCGGGCCGCTTGAGGAACCCATTCCGTCCGGTCCGAGGACCTTCCTTCGTGGGTGGCGCGGCCTCACACCTCAGTGGCCTCGCTCTTTGCGGCTCGGTTCCGCGTCTGGATTCAAGGTAGCTCGGCCGCACCCGCCGTGCAAGCGCCAAAACGCATCGATCCCGCACTTTCCAGAGAAAAGTCGGAGCATCGCTCGAAGGCTCGAGCTACCGGTCGTTAGGCCGCGCTTATCGCTGCTGCCACAATGAGTCCATGGACAGCGGCGACGTTTCTCTGCATCCGCCTGCGCCTCCCCTCCCCGGCCCCGCAGCGCCCTCGAACGCTGCATTGCCGGCGGCGTCCTCGCCTGAGAACCCGTTCGGCGCGCCGCCGCGCCGCCGTGCCCCCGCGCAGAGCCTGCGCAAGCGGATCGGCAGCGCGCTCGCGGCGCTCGCGGCGCTCGCGGCGAAGTTCTGGGCGGCGATCAAAGGCGCGCTGATCTTCCTGCCGAAACTGAAGCTGCTGACGACGGCGGGCACAGCGCTCATCTCTGTCGTCGTCTACTCGCTGTTCTTCGGCTGGACGTTCGCGATCGGCTTCGTCCTGCTCCTGTTCGTGCACGAGATGGGCCACGTGATCCAGCTGCGCCGCGAAGGCGTGAAGGCGAGCGCGCCGATGTTCATCCCGCTGCTCGGCGCCGTCGTGATGATGAAGTCGATGCCCGACGACGCGCTCGCGGAGGCGCGCGTCGGCCTCGGCGGCCCCGTCCTCGGCACCGCCGGATCGCTTGCGTGCCTGGCGATCGGCGAAGCGACGAACAGCAACTTCATGCGTGCGCTCGCGTACGTCGGTTTCCTGCTGAACCTGATCAACCTCGTGCCGCTGACGCCGTTCGACGGCGGCCGCGCGATGGCCGCGATGGCTCCGGCGATGTGGTTCGTCGGGCTCGGCGTGATGGTCGCGCTGCTGCTGATCACCGGCAACACGTTCCTGCTGATCTTCATCGTGCTCGGTGGCATGGACGTGTGGCGGCGCTGGAAGCTGCGCAGCACGCGATCGATCGAGCAGGCCGCCTACTATCGCGTCGCGCCACGCAGCCGGCTGCTCGTCGCGGCCGTCTACCTGGGCTTGATCGCAGTGCTCGTCGCCGGGATGGAGCAGGCGTACGTGCTCTCCTCCGGCGGCCACACGTTCGGCCGCTTCTAGCGCCCGCCGGGCGCCTGGCACCCGGGCACAACTCGGCAGCGGGCGAGGACGGCCGCCGCGCGGCCTCAGCGCTGCGCTTCGCGCACGCCGCGTTCGATGTCGCGCTTGGAGTCGCGCTCGCGCAGCGTCTGGCGCTTGTCGTAGAGGTCCTTGCCGCGCGCGAGCGCGATCTCTGCCTTCGCGTGCGCGCCCGAGAAGTAGATCCGCGTCGGCACGAGCGTCAGCCCGCGTTCGGCTGCGCGCGCGGCGAGCTTGTCGAGCTCGCGGCGATGCATCAGCAGCTTGCGCGGGCGCTCGGGGTCGTGGTTTTCGCGCGAAGCCGGCGCGTAAGGCGGGATGTGGATCGAGTGCAGCCACAGCTCGCCATCGCGGATCGCCGCATAGCCGTCCTTCAGCTGCGCGCCGGACTCGCGCAGCGCCTTGACCTCGGTGCCCTCGAGCACGATGCCGCACTCGATCCGCTCGAGCAGCTCGTAGCGGTATGACGCGTAGCGGTTCGACGCGACGTCGCCCGCACCGATCTTGCGCTTGCCTTTCTTTGTCATCGCCAAACGAGCCTAGCCGCCAGGCTGCTGCTCGACCACCGGCAGCAGGTCGACGCGCCCGCGCGCAGTCTCGACGCGCGCGACGCGCACCGTGATCGGATCGCCGAGACGCAGCGTCGTGCCGGTGCGCTCGCCGTGCAGGATCGTGCCCTGCTCGTTGATCTCCCACCAGTCGCGTTCGCCGGTTGGGGTGTGCATCACGCGCACCGGCAGCATTCCTTCGTAGATCGCCTCCTCGGAGCCGGGTGCGGCGAACGCGACGAACGCTCCAGCCGAGATCAGCCCGACGACTTCGCCTGAGAGCTCCTGCTCATAGCCCCAGTCGCACAGCCGGCGCTCGAGGTCGAAGCACGCCGCGACGTCGTCGGCGTCGCGCTCGATCGTCATCGCGTCGCGCTCGCATTCGGACGTCCACACGCCGAGCTCCGCGAGCTCGCCGCCGCGCGGTGGCGCCTCGGCGCCGCCGAGCGTCGAGAGCAGCGCGCGGTGGCAGACGAGGTCCGGATAGCGCCGGATCGGCGAGGTGAAGTGGCAATACGCCTGAGAGCGCAGGCCCGCATGGCCGAGGTTTCGCGGCGAGTAGTACGCCTGCTTGAGCGAGCGCAGCACGAGCGAGCCGAGCGCGCGCCGCCCGCGACCGCCGCCGCGGCGCACGTGCTGCTCGACGCGCTGTGAGATCTCGCCGAGCAGCTCGGCGGCCTGCGAGGCGGACATCTTCTTCGGCAGCGGCGGCGTCGGCACGCCGAGCGAGGCGAGCTGCGCGACGAGCCGCTCGACGCGCTCGGCTTCGGGCTGCTCGTGTACGCGGTACAGGCACGGGACGCGCTGCCGTTGCAGATGCTCGGCGACGGCTTCGTTCGCGGCGATCATCAGATGCTCGATCACGCGGTGCGACTCCGTCTGCGCGCGCGCGTGGATCTCCGTTATGTCGCCGCGCTCGTCGAAGACGAACTCGGGCTCAGGCGAGTCGATCGCCAGAGCGCCGCTCTGCTCGCGCGCACGCTGCAGCGCCGCGGCTGCCTCGCGCGCTGCCGCGAGCGGCTCTGCCCACGGCTTCTGCGCCTGCTCCTCGCCGGCGAAGATGCGATCGACGCGCTCGTAGTCGAGACGCTGATCGGAGCGGATCACAGAGCGGTAGAACGACGCCGCGCGCAGCTCCGCGCCGTTCAGCTCGAGCTCGGCCGTCACCGCGAGGCGCTCGCTGCCGAAGACGAGCGAGCACGCATCGTTCGAGAGCGCCTCCGGCAGCATCGGCTCGACGGCGCCCGGCACGTAGACGCTCGTCGCGCGCCTGCGCGCCTCGACGTCGACGGGCGAGTCCTCGGGGACGTACGCGCTGACATCGGCGATGTGCACCCAGACGCGCGTGCCGCCTCCCGCGATGCGCTCGGCCGAGATCGCATCGTCGAAGTCGCGCGCGCTTGCCGGATCGATCGTGAACGTCGTCAGCTCCGTCAAGTCGCGGCGCGAGGCGAGGTCGCCGCGAACCTCGAGACCCTGGTCGCGCGCGCGGTTCGCGGCGCGCTGCACGCCACGCTCGAAGCCGCGCGCGAGCCCGCGTTCGCGCATCAGCGCCTCGATCAGCGAGCGTGCCGGCTCGCGCGCCTGTGGCGGCCAGACGACACGCGAGTCTCCGCCTTCGCCCGTCGGCGCACCCCGGCCGCCGCTCCTGCCGCTAGCGCCCTTCGCGCTGCCGCCCTTGCCGCCCTTGCCGCCCTTGCCGCCCTTTCCGGCCTTTCCGCCCGCGCCCTTCGCGCTGCCGCCCTTGCCGGCCTTGCCGCCGGCACCGGCCGCACGCTGCTTCGCGCCGTTCCCCCGTTTCGGCGGCTGCGCTCGCCGCGCGCTCACTTGACCTTCGCCGCGAGCGTGCTCAGCGCGACGTCGAGCCCGTGTTCGCTGTCGATGCCGTGGCTGACGAGCACTTCGGGCGTGATCCCGGCGCCTTGCTTGACGCCGCCGCCGCCGAGGTTGCGCCCGTTCGGCGTGAAGTACTCGCCGACGGTGATGTCGAGCGCGCCGCCGTTCGACAGCGGCTCCTCCTCCTGGAAGACGCCCTTGCCGAACGTGTGCGTGCCGACGACCGTCGCGCGGTGGTGGTCCTGTAGCGCGGCCGTGACGATCTCCGAAGCCGACGCTGTGTTCTTGTCGACGAGCACGACGACGGGGATCTTCGGCGAGATCGCATCGCCGGACGCCGTCAGCGTCGCGGGCGCGACCTTGCGCCCGCGCGTCGAGACGATCGTGCCTTTGTCGATGAAGATGCTCGCGATCAGCCGCGCCTCTTCGACGAGGCCGCCGCCATTCGCGCGCAGGTCGAGCACGATCCCATTCGCGCCTTTGTGCAGCTCGTGTTCGACGCCTTCGCGGACTTCGCCGTGCGCGCCGGGACTGAACGTCGCGAGCGCGACGACGCCGAGCTTCGTGCCGTGAACGACCTTCGTCAGCGACGCGACGACGGGCTCGGAGATCGTCGCGCGCGTCAGCGTCAGCGTGTGCAGCGCCTCGCGCCCGGCTCGCTTCTGCTCGACGCCGAGCTTGACGTCGGTGCCGGGCGGCCCCTTGATCAGCGCGATCGCCTTTTCGGGCGGCACGTCCTTCAGGCGACGGCCGTTGACGGCGACGATCCGATCACCGGCGGCGATGCCCGCGCGCGCGGCCGGCGAGCCGTCGAACACCTTCGCGATCGTCAGGCCGCTACTCGCGGGCGCGACCGACACGCCGATCCCGGTGAAGCTCGGCGGCGAGTTGAATTCGCGAAATTCGCGCGGCGAGAGGTAGTGCGAGAAGCGATCGCCGAGGCTCGCGACAGCGCCCGAGATCGAGCCGTTCGTCAGCCGGCTCTTCGTGATCGGGCGGTAGTAGTCGTCCGAGATTTTGCTGATCGCTTCGTTGACGACGCGCGTTTCGTGGTCGGCGACGAAAGCGTTGCGCGCGAACTTCGGCAGGTCTTCGGGGTGCCCGCCGAGGTACACGCCGAGCACGAGCAGCACCGGCAGCGCGATCGCGAGCACCGCCAGGAGCGGCTGTCGTCGGCGGGAGGGCATCGGCCCCGCAGACTACGCGTCAGACCCTGAGAAAGCGCCGCAGCGAGATGCCCGATCCGGCCGCCGAGACGGCGATCGCGCAGCCCATCAGGATCGCGACGAGCAGCGGGAACGCGATCATGTCCGGACGCGAGATCAGCTTGACCGTGTTCGCGAGCGGATCGACGAGCGTGACCTTCGCGAGCGCGAGCAGCCCGATCGCGGCCGCGCCGCCGACGGCGCCGAGGAACAGGCCCTCGAGCACGAACGGCCAGCGGATGAACCAATCTGTCGCGCCGACGAGCTTCATCACCTCGACCTCTCGCCGGCGCGAGAACAGCGACAGGCGGATCGTGTTCGAGATCAAGAGGATCGAGGCGAACACGAGCAGCGCCGCGAGCAGCGCCATCGTGATCTTGATCACGCGCGTCGCCGAGAGGATCGTGCTCGTCTCCGCCTGGCGGTTCTGCACGCCGGCGATCGCGGCGTCGGTGACGAGGCGCGTGCCGAGCGGGCTCGACTGGTCGAGCTCCGCGCGCACGAGCGCCGAGTTCTCGGGCTTGTCGGGCGTGATCCGGAAGATGTCCGGCAGCGGGTTGTAGCCGATCAGCGCGAACGCCTGCGGGTTGAGCTTCTTCTCCTGCTCGAAGCCCTGCTGCTTGGAGACGAACTGCATGCTCTTGACGTGCGGCGCGCGCTGCAACTCGCCGCGCACGCGCGCGACTTCGGCCGGCGTCGCGCTCGTCGTCATGTCGACATCGACGAGCACGCGCCCGCGCACGTCGTTGGCGGCGCCGTTCGTCGCCTCGACGACGGGGATGAAGACGCCGAGCACGAGCGTCGTGACGAGCACCGACGCGAGCGCCGCGAAGCTCGGCACGGCGTTGCGCTTGATCGAGCGGAACGACTCCTTGAGGAAGAAGCCCGGCCTCACGTGGCTTCCTGTTTGAGCCGCGCGCCGAGCTCGTCGGTGTTCTCCTCGCGCGCGCCGTAGAAGCCCGACGCCTCGTCGCGCACGATCCGTCCGCGCTTGAGCTCGATCACGCGACGGCGCATGCGGTCGACCATCTCGTTGTCGTGCGAGGCGACGAGCACGGTCGTGCCGGCGCGGTTGATCCGGTAGAGCAGCTGCATGATCCCGATCGACGTCTCCGGATCGAGGTTGCCCGTCGGCTCGTCCGCGAGCAAGAGCGGCGGGTGGCTCGCGAAGGCTCGCGCGACGGCGACGCGCTGCTGCTCGCCGCCGGAGAGCTGATGCGGATAGTTGTGCAGCTTCGTCGAGAGGCCCGTCAGGCGCAGGATGTCTGGCAGCGTCGCGCGGATCTGCTTGCGCGAGGCGCCCGTGACCTGCAGCGCGTAGGCGATGTTGTCGTAGACCGTGCGCGTCGGCAGCAGCTTGAAGTCCTGGAAGACGACGCCGACGTTGCGGCGGTAGTAAGGCACCTTCTTGTGCGTGATCTCGGCGAGGTCGCGCCCGGCGACGCGGATCCGCCCGTCGGTCGGCTCGAGCTCCTTGATCAGCAGGCGCATGATCGTCGACTTGCCCGAGCCGGTCGGGCCGACGAGGAAGACCATCTCCTGGCGGCGAACAGCGAACGTCGCGCGCTCGAGGCCGATTCCGCCGGGCCCGTAGAGCTTCGAGACGCCGCGGAACTCGACGACCGTGTCGCGCTCGTCGCGCGGCGGCGGCGCGAGCGGACGGGGCTTCGGACGGTCGCCGCGGCGGCGCTCTCCTCCGGCGTGCGGCACGTCGCGCGTGCGCCGGTCGTTGCCCGGCGCCGTCAGAGTCTGCGGAGGCGTCATCGGCTCGGGAGGCTACCGTGGGCCCGCGTGCGCTTCTGCCAAAACGCCTGCATGCAATGGGTTTTGCAGGATCGACCGCGAAAGCGCGTCGCAGCGGCGCAGAATCGCCCCGCGCGCGGGCCCGGACGAGCCGAGCGCGGCTGGCTATCGTGGGCGACGCGATGGGCGAGATCCAGACGACGACCGTTCCCGCGAACGACCTGCCGGTCCACCGCATCGCGCTTGCGGGCACGCGCGCGCTGACGGTGCTCGTCGCGTTCGACGCCGGCGCGCGCAACGAGCGCGCGGAGGAGAACGGGATGGCGCACTTCCTCGAGCACCTCGTCTTCAAGGGCGGCGAGAAGTATCCGCACTACAAAGACGTCAACGAGACGGCCGAGCGCCTTGGCGGCGTGCTCAACGCCTACACGAGCCACGACATCGTCGCGTTCCACATCACCGTCCGCGCCGAGAGCGCGCCGGAGGCGATCGACCTGCTGAGCGACTTCGTCGGGCGCCCGAAGATCGACGCAGAGGAGCTCGACCGCGAGCGCGGCGTCGTGATCCAGGAGATCAACCGCGCCTTCGACCAGCCGTCGATGGTCGCCGAGTACCTGATCGACAAAGCGGCCTTCGGCGAGCACCCGCTCGGGCGCACGGTGCTCGGTCCCGAGGAGAACCTGCGCAGCTTCACGCGCGAGGGCATCGTCGCCTTCCGCGAGCGCCGCTGGGCCGGCGCGCGCGGCGGCGCTTTCCTCGTCGGCAACCTCGACTCGCTGCCCGACGAGCAGACGCTGCAGGAGCTGTTCGGGCGCTTCCCGTCGCTCGCGCCGCCACAGCCGTATGACCCGGCGCCGGACTTCGCACCGCAGACGCTCGTCGAGGAACGCGATACGAACCAATCGCACCTGCGGATGATCTACAGGCCCGACGTCGCCGTCGCGGACGTCCGCGAACGCGCTGCGCTGTCGATCTACTCGACGCTGCTCGGCGGCTCGATGGGCTCGCGCCTGTTCGACGAGATTCGCGAGAAGCGCGGCCTCTGCTACTCGGTCTACGCGATCGCGCACGCGTTCGCGGACGTGCCGATCCTGCAGCTCGGCTCGGGCCTCGACTCGGCGAAGTGCATCGAGGCGTACACGCGCATGCGCGAGATCGTCGACGAGCTGCGCAAGGACGGACCGACCGAGGAGGAGGTCCACCGCGCGCGCGCATACGCCGCCGGACGCCTCGTGCTGTCGTTCGAGAACACGAACGCCGTCGCGCGCTACGCCGCGAACCAGCAGATCGTCTTCGGCGAGTCGATCGACCCCGACGAGGCAATCGAAGCGCTCGACGCGGTCACGTTCGACGAGGTGCGCGATGTCGCTGCGGGCGTCGCCGACAAGCTCGCGATCGCCTGCGTCGGTCCGCACTCGGCCGGCGACTTCTAGCCGGCCGCCTCGCCGCCGCCGGCCTGCCGCGGCCGGCCCGGCTCAGCCGCGCAGAGCGAGCAGCCTCGCGGCGCGCGGCGAGTCCTCGCCGTCGAGCCCGCGAATCCGCTCTGCGACGACTGCGAAGTCGAGCGCTTTCGCTTCGACGATCGCCTCGATGTCGGCCCAATCGCGCGTGCGGTCGAACATCGCCTTGAACACCGCGAGCGCGTCGCAGCCGAGCACCGGGATCGTGCGCCCGGCGAACGGCACGCGGCGCACCTCGCGCGCGATCTCGCCGTGCAGCGGCAGGACGTCGAGGAAGACGTCGATCGGCGTGTCCTCCCACCAGATCCTCACCTGCCCGTCGCGTTCGGCCTGCTCGACGTTCAGTCCCGTGACGGTCACGCCGTCGGGCAGCGCCGCGAAGACCTCGTTGACACGCTCCGGCGCGACGAACACGTTGAGGTCGAGGTCGCGCGTCCCGCGCGGCTCGAGCGTGCAGTAGCCGAGCGCGATCGCACCGCCGAACGCATGCGCGAGCCCGGCGTCGCTCAGCGCGCCGTCGACCGCGAGCAGACGCTCCGCGAGCAGGCTCACGCGGCGAGACGGATCAGCGGCGGGTAGGCGAGCTCTCGGCGCGGCCGGTGCGGGATCTGCTCGGCGAGGTCGAGCACCTGCGCGAGGATCGCGCCTGCGCGCTCGAGCGCCGGCTGCCCGGCAGCCGGCGTGAGCTGCACTTCCATCCCGGCCGCTGCTGCGATCCGCGCGAGCGCCGCGACAGAGGGCTGGCGGTGACCGTGCTCGTATGCGCTCAGCACAGAGCTCTGCAGTCCGCTGCGGCGCGCGAGCTCGACCTGCTTGAGCCCGCTCTCGCGCCTGATCTGGCGGATCAACGCACCGGACACACCGTCATTCTCGGGCCGCATCGTCATAGATATTAGCGGAAAAGATAATAATCTATATAAATATTTATTGAAAAGCTATGCTGTCGGCCGAGATCTGCGGCGGCTCGTCCCCGCTTCGCCCGCATACGGCCGAGTACAATCAGCCTCATGGTCGCGCCCACGAGTCATTCGCTGCTGACTCCTCGCGATCCGCGCTGGACGGCGATCAACGACGAGCAATCCGCCGAACAAGACGCACGCGCACGCGCCCTCACAGTCGCTGAGCGCCTTGATCGAGGCATCGGCCTCTCACGCACGGCCGCAGATCTGCGCCGTGCGGCCTGGGAGGCGCAGCGTGGACGTCCCGCCGCCTGAAGCTCCCGACCTCGTAGGCGTCGTCACGGCCGCGAACGAGGCCGGCCTCGCCTACGTGATCATCGGCGGCTTCGCCGTGATCGCGAACGGGTACGTGCGCGGCACCGAGGACGTAGACCTGCTGATCGGCGGCGACCGCTCGGGCGATCCGCTCGTCGCTCGCTTCCTCGAGAAGATCGAAGCGCGACGCGGCGGCGCGGCGATCCCGATACACGCGATCGCCGAGGCCGAGACGCTGCGCGTGCAGAGCCGCTTCGGTCAGGTCGACCTGCTGCGCGAGGGCCTGCCGCCGGTCGACTTCGAGACGGTCTTCGAGTCGGCGATCGCGCTCGACTACCACGGCCAGCCGGCGCGCGTCGCATCGCTCGCGAGCCTCGTCGCCTTCAAGCGCCTCGCCGGACGCCCGCGCGACCAGCTCGACTTGATCGAACTCGAGCGCATCCACGGCCCGCTGCCGATCGAACCGATCCCTGGGCTCGACGACTAACGCACCAGCGCGGCGTCTTAGCCGATCGCGACCATGCGGTCGATCGGCACCTTGGCGCGGACGGCGATCGCCTCGGGCACGCGCACCTCGAACTGCATCTCGCGCAGCGCGTCGCGCAGCTTCGGCAGCGTGATCATCTTCATGTAGACGCACGACGCCTCGGCGTTCGCCGGGATGAAGTCGATGCCCGGCGCCGCCATCTGCAGCGGATGCAGCATGCCCGTCTCCGTCGCGACGACGGCCTCGCGCCGCCTGCCTCCCTCGCTTACGGCGCGCTCGGCGTCCTCTGCGTACTTCAGCATCCCGCCGGTCGAGAGCATGTGCACGCCCTCCGAGGAGACGTCGCCGGCCGCGACGTACTCCATCACGGCCGTCGAGCAGCCGCACTCGGGGTGGATCAGGAAGTCCGCGCCCGGATGCGCCGCGCGCGTCGCGTCGATGTCCGACGGGCGGATGCCCGCGTGCACGTGGCACTCGCCGTCCCATACGTGCATGCGCTTGCCGAGCTCCTTCTCGACGTAGGAGCCGAGCCACATGTCGGGGCCGAACAGGATCTCCGTGTCGGGCCCGTGCGTCTCGTAGATGTGGCGCACGACGTCGACTGCGTTCGCCGACGTGCAGCAGTAGTCCGTCAGCGCCTTGACCTCGGCAGTCGTGTTGACGTACATCACGACGACGCCGTCCCGATAGCGCGCGCGCCACTCGGCGAGCTGCTCGGCGTCGATCGACGCCGCGAGCGAGCAGCCCGCGTCGAGGTCCGGGATCAGCACCGTCTTCTGCGGGCAGAGGATCGACGCCGTCTCGGCCATGAAGTGCACGCCGCAGAAGACGATCGCCTCGCCGTCGGCGCGCGCCGCCTGGCGCGAGAGGCCGAGCGAGTCGCCGACGTAGTGCGCGACGTCCTGCACCTCCGGCACCTGGTAGTTGTGCGCGAGGATCACCGCGTCACGCTCGGCCGCAAGCGCGCGCACCTCCGACTGCAGCTCCGCGATCTCCGCCTGCGAGAGCGCGGCTGCGCTCTGCGCAGTAGCCATCGGCAGCGTCGGCGCCATCGGCAGGTTCATACTCACTGAGTCTATCCCGCGCCCCGCGCCGCCTCCGGCGGCTCTCAGCCGCCCGCGAGCGCGTTCGAGAGCCGGCGCGCTCAGCCGCAGACGGCCGTCCCGGCCATGTCGCGTGCTTGCGGCCACGCGATCGTATGCGGGTTGCGCCCCGCATCGGCGAGCGCCGGCTCCTCGCCGTCGATCACGCGCACGCGGTAGTCGATCGAGTCGACGAACTCGGCGTATTCGCGGTTCGTGTCGTGGACCTCGACGAGCAGCAGCGGCTGGACCGTTCGCAGCGTCTCGCGCATGCCCTCGGCGACGAGCAGCTCCGCGCCCTCGACGTCGAGCTTGACGAGATCCGGCGCCGAGACGCCGTCGCGCTGGACGAACTCGTCGAGCGTGACCGTCTCGACCGTGACCTGCCCGCCGTCGGGGCCGTGATTCTCACGTTTGCTCGCGCCGGCGACGTCGAGCGAGTGAAACGCAGACCACGGCGAGACGAACATCTCGGCCGTGCCCGTCGACGACGACAGCGCCTGCTCGACGACGACGACGTTCGTCAGCCTGTTCAGCGCGATGTTGTGGCGCAGCGTCACGAGGTTCTCCGGAATCGGCTCGAACGCGTAGACGCTGCCGTGCGGACCGACGAGCCGCGAGCAGAGGATCGTGAAGAAGCCGATGTTCGCGCCGACGTCGTAGACCGTCTGGCCCGGCTCGATCAATTCCGCGAGCGCGCTCTGCACCTCCGGCTCCGCGTCACCGGTCAGGTAGCGCAGGAACGAGCCGCCGAGGTTGATCCGCGCTCCGGCCACGCTCCCGCGCATGATCCGCAGGTCGCGGTGGCGAATCGGGTGCGTCGCCGTCTCGATCACGCGCCGCCCGAACGTGCCCGAGTGCTGCACCCTGTTGAGCGCCTGCCACAGCACGCGCAGCACCGCGCCGGCCAGCCTCTTGAGCGACCGCGTCGCGCGATCCCGTGATGAGCCGGCCCCCGTCAAGTGCCCGATGATACAGCGGCGATCGAGTGTTTATCGCGCCAGCTCGAGCAGCATCGAGAGGTCGAGCGCAGGCGCCGAGTGCGTCAGCGCGCCGATCGAAACCCAGTCGACGCCCGTCTCGGCGACGTCCGCGAGCGTCTGCAGCGTGACGCCGCCGCTCGCCTCGAGCCCCGCGCGCCCGGCGACACGCGCAACGGCCGCGCGCAGCTGCTCGCCGTCCATGTTGTCGAGCAGCAGGCGCGGCGCTCCGGCGGCGAGCGCCTCGTCGATCTCGCGCGCGTCGCGAACCTCGACCTCGAGCGTCTGCGCAAGCTCCGGCGCCGTCGCGCGCGCGCGTTCGACTGCCGCCGCGATCCCGCCGGCCGCCGCGATGTGGTTCTCCTTGATCAGGATCGCGTCGTAGAGCCCGGCGCGATGGTTGCTCGCGCCGCCTGCAGCGACAGCGGCCTTCTCGAGCGCACGCAGGCCAGGCGTCGTCTTGCGCGTGTCGAGCACGCGTGCGCGCGTTCCCTCGACCGCGCGCGCCGCGCGCGCCGCGACCGTCGCGACGCCCGACAGGTGCGCGAGGAAGTTCAGCGCCGTGCGCTCGGCCGTCAGCAGCGCGCGCGCGCTCGCGTCGATCGACAGCACCGGCCCGCCGTCCTCGCGCCAGACGCCCTCGGCCATCAAGCGCTCGAAGCTCGCGTCGCCGTCGAGCGCCCTGAACGCCGTCTCGCACGCGTCGAGACCGTAGATCGCGCCCGGCGCCTTCTGCGTGATCAGCGCGCGAGCGCTCGTGCCCTCGGCGACGGTCGCCGCCGTCGTCACGTCGCCCGGACCGACGTCCTCCGCGAGCGCGCGCTCGACGAGCGCCTGCAGCTCGTCTGCGCCAAGTCCTCTGCCGCCAGCGGACATCTGCAGCTATTCCTCGGGCGAGGCCGCCGAGAGCAGGTACGCACGCACGAACCCGTCGAGATCGCCCTCGAGCACGCGTTGCACGTCGCCCATCTCGTGACCCGTGCGATGGTCCTTGACCATCGTGTACGGGTGCAAGACGTAGGAACGGATCTGCGAACCGAAGTTGACGTCCTGCGCCTCGCCCTTCTCGCGCGCGATCTCTTCCTGGCGCTCGCGCTCGCGCTGCTCGAGCAGCTTCGCGAGCAGCATCGCCATCGCCGTAGCCCGGTTCGACGACTGCGAGCGCTCGTTCTGGCACTGCACGACGATCCCGCTCGGGCGGTGCGTGATGCGCACCGCCGAATCCGTCTTGTTGACGTGCTGACCGCCTGCGCCAGACGCTCGGTACGTGTCGACCTGCAGGTCGTCCTCGTTGATCTCGATCTCGCCCGTGTCCTTGACGACCGGCGCGACCTCGACGCCCGCGAAGCTCGTCTGGCGCCGGTGCGCCGAGTCGAACGGCGAGAGGCGCACGAGGCGGTGCACGCCGCGCTCGGCGCCGAACAGGCCGTACGCGTTCTCGCCCGACGCGCGGAACGTCGCCGACTTGATCCCCGCTTCCTCGCCCGCGCTCGCCTCCAGCAGCTCGACCTGAAAGCCGCGGCTCTCGGCCCAGCGCATCTCCATCCGCAGGACCATCTCTGCCCAGTCCTGCGCGTCAGTCCCGCCCGCTCCTGCATTGACCGTGACGAGCGCGTCGCCGGCGTCGTAGCGGCCCGAGAACAGCCGCTGCAGCTCGAGCTCGGCCAGGCGCGCCTCGACCGAGGCGATCTGCTCGTCGACCTCCGCCTGCAGCGACTCCTCCTCGGCGGCCATCTCCGCGAGCGCGTCGAGGTCCTCGACGTCGCCGCTCAGCGCGTTGAACTGCTCCAGGCGCTTGCTCGCGCGCGCATGCTCGCCCGACACGCCTGCCGCGCGGTCGGAGTCGTCCCAGAAGCCCGGCGCTCCCATCTCTGCCTCGAGCGCCGCCACACGCTCGCCCAGCGCAGCCGGGTCAAAGATAGTCCGCGAGCAGCTTCATCTGCCCGCGGATCGAGGCCAGGCGCTCGGGAGTCGATTCGCTCGGAGCGGTAGTGGCCACGCCTCCACGCTATCAGCGCCCAATCGCGCAGCTCGCGCCAATATCGTCCGCACATGTTCCCCGAGAGCCCGGAAGCGCGTCTACGGCGTGCTCAGCACGTGCCCGCAGTCGCGCGTGAGGTATTCGGCGGCGCAGTACGTGCGAACGCGCCAGCGCGACTTGAAGCCGCGGACGAATCGAGCGAGCGAGCGCGCCCGCGCGCGCTCGCCGCGGCGCCCCGAGCTGACTCGCTTGATCGTCAGCTGCGACAGCAGGTTGAGCTTCACGCGGAACTTCAGGTCGCCGACGGTCTCGCCAGAGCTGCGCAGGAACGCCTCGAACTGCTTGTGCTTCGGAAACTGCTGGTTGCGAATCCGCACATATGCGCGTTCGACCTGCGCACGCGTGAGATGGATTCGCAGGTGCTCGGCTTCGCCTACCTGCCAGCGCGCCGAGATCAGGAAGTCCAATACCTCGGCGTCGAGCGCGGCCGGCGAGCTCTGCCCATTCGAATCCGTCGGCGGCTGGTCCTTGCCGGCGATCGCCAGCCAATGCGCGAACTCGGCGCCCGTGATCGTCCGCGAGCCGACACAAACGAGGATCGCGCCGGGCGCGGCAGGAGCCGTCGCCGTCGGCTGCAGGGCGCCCGTCGCCGGCACCGGCGGGGAGTTCGCCGGCGGGCAACCGCCGGGGGCCGGCACTTCGGCGCCGCCCACCGCTACAGGTCCCGTCAGAGCCAGCACCGATGCGAGCGTCGCGAGCGCGACTGCCCAGCGGATATGGATTCGCACGCTCACCCCCGACGAACCCTATCGGGGAGCTGGTCAACGGCTGAGCTTGACCCTGGCTACCTAGCGGGCCGTGGCCCAAGCGGAGCGAGGACGCAGGGAACGTGGCGTGCTGGCCGATCAGACGATCGCATTAGATCGTCGATCGGCACGCGAGTGACCGAGGACGCCGCTCCGCGCCGCGCCCACGGTTCGCTAGGCGCCGTGGCACTTCTTGAACTTCTTGCCGCTGCCACACCAGCACGGGTCGTTGCGCCCGACGGCGTGCTCGTCATCGACGACGCGCTGCTCGACGACCGGCATCATTTCTTCCTCGCCTGAGATTTCTCCGCCGTAGCCGGCCTCGGCCCCGCCTGCGGCCGCCGCGGCCGCGGCGAGCGCTCCGGAGCCAGGCGCGCTCTGCCCGCCGGAGTATGAGACGCGTCCGGCGCGAGTCGAGCTGCCGGCGGCGGCGAAGCTCGGCGGCGGCGTGGTACCGCCGCCGTTTTCGCCTTCGACGTTGACCTCGACGTTGAAGACCATCCGCGCGAAGTCCGTCCAGACGCTGTTCATCAAGTCGCCGAACAGCGTGAAGGCCTCGTTCTTGTAGGCGACGAGCGGGTCGATCTGGGCGAAGCCGCGCAAGTGGATGCCCTCGCGCAGGTAGTCCATGTCGAACAGGTGCTCGCGCCAGCGTTCGTCGATGATCTGCAGCAGCAGGAAGCGCTCTAGCGCGCCCATCAGCTCCTCGCCGAGCGCCTGTTCGCGCGCCTCGTAGCGCTCCATCGCCAGCTCGGTGATGCGATCGGTCAGCACCGTGCGATCGACACGCTCTGGGTTGAGGTCTTCGGCGCCGAGGTCGAGCGGGAAGAACTGCCCGAGCGCGAGGAACAAGCCGTCGAGATCCCAGTCCTCCATGAAGTCGCCAGGCGTGTGCTGGTCGATCGTGCGCTCGATCACGTTGCCGACCTCGCGCCTTGCCTCCTCGCCGATGCTCTTGCCTTCGAGCACCTCGTCGCGATAGGCGTAGATCACGCGGCGCTGCTCGTTCATCACGTCGTCGTACTCGAGCACGCGCTTGCGGATCAGGAAGTTCTGCTCCTCGACCTTCTTCTGCGCTTTCTCGATCTGCTTGGAGAGCATCCCGGCCTCGATCGGTTCCTCGTTGCCCTGCTCGTCGACGCCGCCGAGTTTGTCGAGGATCCGATAGATCCGGTCGCCCGCGAAGAGGCGCACGAGATCGTCCTCGGCGGAGAGGAAGAAGCGGCTCTCGCCGGGGTCGCCCTGGCGCCCGGCACGACCGCGCAGCTGGTTGTCGATGCGGCGCGACTCGTGACGCTCGGTGCCGCAGATGAACAGGCCGCCGGCGGCCATCACGTGGTCGTGGTTCTCCTGCACCGTGCGTTCGATCGGCGGCAGCACATCAGCCATCCGCTGCTCGTAGTCCTCGGCGTCCGGCTCGACGCCCTGGCGCGCGAGCTCGAGGCGCGCGAGGTGCTCGGCGTTGCCGCCGAGCTTGATGTCGACGCCACGGCCGGCCATGTTCGTCGCGATCGTGACGGCGCCCGGCTGGCCGGCCTCGGCGACGATCTCGGCCTCGCGTTCGGCGTGCTCGGGCTTCGCGTTCAGCACCGTGTGCTTGATCGCGCTCTTCGTCAAGCGGTCGCCGAGCAGCTCTGAGACCTCGACGGAGATCGTCCCGACGAGCACCGGCTGCCCGTTCTCGTGGCGCGCTTTGATCTCGTTGACCACGGCGCTCCACTTGCCCTCCTTGGTCTTGTAGATCTGATCGTTGTTGTCGATCCGCACCATGTCCTTGTTCGTCGGTACCTGCACGACGGGGAGCTCGTAGATCTTCATGAACTCGGTCGCCTCGGTCAGCGCCGTGCCCGTCATTCCGGCGAGCTTGTCGTAGAGGCGGAAGAAGTTCTGGTAGGTGATCGTCGCGAGCGTCTGGTTCTCCTCCTGCACGGAGACGCCCTCTTTCGCCTCAACGGCCTGGTGCAGCCCCTCAGACCAGCGCCGTCCGTCGAGGATCCGCCCGGTGAACTCGTCGATGATCTTCACCTCGCCGTCGATCACGGCGTAGTCGACGTCGCGCTTGTACAGCGCCTCGGCGCGCAGCGACTGGATCAGGTGGTTGACGAGGTGGCCGTTCTCGGCGCGATAGAGGTGATCGATGCCGAGGAACTTCTCGGCCTTCGCGACGCCCTGCTCGGTGATCGCGACCGTCTTCTGCTTCTCGTCGACCTCGTAGTCGAAGTCCGCGACGAACTGCTTCTTCGAGCGCGGGTCCATCCCCTCGGGCGTCTTGCCGAGCTTCATCCGTGGCGCGAGGCGCGCGAACTTGACGTACAGGTCGGCCGCCTGTTCGGGCTGGCCGGAGATGATCAGCGGCGTGCGCGCCTCGTCGATCAGGATGTTGTCGACCTCGTCGACGATCGCGAACGGATGCCCGCGCTGGACCTTTTCGGCGAGGTCCGTCGCCATGTTGTCGCGCAGGTAGTCGAAGCCGAACTCGGAGTTCGTGCCATAGACGACGTCGCACGCGTAGGCGACGTGCTTCTGATCGAACGGCTGCTGATTCTCGAGCACGCCGACGCTGACGCCGAGCGCGTCGTAGATCGGGCTCATCCATTCGGCGTCGCGTCGGGCGAGGTAGTCGTTGACGGTCACGACGTGCACGCCCTTGCGCTCCGGACCGGCCTGCTCCTCCGCTTCGGCGTCCTGCGAGCTCCCGCGCTCGCGCACGGCGAGCGAGTTGAGCACGACGGCAAGCGTCGCTGTCAGCGTCTTGCCCTCGCCCGTCTTCATCTCGGCGATCTGACCGTCGTGCAGCGCCATCGCACCGATCAGCTGCACGTCGAAGTGGCGCATCCCCATCGTGCGCTTGCCCGTCTCGCGGACGACCGCGAAGCACTCGGGCAGCAACGCGTCGAGCGACTCGCCCTCGGCGGCGCGCTCGCGCAGCGCGTCCATCCGCTCGCGCAGCTCCGCCTCGGAGTCGTGTTCGAGCTCGGCCTCGAACGCGTTGATCAACGCGACGCGCTTCTGGTAGATCTTGTTCTTCTTACCCTCGCCGACGTTCAGCGCGCGATCGAGCAGAGATGGCATGAGGGCAAGGATAGCTCCCGCGCGCGCGATGGCTACCCACCACGCGACGCCTGCACGGCGCTTCGCGACACGCGGTCGCGGACGCCGGGCCCGTCAGCCGAAGCTGGCCGTCACGGCCTTCGACTTGCCGCGGCACTCCGCGAGCGTGACCGTCAGCGGCCCGTCGGTCGTGACGTTCAGCTGCGCGTTGCAGTCGACCTTCGCGCGCTTGGCGTCGATCGTCACGTGGGCGACATTCGTCGCCTTGATGCTCAGTGCATCGCGCGCAGGTTCGCTTGGCGCGGGGCCCCACGCTTTGCTCTGGCTCGTGTACGGGATCGCCGGGATCGTCCCGCCCGTCAGCGCTCCGGCGCCGTGCTGCGTCGCGCCCGGAACCGGATCGCCGCTGCCGAAACCCTGCGAGCGCACGTCGACGGTGCCGAGCGGAGCCGTGCCGCCGGCTTCGCGCAGCGCGACGTCGTAGACCCAGTAGGCGTGCCCCGCCGAGGTGCCGTCGGCGGCGAAGTCCATCGTCGGGTTGTACGTGTACGTGACGTGCGCCGGATCGGCGTCGATCGTTTCCGTCCCGAGGAATGCGGCGGCCGGCGCGTATTCGTCGTTGAGCGCGAGCGTCAGGTGCTCGCCGGCTTGAAACTCGTCGAACTCGTAGCGGTAGCCGAGTTCGTCGAACGCTTTGACCTGTTCGAGCACGCCCGCGATCGGCACGAGCTCGTCGGTCGTCTCATCCCAGATCAGGAACGGCACGTTGCGCACGGAGCCGAGCATCCGCTGCGTCAGCGACTGCTCGCCGCCGGTCGGTTCGGCCGGCGGCACCCAGATGCCGAGCGCCGGCGGCCCGACGGTCGGCTGTGCGCGCGCGAACAGGTCGGGGAACTGGCTGGCGAACTTGTACGTGCCGTAGCCGCCCATCGAGTAGCCGGCGATGTCGGTGAACGACGGATCGAGGCTGTAGTGCGCGGCGACGTCGGCCCACACTTCGAACGTCTCGGCGCCTGCATGGTCGTAGTACCAGCCGTCGGGACCCCGTCCGGACGGCGTGAACACGATCGAGCCGCCGCCGCGGGCGGCGAACTCGGACTGGTTCTTGGTGCCCTCGAACTGGTTGTAGTTGGCCGAGAGCGAGTGCAGCAGCAGCGTCGCGCCCCAGCCGCTGCTCGGTTGTGAGCCGCTCGGCACGTCGATCGCGTACGGCAGCAGCTGCCCGCGCAGCTCGCCGATGCACGCGCTCGCGCTGCCGCAGCCGCCCGTCGCGTAGTCGGCGCCCTGACCGTCGGAGAAGTGCGAAGCGAGGATGCGGTCGAAGACGCCGCTCTGCGGCACGCCCGTCGGCTGGTTTGGCATGTCGTCGTCGGTCTTCGCCTTCAGCTTCGCGAAGTCGACTTCGGCGTGAAATGCGCCGATGTCGCCGCTCGCGAGCGCCTGCGCCTGCGCGGACTCGCGCCACCAGGCGGGAGCCGTGACGGTGCCCGCGCCCGGCGTGCCCGGCAGCGGCTCCTGCGCGTTGAAGCGGAACGCGGCATCGAAGAACGCCGGCGGCGCGGTGTCCGCACCTGCCCCTCCGGGCTGCGTCGCGCTCGCGGCGGCGCCTGGCAGCAGGTAGCTCCCGCTCGCGGCGTTCCACAGGCCGACGCCGGCGGCGAGGCGCACGGTCGAGGTGCCGGGGTTCCACTCGCTGTGAGCGACTTCGACGGTGATCTGACGCCGCGCGAGGTCGACGCCGACAACCGGCGCCGGGCCCGGCACTTCGGTGCCGGTCGCGGCGTCGGTCAGCGACGCCGTTTCGCCGTGGACCGTGAGGAAGTACTGCGCCGGCGCGCTGACGTTCGCGCCGAACGGGAACGGGTGCGTTTCGCCGGGCGTGCCGCCGATCGCGATCGCCGTCGCGACGAGGCCCGGGTCTTCGAGCGTGTTCAGCGTGATGCGAAAGGCCGTCGCCTTCGACTTCGGGCGGACGCGCAGTTCGACGAGATCGGCGGCGTTCTCGTCGTAGCCGGGACCGGTCGGGTATGTGTACGTGCCGTCCGGTTCGGAGAACGTGTCGCCGCCGGAGGGGTCGCCGCCGGGCGAGATCATCGGGTTCGTCGGATCGGTCACCTCTTTGGCGCCATGGTCGTCGTAGAGGTAGCCCTGATAGAGGAACTCTCCATCCCGATAGGCGCTCGCGCCGGAGATCAGGATCGGCTTGGCGCGCCAGCCGCTGCCCTTGGCGTTTTCAAGCTGCGGGGCCTGCGCGAGCGGCTCGTAGAGGACTTCGGGACCGGGTCGCGGCGCGGTCCCCTCCTGCGCAGGCAGCGACGGCGAGACTTTCGCCGCCTGCGCGCCGGCGGCGGCGGACAGCGCGACGACGAGCAACGCAAGCGCAGTCACGGCTCCTACGAAAGCCATGCGGATACGCGACGAACCGGCACCCGGCCGAGATACGAACCCCATGCGACCCACCCCTCCGAATGAGACAACCGAACGTGCCTGTCTCTACCCATCGGGACGAGCGCGCAAACACAGATGTGCCTGGCGCGGCCTCGCGAATTGGCCCGGCCCTGCTTGGAACTACAGCTAACCGGCTCGACACGGGCGCCGAGCCGGCGGCTCCGGAGCGTCCGCCTACGTCGCGGGCAAGCCAAACGACGGCGGCTCGGTCATCGGCAGGCTCATCGCGCGCGCTGCCTCGGCAGCCATCCGCCGCTCGGCGGCGGCGCTGCGCGCCTCGCGGCGGTGGCGGCGTTTGTCGCGGTGGCGCTTGACCTGGCGCGCAAGCTCGTCGACGATCAGGTTGAGCGAGTGCAGCATCTCGGGCGAGCTGTCGTGGGCGCGCAGCGTGACGCCCTTCAGGTACAGCGTCGCCTCGGCGACGTGGCAATCGGAGACCCGCGGGTTGGGCTCCTTGAAGATCTCGATCTCGACACGCGCGAGCTCGGAGACCTGCCGCGCGACCTTGTCCAGCCGTCGGGCCGCGTGGGAGCGGATCTCGTCGGTGACCGGAACGTTTCGACCCTTGATGTCAATCTGCATCACAGGCTCCTTTGGTCGGCTGTTGTCTGGCGCTGAAGAAGATGCTACGCCCGCCTCTGGCGGATGTCCATCGGCAATCGCAGATTCGATCGTTCGTCTAGATACCCGCAGAGGACCTCTGACACGCACGGTGCGAGAATCGCTGCGATGGCCGTGAGCGCGAACCTCTCATGGACGCTCGAGCCGGGCGTGTTGATCGGCGTCGCGATCGCCGGCGTCGCCTACGTGATGCGCTGGCGGGCGGTTCGCACGGGCAACTCGCCGCGGCCGGCTGCCGACGCGCCGCTGTGGCGTCTGTGCTGCTTCCTCGGCGCGCTGCTCGGCACACTCGTGGCGCTCGTCTCGCCGGTCGACGCGCTCGCGGACCAGCTCTTCCTGATGCACATGGTCCAGCACGTGCTGCTGCTCGATCTCGTGCCGATCCTCGCGATCCTAGGCTTCACGAAGGTGATCCTGCGGCCTGTCACGCGCGCCGTCCAGGATCTCGAGCACCGCGCCGGCGCGCTTGCGAGCCCGGCCTTCGCCGTCGTCCTGTACGTCGGCGTGATCTGGGCTTGGCACGTTCCGGCCGCATACGACGTCGCGCTCCGCCATCCGGTCGTGCACGTGCTCGAGCACGTCACGTTCTTGATCGCGGGCTCGCTGTACTGGTGGCACCTGCTCTCGCCGATCCGCGCGCGCCTGCGCCTCGGCGGGATGGGGCCGATCGTCTACATGGCTTCGACGAAGCTGTTCGTCGGCGCACTCGGGATGGGCCTTGCGTTCGCGCCGAGCGCGCTGTACTCCTACTACGTCCACCACGGGCGCGTGTGGGGCATCTCGGCGCACGACGACCAGTCGATCGCGGGCTTCATCATGGCCGTCGAGCAGTCGCTCGTGATGGGCGTCGCGATCGTCGTGCTGTTCGTCCGCGCGCTCTCGGAGTCAGAGCGCGAGCAGCAGCGGCGCGAGCGGTTTGAAGTCGCGTGAGCGTTTTGCTATGCTGACAACTGTCACATGACTCACTTTCCGCGAAGGGGCTCGCTGCAGCGGGCCCTTTCGTGTTAATCGGCCGCCCGAGCAGGCGTACCGGAGCGGCGTAGGCGGCGCGGCGTCCGCGTACGTGGCGTCCGGTAAGAGACGTTCTCGCCCGTTTGGCGCCGTTCCCGCCCGTCCGGTGCCGTTCTCGATCTGCGAGGCCGCGCTAGGCGCCGCGGCGGCGCATGCTCTGCAGGATGCCGCCATGCCCGGCGATCGCGCCGATCAGGATCGAGTCGGGCGCGAGGTCTGTGCCGGGGAAGAGGATGCTCTCGCGCAGCTGCGCGCCGTCGCCGACGCGCGCGCCGTCGCCGAGCACGATCGGGCCCATCAGCCGCACGCCTGCGCCGATCTGCACGTCGCGCCCGATCCACAGCTCGCCGTCGACGTCGGTGTCCTCGCGCAGCGGCGAGGGCCCGACGACGGTGACGCCGGGCCGCACCTGCTCGCCTTCCATCTCGAGGCGCAGCTCGCCACGCAGCGCGTCGAAGGTCCCCTGGCGCAGCTCGGCGAGCGAGCCGACGTCGTTCCAGTACTGCTCGACCTCGTGGATGTGGAACGGCACGTCGTTCTCGAGCAGCGCCGGGAAGACGTCTTTGGCCCAGTCGACGAACGGCGTCTCGGGAAAGTAGTCGAAGATCCGCGGGTCGAACATGTAGATGCCGCAGTTGCCGAGATCCGACAGCGCCTCCTCGGGAGCGGGCTTCTCCTGAAAGCCCGTGATGCGCCCGTCGCGGTCGTGCAGCACGACGCCGTACTCGCGCGTATCGGCGACGCGCTTGACAGCGAGCGTCGCGATCCCGCCGGCGTCGCGGTGGCGCGCGGCGAAGGCCGTCAGGTCGATGTCGGTCAGCGCGTCGCCGGAGATCACGAGGAACGGCTCGTCGCCGAAGAACTCGGCGCACGCGCGCACGCCGCCGGCCGTGCCGAGCAACTCCTGCTCGAAGCGATACGAGATGCGCTCGCCGAAGTGCTCGCGGATCGTGTCGGGGAAATAGTGCAGGTTCGCGATCACGCCGTCGAACGGATGACGCTCGATCAAATCGACGATGTGCTCCATCACGGGCCGGTCGAGCACCGGCACCATCGGCTTCGTGATCTCGTACGTCAGCGGGCGCAGCCGGGTCCCCAGCCCGGCTGCGAGAACCATCGCCTTCATCTCAGGATGACCGTTGACCGGCGCGAGGCGGCGTCCTCAGTCGCTCGCGTGCCGAAGCCGGGAAGACACTCGCTTCGCTCGCATCCCCGTTTCGGCCAGCACGCGACGCTCCCTGCGTCCTTGCCTCGCTTGGTCAACGACCCTCCTGAACGCGTCATGTATTCGGCTGCCTAATACCTGTAGTGATCCGGCTTGTACGGACCCTCGACCGGCACGCCGATGTACGCGGCCTGCTCGCCGGAGAGCTTCGTCAGCTTCACGCCGAGCGCGTCGAGGTGCAGGCGCGCGACCTTCTCGTCGAGGTGCTTCGGCAGCACGTAGACCTTCTTCTCGTATTCGTCGTTCTTCGTGAAGAGCTCGATCTGGGCGATCGTCTGGTTCGTGAACGAGTTGCTCATCACGAAGCTCGGGTGTCCGGTCGCGTTGCCGAGGTTCAGCAGGCGACCCTCCGAGAGCATGATGATCGCGTGGCCGTCGGGGAAGACCCACTTGTCGACCTGCGGCTTGATGTTGACTCGCTCGATGCCGTCGACGCGACCGAGCCCGGCGATGTCGATCTCGTTGTCGAAGTGGCCGATGTTGCCGACGATC
>DASZLB010000210.1:0-2034 GCA_035552575.1 Solirubrobacteraceae bacterium | reverse complement strand
GTCAGCTTTCCGGGCTGCTTCAGATCGTTGACGCACGTCGCGAGCAGTTCCAGCGCAAGACCGGACGCGAGATGCCCGAAAACAACGTCTGGCTGCGCGAGCGCCGCAAAGAGCGACGCGCTCTGCAAAGCATCATCACCGCGCTCGACGCCACCGCGCACACCGATCAAGCCGTGCGCGGAGCCGGCGTCCAAGCCCACCTCGAGAAGCGCCTATGAGCGACCCGGGCAGCGACCGCTCAGAAGTCCTGCGCGCAGCCGCGGCACTCAAGCACCACGACGCCGTCCACGCGCCGAGCGGGCCATCCGCCAACTGGTCAAAGAAGCTCGTCCGGTCACCTTCAAAGCCGTCGCCGAGCACGCCCCATGCTCGACCGCCTTCCTCTACGGCCACGCTGAGCTCAAGCGACGAATCACACACCTCCGCGAGCGGCAACAGCGAGTGACCCTCCCGATCCCGCCGGTCGACCCGGACGCCCCGAGCTCGGTCATGCGCACCCTCACCTTGCAGATCGCCGCGCTAAAGCGCCGCCACCGCGAGGAAGTCGCGCAGCTGCGACAGGATCTCGCCGCCGCACACGGCGAGATCCTTGCGCTACGGCGCAGGCTCGGCGAGCAACGCCGATAGTCCCAAGCGGGCTCTTGCCTCTAGCGGTAGCGCGGGCGTCGTGACCGCTTTGCGCTCAACGCAGAAGCGAGCGCTGTCGCCCTCGAGATGGCTGATTCGTTCCCGACCGGAAGCCTCAGGACGGCCAATCCGGCACGTGCAGAATGCGGAATGATCGAGGAGCAGGTGTCTGGACCAGATGACTGACTTCGTCGCGGAGCAGCAACGCTGCGATGTGTCGCGGTGCGACTGCTCCTCTTCCTGAGCGAGCAGCAGGCCGCATCGGACGCGGGGGGCGCCCTGCGTCCGTGGCTGCCGGAGGCCGGGCGATCGCCGAGCCGCGTAACTGCGGCCCGCGCCGCGTGCCCGTGGAGCCGCCGTCGGCCGCCGGGTTCAGATACGCTTGACATTTGGATACCGATGGTAGATGATCGGCCCATGCGCCGGCTCAATCGCGTCGAACAGACCCGCCGCAATCGTGAGCTGCTGCTGACGGCGGCCCGTCGGGTCTTCATGGCTCGCGGCTACCACGGCGCGACGCTGGAGAGGATCGCCGACGAGGCGGGATTCTCGAAGGGTGTGGTCTATTCGCAGTTTCGCGACAAGGCCGACCTGTTTCTGATTCTGCTGGAGGCGCGGATTGAGGCCCGGTTGAAGGCGAATGCCGAGGTCGTGCGAGAGGCGCGCGCGGAGGCTGGCATGAAGGCGTTTCTCGAGCAGGGCATCCGTGTGATCCGGGCGGAGCCCGAGTGGGGGCTCGCCGTGCTCGAGTTCCGGCTCCACGCAGCGCGCGACCCTGAGCTGAACGGCCGCTACCTGGCGCTCCACGAACGGGCGATCCAGGGCCTGGCCGCGGTGTTCGCCGAGGCCTACGAGCGGGCCGGCGAGGAGCTGCCGCTTCCCGCGGTGAATTTCGCGGAGGCGCTGTTCGCGTTGGGCACTGGCGTCGAGCTCGAACAGGCCCATAACCCGACTGCGCTCGAGGGCCCGCTCGCGGGCGCGTTGGTCTCTCGGCTCCTGAGTTCCGAGCCGGCGGCATCAAAGCCGAGATCCGCGAAACGAAGGAGAGCGGCATGACTACGACCGCGCCCGCCGCCGCCGGCGCCCTCAGCGCGCGGGTGTCGGACAGCCTGGCGAGGCATCTGCGTGTGCATCTCGACCGTCTGGTCTGGGGGGCGCACGAGCTGGCCGAGCACCAGCGCACACGCCTGCGGATCGTGCTCGCGCAAGCCATCGAGCAATCGCCGTTCCATGCGAAGCGCCTGGGCGGCCTCGATCCCGACGGCGTCGAGCCTTCCGACCTCGCGGGCCTCCCGGTCATGACGAAGGCGGAGATGATGGCCGACTTCGACGAGGTCGTGACCGACCGGCGACTACGACGCGCGGCCGTCGAGGAGCACCTCGACCGGTTCGCTCACGAGCCGGCTC
>DASZLB010000209.1:0-18861 GCA_035552575.1 Solirubrobacteraceae bacterium | reverse complement strand
ATAAGGGGATAGACCGATTCATTTCAACGCATCCCGACCAAGACCATATCCGCGGACTAGTAGCGCTCGATGACATGCTCCGGCTGCAGAACTTCTACTGCGTGGCGAACGCTACGACAAAGTCGTCGGTAACTGCCGACTTTGAACGCTACTGTGCACTTCGCGACGACACAGGCAAGGCGTTCCATGTCTACCGAGACTGTGGTCGAAAGTGGATGAATCGTTCGAACGAGGAGCGCGGCTCCGCCGGCCTCAACGTTCTCTGGCCGATCCTGGGGGATGCCGACCACGAAAGTGCCCTGGCCGACGCAGCAGCCGGGGAGAAGCCGAACAACATCTCGTGCATCGTCAAGTACTCGCTCGAAAACGGCGTGACGGCGTTGTGGATGGGCGACCTTGAGACAGACTTCATGGAAAAGCTAGAGCAGAAGATTGCGCTTCCGAAGGTCGATGTGCTCTTCGCACCACACCACGGGCGCACATCTGGGAAGGTGCCAAAGGAGTGGCTAGGCCAGCTCGACCCAGGCCTCATCATTATCGGCCAAGCGCCCTCGGAGTACCTGGATTACTACAGCGGATACGACATCATTACGCAGAATTCCGCAGGTGATCTACTGCTGGACTGCGTAGAACAAAAGGTACACATCTACGCGAGCGACCATACCTATGTGGCTGCTTGTCTTGCAGATGAAGGTCTAGACCACTCCCATGGGCTCTATTATGTCGGGACACTCAGCTGCGATAGCTAGTGCGCGGGCGGTGAGCCCAACTTGGGCACGGAAGTTGTATCGCAGGCTGCCTTGAGGGCGTCCTTGCGTACCCTTAGAGCTACCGGCTCCATGAGCGCCTCGACCAAAGCCTCGACCAGCGCTTGACCGTTTCTTTGTCGTCGCGGCTCCCGCATCTCTGTGACGCTGCTCACTGCACCGCGCGCGCGTTCGCAAGTACGCTGACCAGCGCCGTCATGCAGCAACTCGGACACCACCGCATCGCGATCGTCGGCTCGGGCTTCTCGGGCCTTGGCATGGCGATCCGGCTCAAGCAGGAGGGCATCGAGGACTTCGTCGTGCTCGAGCGCGCGGAGGAGCTCGGCGGGACGTGGCGTGACAACACGTACCCAGGCTGCGCGTGCGACGTTCCGTCGCACCTGTACTCGTTCTCGTTCGCGCCGAACTCGAACTGGAGCCGCACGTTCTCGCGCCAGCCCGAGATCTGGGCGTACCTGCGCCGCACGGCGCGCGAGCACGGCGTCGACGCGCAGATCCGCTACCGCCACGAGGTCACGTCTGCGCGCTGGGATGCGACGCGCGAGCTGTGGCTGATCGAGACGAGCGCCGGCGAGCTGACGGCGTCGATGCTCGTCGCCGGCGCCGGCCCGCTGGCCGATCCGAAGCTGCCCGAGATCGACGGGATCGAGGACTTCGAGGGCGAGATCTTCCACTCGGCGCGCTGGAACCACGAGCACTCGATCGAGGGCGAGCGCGTCGCCGTGATCGGCACGGGCGCGTCGTCGATCCAGCTGATCCCGCAGATCCAGCCGAAGGTTGGCAAGCTGCATGTCTTCCAGCGCACGGCGCCGTGGGTCACGCCGCAGCGCGACCGTCCGATCAAACGCTGGGAGCAGCGGCTGTACAGCGCATTCCCGCCGGCGCAGAAGGTCGTGCGCGGCGCGATCTACTGCGCGCGCGAGCTTTTCGTGATCCCGTTCATGCGCCCGCGCGAGGGCTCGCCGCCGGAGCGGATCGCGCGCCGCCACCTGCGCGCGCAGGTCTCAGACCCGGAGCTGCGCGCGAAGCTCGAACCGAACTACAGGATCGGCTGCAAGCGGATCCTGATCTCGGACTCCTACTACCCGGCGCTTCAGCAGCCGAACGCGGAGGTCGTGACGGACGCGATCGCGAAGATCACGCCGCGCGGGATCGTCACGGCGGACGGCGTCGAGCGCGAGCTCGACACGATCATCCTCGGCACGGGCTTCTACGTCGCCGACCCGCCGTTCGCGGAGCTGATCCACGACGCCGACGGGCGCTCGCTGACGCAGGCGTGGGCAGGCAGCCCGCAGGCGTACCTCGGCGCGGCCGTCCACGGCTTTCCGAACATGTTCATGCTCGTCGGCCCGAACACTGGGCTCGGGCACAACTCGATCGTCTTCATGATCGAGTCGCAGCTGCACTACCTGATGGCGGGCCTTCGCTACATGGAGCAGCGCGGACTCGAGGTGATCGAGGTTCGCGAGCACGTGCAGCAGCGCTACGACGAGGAGATCCAGCGCAAGCTGCAGGGCACCGTGTGGGAGTCGGGCGGCTGCGCGAGCTGGTATCGCAACGAGCACGGCAAGAACACGACGATCTGGCCCGGCTCGACATGGCCGTTTCGCCGGCGTCTGCGAACGTTCGATCCGGGCGACTACGTGCTGCGACGACGCGCTGCATCGGCTGGCGCGGCGGGCTCACACGCGACGAGCGCGGTACCCGCTCCAGCGGGATCGACCACGGCGACGCGCCCGGCCACGGCGGTGCCGACGCCATGAGCACGCCACGCTTCGACGTGAACGGCCGTACGGTCTTCATCACGGGCGCTGCGCGCGGAATCGGCAAGGCGACGGCCGAGCGTCTGCACGGCAAGGGCGCGAACGTCGCGCTCGTCGGCCTCGAGCCGGAGCGCCTCGAGCAGAACGCGGCACAGCTCGGCGATCGCGCGATCGCGATCGAGGTCGACGTGACGGACTTCGATGCGCTGCAGCGCGCGGTGAAGACGACTGTCGAGCGCTTCGGCGCGGTCGACGTCGGGATCGCGAACGCCGGGATCGCGTTCACGGGACCGCTCGCGACGACGCCTGTCGAGCAGGTCGAGCGCACGCTCGCGGTGAACCTGCTCGGCGTCTGGCGCACGGACCGTGCGCTGATCGAGCAAATCTCCCAGCAGCGCGGCTACCTGCTGAACATCGCGTCGCTCGCGGCGATCGCACGCAGCCCGCTGATGGGCGGCTACACGGCGTCGAAGGCCGGCGTCGAGGCGCTCTCGGACGTGCTGCGAATCGAGACGGCGCCGAGCGGCGCGCGCGTCGGCTGCGCTTACTTCGGCTTCCTCGACACGGACCTCGTGCGCGCGGGCTTCGCGCAGCCGTCGTCTGAGCTGATGCGCACGGGTCAGCCGGGCTTCATCGCGAACCCGGCGCCGGTCGTCAAGGCGATCGACGCGATCGAGCTCGGCATCGAGCGGCGCTCGGCCCGTGTCTGGGCGCCGCGCTGGGTCGGCCCGATGCTCGCCGCGCGCGGGTTGCTGCAGCCGCTGCTCGAACGCCGCGCGCTGCGCGACAGCGAGGCACTCGCGGAGGCGCTGCGCGTCGCCGAGAGCTCAGGCGAGGCGCACAGCCAGGACGCGCTGCTCGGCGTCGCGGCGCAGGCGATCGAGTAACGACCCGTCGCCGCCGCGATGCTGCCGGCCGCCGACGGGTCTCGTCACTCGCGTCCCTGAGCGCTTCTTCTGCGCGCGGAGCGCTACGCCTGCTACTGGTCGCCGCTGCCCGCGTCGGGCTCACCGTCGGCGAGAATGCGGTAGAGGTCACGGCGCGTCACCGTCAGCACCTCGCGCGCCTTGCCGATCTGCGCGCTGCTGCCGGTGCGCATGACCTGCGCGAACGCGAACGCGACCTCGCGCATCAGCTTGCCGAGCGCGTGCGCCTCGTCGGAGACCTCGCCGCTCATCTGCTCCCACGGCGCGGGCTTGTCGCTGCCGCGCTCGTGCACGTGCGCGCGACCCTCGTCGGTCAGCTCGAACAGCTTGCGCCCGTCTGCATCCTGCGAACGGATCAGGCCCTCGTCCTCGAGCTGCTGCAGCGCCGGGTAGACCGAGCCGGGGCTCGGCCGCCAGACGCCGTCTGAACGCTGCTCGACCTCCTGCATGATCTGGTAGCCGTTGCGCGGCTCCTCGGCGAGCAGCAGCAGCGCGGCCGTGCGGATGTCGCCGCGGCGTGCCTTGCGCCCGCGCCCGCGCGGCCCACCGCCGCCAGGACCGAAGCCACCTCCGAACCGGCCAAAGCCGCCGAAGCCGCCCTCGCCGCCGCCGAAACCCCTGTGGCGATGACGTCCGCGGCCGTGGCCCGGACCTCCGCCGTGTCGTTCGGGTCCGTGATGGCTCATCGCCATCCGCAAGATGCCGATGTCCCGGCATGGTCCGTCGTGCTGCTCGGCGTGCGCCGCGTAAGAGCCCTCGCCTGTTGTGTGTGGTGAATCGCTGCACATATGTTTCTCCCTATCGCGAAATATCAAAGTACGCTCACGATATATCGTTATTAATAATTAATCAAGTCCTCCCCGCGTCGAGAATCAGCATGGCTCGCGGAGGCGCACGCCTGCGAACGGCGTGCGCGGCTGCGCCGGTAGGCAATCGCCCGGCGTGAGATGACGGGACGGCGGCTGGGCGCTAGTGGCGGAAGTGGCGCACGCCGGTCGCGACCATCGCGACGCCGGCCTGCTCGGCGGCGGCGACTACCTCGTCGTCGCGCACGGACCCGCCTGGCTGGATGATCGCCGTGACGCCCGCTGCGATCGCGAGCTCAGGGCCGTCGGCGAACGGGAAGAACGCATCTGAGGCGAGCACGGCGCCGGCGAGCAGCTCCGGCTGTGCGGCCTGTGCCTTCTCGACGGCGATGCGCACGGCGTCGACGCGGCTCATCTGACCGGCGCCGATCCCGATCGTCGCGCTCACCGGCTCGCCGTCGCTGCCGGCGGCTGCGATCACGATCGCGTTCGAGCGCACATGGCGGCAGACCTTCCACGCGAACAAGAGGCTCTGCCACTGCGCCTCGCTCGGCTGCGCCGCCGTGAGCACGTTCATCTGCTCGCGCGTCTCCGTGACGACGTCGCGGCTCTGCACGAGCTGGCCGCCGATGACGGGCTTTGCTTCGACCTCGTGCGCGGGCGCCGGCCAGTGCGCGAGCTCGAGCAGGCGGACGTTTTTCTTCTCCTGCAGCAGTGCGAGCGCGTCGGGCTCGAAGCCGGGCGCGAGCAGCACCTCGATGAACTGCTTTGCGAGCTCTTGCGCACAGGCGAGATCGATCCGGCGATTGACCGCGATGACGCCGCCGTAGGCGCTCTGCGGGTCGCACGCGAAGGCGCGCTCGTACGCGGCCTGGCCGGTGCTCGCGACGGCGCAGCCGCACGGGTTGTTGTGCTTGACGATCGCGCACGCAGGGCCGTCGAAGTCCTCGACGAGCTCGCGTGCGGAGCTGAGGTCGAGCAGGTTGTTGAACGACAGCTCCTTGCCGTGCAGCTGGTTGACGCCGTCGAGCAGGTGCGTCGGCGAGGCCGTGCGCGCGTAGAACGCCGCCGCCTGGTGCGGGTTCTCGCCGTAGCGCAGGTCCGCGATCTTCTGGTAGGAATCGTTCCACGTCGGCGGAAACCCCTCGAACGTGCGCTGCGCGAACCACGACGCGATCGCGGCGTCGTAGCGCGCCGTGCAGGCGAACGCCTTCGCCGTCAGCCGCTTGCGCGTCTCGAGCGAGAGGCGCCCGTCGGCCTCGCGCAACTCCGCGAGCACGTCGTCGTAGTCGGCCGGGTCGACGACGACCGCCGCGAACGCGCTGTTCTTCGCGGCTGCGCGGATCATCGTCGGGCCGCCGATGTCGATGTTCTCGACGATCTCGCCGTCGCTCGCGTCACCGCGCGCGACGGTCTGCTCGAACGGATAGAGGTTGACGCAGACGAGATCGACCTGTTCGATCTGCTGCTCGGCCGCCGAGGAGAGGTGCGCGTCGTTGTCGCGCTTTGCGAGCAGCCCAGCGTAGAGGCGCGGGTGCAGCGTCTTCACACGCCCGTCCATCATCTCGGGGAAGCCTGTGAAGTCCTCGATCTCGCGCGTCGCGACATCGGCGCCGGCGAGCTCGCGAGCCGTCCCGCCTGTCGAGACGATCTCGACGCCGAGCTGCTCGAGACCGCGCGCGAAATCGACGATCCCGGCCTTGTCGGACACCGACAAGAGCGCCCTGCGGACGCGTACCTCGCCCGGCTGCGAGCGCTCGATTCCGGCGTCGCTGCCGGTCGTCGTGTCGCCTCGCGAGATCACGCCTAGAGCCTATCCCTCGCCCGCGTCGCTCGCGGAGCGCCGCGGTCGGCGCGGGTCGCCCGGATCGATCGCGAGCTCGCCGCGCGCGAACATGCGCACGGCCTCGGGCAGCAGCGCGTGCTCGAGCGGGCGCAGCGCGCTCAGCACCTCGCCGGGATCGTGCGCGTCCGGCAGCTCGACGGCGCGCTGCATGACGATCGGGCCCGTGTCGACACCGTCGTCGACGAAGTGCACGGTCACGCCGAAGACCGTGACGCCGTAGGCGAGCGCGTCGGCGACGGCGCGGATGCCGGGAAAGGCCGGCAGCAACGACGGATGGACGTTGATCACGGCGTTCTGAAAGCGCTGCAGGAACGCGCCGCCGAGCAGCTCCATGTAGCCGGCGAGCACGACCAGCCGCGGGCCGCGCTGCTGCAGCCAGTCCGCGAGCGCCTCGTCGCGGGCGCTGCGGTCGCGATAGTCGCCGCGCGCGAAGACGGCGCTCGGCACGCCGTGCTCGGCCGCGCGTGCAAGCGCCGGAACATCGGCGACGCTCGAGGCGACCGCGACGATCTGCGCCTCGCGGCCGTGGACCGTGTCGAGCAGCGCCTGCAGGTTCGTGCCGGTTCCGGAGACAAGCACGGCGATCGGCAGCGACTCGGCCACGCGCCGCACGATAGCCGCGCGCCGACGGCGCGGTCGGGCGGGCGTCCCGCGAGCCCTGCGCGCGTCTCACGACGTTTGGACAGAGATGTGGAGATTCGGTTATTCCGAACTCTGTGACCAAGCTCACAGAGGGTTCGCGCCAGGCGGCATTGAATGAGAGGCCGAGGATGGAGAGCGGTGCAAGCCGCTTTCAGAAAGGACAGCTCCATGCTCACGGCAATCCTCACCCCACTTGCGATCGTCGTCGCACTCGCCTACGCGCTGCGCGCAGGCAAGGACGGTCAGACGATCACGCACCGCCCGTACAACAACCGCTACAACGACGCTTCGGGCGCGCGCCGCGACCACCTCGGCTAGGCGCGCGCTCAGAGTCGTCCTGCCGGGGACGGCGAGTAAAGGAGGACGACAAAAGTCAAGCAGCGTTCGCCGGGCTGCGATGCTCGAGGCAGTCGCTTTGCTGATCGGCGCGACGGCGGCGTTTGCCGGCGGCATCAAAGCAGGCGCCGTGGAGGGCGAAGCACTCGGGCGTCGTGCGCGGCGCCGCCGTCACGATCACCGTCCCCGCAAACGGAAAATCGGCGAAGGTGAGCATCCCGTTCGCACCCGCCTTATGCCAAGGCGGTGGCGGTGGTGGCGGCCGCGGTGGCGGCGGCGGCGGCGGCGTGCAGCACAGCAAGCCGGCGGCGATCTCCAAGAGCGGCTCGTTCACCGCGGCGACCGGCTACACCGTGATCGGCGCGAAGCGCCAGTTCGCCACGGTCACGGTCACGTTCCTGCAGAAGCCTTCGCCGGCGTCCTCACGTCGAGCTTCGCGCCGACGAAAACTGTGGCGGCCAAGAAGCTTCAACGACCGCATGGGGCGCGGAAGCCGTGTCCGGGAAGTAGGCTCGACCATGCCTCAACGAAGCGTCTGGGCGATCCTCTCAAGGACAGGTTTCCATACCTCCATCTTGTCCTCGAGACTGGCCATGCCGGGGCGGCCCTTACCATCGAAGCGCTCGGCTGCCCAATCTTCATTGAGGAAGATCAGTGAGCCATTAACGGTGATGACGCCCATCTGTTCAAGCTGACCCAGAACCTGCACTAGCTCGCCACCCTTTATCGATTGCACTCCTTCGAGCTTTTTATCGAATACGCCCATCTCCTTGCGTCCGTGCTTTCTTACCAGTGTCATGAGGCGATTCAGGAATCGGACAGCGCGCTCGTCGGGCTCTGTTGCGACCGGCTCCAGGGACCTTCTATAGGTTACCCATGGATAGGGGAGGCGCTGGGCATCTGATACGAAAAGCTCGAAGGTCTCCACGCTAGTGTTACTTAGAGCCGCCTCACAGCCAAATCGGGTCGTAGCTTCGAGCACGACGCTAGGCTCCTCACCAAATCCTTCTTGACCCACCTGCGCCTGACGAAGAATCTGGATATTGTCGCCGCGGAGCTGAAGATCTACGCATCTGATGTAGCAGTCGGGACCGAGCGTGACGGAGGAGTGGCCGGAATCTATGACGACCTTGCCCGGAAACTCGACAGCGAGGAAAGCAACTGGCCCCATAATGCTGAGTTGTCCTGCCTTCTCAAGCACGAGCTCGAAGGACGTACGCCGCTTGGCTACACCTTCGGCTACCAAGATTAGCTCGCCAGTCGCCGATCCAATCTGATCTCCAGCACTGGAGATATCACCGCCAGATACGGCCACGACCGCCTCAATGTCATGCCACTCGGCAGCAAGCAGCGACGCATGTAGCGCAGCGAATTGCCACTCATCTATCATCTCGGCCGCGCCATCGTGAGAGACAAACTCGAAAAGCAGTCCGGTGGCGCCAGCAACAGGACGAAGTGACTGGCGTATCTCTGGATCAGAGAATCGCTGAGCCACCACGTACGCCGAAAAGACGGGACTCGACCAGCGCTTGTCGCTGCGAAATGGATGATCCTCAAGGAATTGCTGAAGTTGGTTCGCGTACTCTCCGCGAATCCCAAGGGGACACCAGTCGAGAGGGGGTGCGCTAGAGCCGAGAAGCTCATGGGCTAGCCAGTCAAGTTGCTCCTCAGGGGTGTATGCGAGGGCAGGATTGAGGCCGAGCTGCTGAACAAACTTTGCGGTCTTTTCCTGCTCTCGCTCCAGCAGGCTTATAAGTACCTGGATGAGTACTGACACGCTCTCATCATCGTGAGCTTCCGCACCAAATGAATTCTGGATCGAAATAAGGTTGGCTTTCACGAGCAAAGCGACAACTGCGTCCAGAACCGGCGCGTATCCGACGAAGGCCTCTGAATCAGGGCCCGAGACTGTACCTTCGAGCGCCGCGAGAACCGCATCACGAGCCGCAGTGTAAGTTTCGCTAGTGGTGTCCTCGCCCTTAGCTTGAACTTGCCCGTCCACGTATGCGTGTCGCTGCTGGCGGTCGAAGTGCGAGATCTCAAACCAGTAAGGCTCCAATCCGCCATCTGAGAAAGACAGCCACACGTCCTCAAGCACACGCTCACGCGCCAAGAGGACAAAAGGCAGACCTTGATGAGCAGCGCCGATTAGTGAAGCGATGTACTCGTCCCATGACCGCCCCGAGACGCGAACACGAGCCTCATCAAGGGCGTCCACGATGATCGCAGCGCCTGGCGTTTGCCGAGCCCGCTCGAGAGGGTCATCGTCTCCCCCCAAGTAACGTCGCATTTTCGACTCGAGCGCGTCGGCGCTCACATTCAGGTCGTCATCAAGCCGCCACAGCGGTTTGCTCGTTACCGCGGAGAGCTGACGCGCGACCGTCGACTTTCCAGTCGCTCCTCGAGCGGAAATCAGAATAACCAGAGGCTCCTGAGACGGCTCGACGATACGAAACGTAGGTGGCACGAACGTCTGCAATGCACGCTCTACACCAAAAGCCGGCTGATTCGTCCCGGTCAGCGACCCGGCTGGCAGGCGGGCGATCAGTTCCTGGAACGTTAGAGAATCGGTCACGGTGATGCCTCGAGTCGGAAGCCAAAGGGTTCTGCGTCGCCAGCTATTGTGAAGCCGTCAGGCCTTGATCAGCGGGAGGATCTGGTCGTCCTCGAGCGTGTACTTGCCGGCCTCGGCCTCGCTGTTGGCCAGCGGGTACTCGCCGCTGAAGCAGGCGTCGCAGTGCGTCGCGCGCTCGCCGCGGACGGCCTCGTAGACGCCCTGCAGCGACAGGTAGTGCAGCGAGTCGCAGCCGAGCTCGGCGGCGATCTCCTCTGTCGAGCGCCCGTGCGCGATCATCTCCTCGCGCGTGGACATGTCGATGCCGTAGTGACACGGATGCTTGATCGGCGGCGCGGAGATCCGCATGTGCACCTCGGCCGCTCCGGCGTCCTTCAGCATCTGCACGATCTGGCGCGTCGTGTTGCCGCGCACGATCGAGTCGTCGACGACGACGAGGCGCTTGCCGGCGATCACCTCAGGTAGCGGGTTGAACTTCAGCCGCAGCCCGTGCTTGCGCAGCTCCTGCCCGGGCTGGATGAACGTGCGCGCGACGTAGCGGTTCTTGACGAACCCGTCGTCCTGCGGCAGGCCGGCGGCGCGCGCGAGACCGCGCGCGGCCGGATTGCCCGAGTCGGGCACGGCGATCACGAGGTCGGCCTCGACAGGCGCCTCCTTCCAGAGGATCTCGCCCATCCGCCCGCGCGCGACCTGCAGCACGTTGTCGTTCATCCGCGAGTCGGGACGCGCGAAGTAGATGTACTCGAACACGCAGAACGCGCGCCTGCCGCCGGGCGCGACCATCCGGCTCTGCAGGCCGTGCTCGCCGAGCGTGACCATCTCGCCGGGCTCGACGTCGCGCACGAGCTTCGCGCCGATGATGTCGAACGCGCACGACTCGCTCGCGACGCAGTAGCGCGGCTCGCCTTCGGGATCGTCGGGGCTCGGCTCGAGCACGCCGATCGACAGCGGGCGCAGGCCGTGCGGGTCGCGGAACGCGACGACGCGGTCCTTCGTCATCACGACCGTCGAGAAGGCGCCCTGCAGGCGCGGGACGACCTCGGCGATCGCGTCCTCGACGGAGTCGGCCGGGTGCGTCGCGATCAGCGCCGCGATGATCTCCGAATCGGACGTAGAGCTGAACGTGACGCCGGTCTCGAGCAGTTCGTTGTGCAGCGCGACGGCGTTGATCAGGTTGCCGTTGTGCGCGAGCGCGACCTCGCGGCGCGAGCCGTTCGTGCCCTCGGAGCGCTGCACGGGCTGCGAGTTCTCCCACGCGTTCGAGCCCGTCGTCGAGTAGCGCACGTGGCCGATCGCGAGCTCGCCGGCGAGCGTGCGCAGGTCGTTCTCGGTGAAGACCTGGTTGACGAGCCCGAGCTCGCGGCGCGTGATGATGTGCCCGCCGCGGTCGGCCGCGGCGATGCCGGCCGACTCCTGCCCGCGGTGCTGCAGCGCGTACAGGGCGAAGTACGACAGACGCGACACCTCGTGATCGGGCGCGTACAGTCCGAATACGCCGCACTCGTCGCGCGGTCCATCACGCATCACGAGCACACGCTAGCAGGGGCCGCGAAGCGCATTTAAGCGAACAGCTCCGCGAGGCTCGCATGCGCCTGCGCGAGCTGCTGCAGCGACAGCGCGATCGGTCCGCCGGCGCGCTCGTGCCCATCGAAGGCGAGCGTCAGCGCCTCGCCGCGGACGGTGCCGAGGCGCCGTACGGCGATCTGCTCGCCGAGCGCGTCGAGCGCGTCGCTCGCGCCGCTGACGACGAAGCCGCCGGGGCCCTCGCCGAACAGCGTCTGCTCGGCCGTCGCGGCGGCCGGCTCGTCGCCGCCGAGCGCGACGTCCGCGCCGAGACCGCTCGCGAGGCAGCACTCGGCGAGCGCGATCGCGACGCCACCCTCGGCGATGTCGTGGGCGCTGGAGAGCGAGCCCGAGCGCACGGCATCGCGCACGGCGCGCTGCGCCGAGCGCACCGCGCCGATGTCGATCTCGGCGAGCCCGTCCGGAAGCGGCTCGCCGCGCAGCTTGGAGAGCTCGCTCGCGGCGAGCGACGGCGCGAACGGCCCGGCGAGCGCGATCTGCTCGCCGGCGCGCGCGAAGCCGAGCCGGCCGGCCATGCGCGCGTCGGGCAACAGGCCGACCATGCCGATCACGGGCGTCGGGTAGATCGGCCCCGTCGCTCCCTCGTTGTAGAGAGAGACGTTGCCGCCGACGATCGGCGCGTCGAGCGCGCGGCAGGCCTCGCCGAGGCCGCGCACGGCTTCGCTCAGCTGCCACGCGATGTGCGGCTTCTCGGGGTTGCCGAAGTTGAGGTTGTTCGTCGTGCCGAGCGGCTCGGCGCCGACGCAGGCGAGGTTCGCGGCGCACTCGAGCACGCTCTCGATCGCGCCGCGGTAGGGGTCGGCGGCGACACGCCTGCCGTTGCAGTCGATGCTCACCGCGAGCGCGCTGCGCGCCCCGTCGCCTTTGGCGCCGGGCTCGCCGGTGCCGGGCTCGAGCACGAGCACGGCCGCGTCGGCCTGCTCGGGGCGGCGCACGGTGCGCGACTGCACGATCGCGTCGTACTGCTCGAACAGCGGCCGGCGCGAGGCGATGTTCGGGCACGACAGCAGCGCGAGCAGCGTCTCGCCCGGCGTCGTCGCCGGCGCGAGCGTCGCGCTCGGCGCCAGGTAGACGGGTTCGCTCGGCTTCGCCGGCTGCACGTCGTACAGCGGGCAGTCGTCGACGAGCGCGCGCACGGGCATGTCGCCGACGAGCTCGCCGTCGCGCGTGACGCGCACGCGCCCGGTCGAGGTGACGGTGCCGATCGCCGAGCCGCCGACCTCCCACTTCTCGCACAGCGCGAGCACGGCGTCGAGCTTGGCCGGCTCGACGACGCAGAGCATCCGCTCTTGGGACTCGGAGACCATCACCTCGAACGGCTCCATGTCGGCCTCGCGCAGCGGCACGCACGCGACGTCGATCTCGATCCCGACCTCGCCCTTGGAGGCCATCTCGGCCGCGGAGGACGTCAGCCCGGCGGCGCCGAGGTCCTGCAGCGAGACGAGCAGCTCGCGCTGCAGGAGCTCGAGCGAGCACTCGAGCAGCTTCTTCTCCTCGAACGGATCGCCGACCTGCACGGTCGGGCGCTTGTCGGCGCCGCCGTCGCCGAGCTCGGCCGAGGCGAGCACGGACGCGCCGCCGATCCCGTCGCGGCCCGTCGAGGCGCCGAACAGCACGAGCACGTTGCCCTCGCCGGCGGCGGCGCTGCGCACGAGGCGCTCGCGCTCGGCGAGCCCGAGCGCCATCGCGTTGACGAGGCAGTTCTGCTCGTAGGGGCCCTCGAAGTAGACCTCGCCGCCGATCGTCGGCACGCCGATCGAGTTGCCGTAGTGGCCGATCCCGGAGACGGCGCCGTCGAGCAGGTAGCGCGTGCGTGCGGCGCCCGCTCCGGCCGGCTCGCCGAAGCGCAGCGAGTCGAGCACCGCGATCGGCCGCGCGCCGATCGCGAAGATGTCGCGGAGGATCCCGCCGACGCCCGTCGCGGCGCCCTGGAACGGCTCGACGGCGCTCGGGTGGTTGTGCGACTCGACCTTGAACGCGCAGACGAGCCCACCGCCGACGTCGACGGCGCCGGCGTTCTCGCCGGGCCCCATGACGACGTGCTTGCCTTCGGTCGGCAGCGTCCGCAGGAGCTTCTTCGAGTGCTTGTAGGCGCAGTGCTCGCTCCACAGCAGCGAGTACATCGCGAGCTCGAGCACGTTCGGCGGCCCGCCCTGCTTCTCGCAGACGAGCTCGTACTCGGCCGCGGTCAGCCCGAGCGCGAGCGCATCGTCGAGCGTCGGCAGCGTCGCGGCCGCGCTCATACGCGCGCGCCCTCGACGGCGAGGCGCATCGACTCGAAGACCTTCAGCCCGTCGGCGGAGCCGCCGACGAGCTCGTCGACGGCGTGCTCTGGGTGCGGCATCAAGCCGAACACGTTGCCGCGCTCGTTGCTGACGCCGGCGATGTCGTGGACTGAGCCGTTGAAGCTCTCGCCGCCGGCGTAGCGCAGCACGAACTGCCCGGCGCGGTCCATCGCGGCGAGCGTCTCGGCGTCGGCGTAGTAGCGCCCGCACGCGTGCTTCGCGGGGATGCTCAGGCGCTCGCCGAGCGCGCAGGCGCCGGTGAACGAGCCGCCGCTGTTCAGCACCTCGAGCTCGACCTGCCTGAACGTGAAGCGCCTGTTGGCGTTGCCGAGCAGCGCGCCCGGCAAGAGGCCGGCCTCGCAGAGCACCTGAAAGCCGTTGCAGATCCCGAGCACGAGCCCACCGTCGCGCGCGAAGTCGATCACGGACTCCATCGCCGGCGCGAAGCGCGCGATCGCACCGGCGCGCAGGTAGTCGCCGTAGGAGAAGCCGCCGGGGACGACGATCGCGTCGGCGCCTTTGAGGTCGCGCTCGCCGTGCCAGATCAGCTCGGCGTCGCCTACGCGCCGGGCCGCTTCGAGCGCGTCTACCTCGTCGCAGCTTCCCGGGAATTGAAGGACGCCGAACTTCACGTCGTCTCAGCCGCTGCTGTCGCCGAGCAGCTCGACCTCGTAGTCCTCGACGAGCGGGTTCGCGAGCAGCTTCTCGCAGATCGGCTCCAGTTGCGAGGCGTCGTCGACGTCGAGCTCGACGAGCCGCCCGACGTGCACGCCGGAGACGCCGGCGAAGCCGAGCGCAGGCAGCGCGCGCTCGACGGCGACGCCCTGCGGGTCGAGGATGCCCTGCTTCGGGCGGATCAGCACGCGCGCTCTCATCCGTCGGGCGCGGCGTCGGCGCCCTCGGCGGCGGCGCCGGTGCGGTCGAGCCAGGCCTGGAACGGCTCGCCGACGATCAGCTCATACGCTTCGACGTAGCGCGCACGGGTGCCGGCGACAACATCGTCGGGGATCGCGGGCGCCGGCGGCTTCTTGTCCCAGCCGCTGGCGGAGGCCCAGTCGCGCACGTACTGCTTGTCGAAGCTCGGCTGCCCGCGCCCGACCTCGTAGCCGGCGACGGGCCAGTAGCGCGAGGAGTCTGGCGTCAGCACCTCGTCGCCGAGCACGAGCTCGCCGTGCTCGTCGAGGCCGAGCTCGAACTTCGTGTCGGCGAGGACCACGCCGCGCGACCGTGCGTGCTCGGCAGCGAAGGAGTAGAGCGCGACTGAGACGTCGCGCACGCGCTCCATCAGCGCGCGATCGCCGACGAGCTCGGCGGCCTGCTCGAAGTCGATCGCCTCGTCGTGGCCGACGTCGGCCTTCGTGCTCGGCGTGAAGATCGGCTCGGGTAGCTGCTCGGACTCCTGCAGTCCGGCCGGCAGCGGGATGCCCGAGACGGCACCGCTCGACTGGTAGTCCTTCCAGCCGGAGCCGGTGATGTAGCCGCGCACGATGCACTCGACCGGCAGCATCTCCAGGCGCCTGACGACGAGCGCGCGGCCGCGGGCCTCCTCGGGCACGCCGTCGGTCGCCGAGATCATGTGGTTCGCGACGATCTGCGCGGTCTTCTCGAACCAGAAGACGGACAGCCCCGTGAGCACCTTGCCCTTGTCGGGGATCGGCGTCGGGTGGACGGCGTCGTACGTCGAGATGCGGTCGCTCGCGACCATCAACAGCGGCGGTGGCGCGAGCTGCGAGACGCCGGCGAGGTCGTACATCTCGCGCACCTTCCCGCGGGCAAGGAGGGGCAAGTCGGCGAGCGTCGTCACTTGTCGCGATGCTACCAGCGAGATCGGCCGCTCAGGAGTCCCTGTGCGCTAGTCGAGCGTGTTGCTCCACGCGGGCGCGTCGTCGAGCCGCGCGACGATCCGATCGGCGTAGCGCACGTAGTGGGAGTAGTCGAATATCTCATCGAGGTCGAGCGACAGCGGGCGTACGCGCTCGTCCTCGGCGAGCAGCTCGCGCAGCGGGATGCCCTGATCCCATGCGCGCTGGGCGAGCTCCTGCGTCACTCGGTAGGCGTCGTCGCGCGACATGCCGGTGCCGACGAGCGCGAGCAGCACGCGCTGGGAGAACAGCGCGCCGTGCGTCAGCTCGAGGTTCTCGCGCATCCGCTCGGCGTTGACGGTCATGCCCTCGACGAGCGCCGTCGTGCGCTGCTGCAGGTAGTCGAGCAGGATCGTCGAGTCGGGCAGGATCACGCGCTCGACAGAGGAGTGGCTGATGTCGCGCTCGTGCCACAGCGCGACGTTCTCGAGCGCCGCCTGGGCGTTGCCGCGCAGCACGCGCGCGAGGCCCGAGATCTGCTCGGCCTTGATCGGGTTGCGCTTGTGCGGCATCGCCGAGGAGCCCTTCTGGCCGGGGCGGAACGGCTCCTGGACCTCTCTGACCTCGGTGCGCTGCAGGTGCCTGACCTCCGTCGCGAGCCGCTCCATCCCGGCTCCCGCGAGCGCGATCGCCGAGAGCAGCTCGGCGTGACGGTCGCGCGCGACGACCTGCGTCGAGACGTCCTCACGCGCGAGCTCGAGTCGCGCGAGCACGCGCAGCTCGAAGTCGGGGCTCGTCGCGGCGTACGTGCCGACGGCGCCCGAGATCGCGCCGACGGCGACCTGCTCGAAGGCGCGCTGCAGGCGCCGCGCGTTGCGGTGCGCCTCGAAGGCGAACCCGGCGAGCTTCACGCCGAACGTAGTCGGCTCGGCGTGGACGCCGTGCGTGCGCCCGACGCACAGCGTGCCGACGTGTTCGCGCGCGCGAGCTTGCAGCGCGGCGACGAGGCCGTAGGCGCCGGGCAGGATCACCTCGCCGACGGCGCGCAGCTGCAAGGCGAGCGCCGTGTCGAGCACGTCAGAAGAGGTCAGCCCGTAGTGGATCCAGCGCCCTGCGTGGCCGGCCGAGGCGCCGAGCACGTCGACGAACGCCGCGAGGTCGTGGTCGGTCACGCGCTCGCGCTCGTCGACCTGCGCGACGCTGAACGTCGCGCCGCGAATCGCCTCGAGCTCGGCGCCACTCGGTCCCGCGCCATCGCCTAGCAGCTCGCCAAGCTCCTCGCTCGCGGCTACCTCGACGCGCCGCCAGCTCTCCATCCGCGCCTGATCGGTCCACAGGCGGCCGAGCTCGTCGCGGGTGTAGCGGGCGATCATCGCGTGCGCGCCCGCGGCAGCGTCACGCGCCGAGAATCTGCGCTGCGAGGACCGCTGCGTTGCGCGCGTTGTCCAAGCCGACGCACGCGACGGGCACGCCTGGCGGCATCTGCACGATCGAGAGGATCGCGTCGAGCCCGCCGGCCGCGGTGAGACGGCCCGACAGCGGGACGCCGATGACGGGCAGGTCGGTGTGCGCGGCGACGGCGCCGGGCAGCGCCGCGGAGATGCCGGCGCCGGCGATGATCACGCGCAGGCCGCGCATGTGCGCGTTCTTCGCGTAGTCGGCGACGACATCGGGTTCGCGGTGCGCCGACATCACGCGCATCTCGTGCAGGATGCCGCGCTCTTCGAGCTCCTTGCCGGCCTTCTCCATCGCCTCCATGTCGCTCTTCGAGCCCATCACGATGCCGACGCGCGGGGCGTCGACGTCGATGTCGTCGAGCTGTGCCTGCACTTCGGCCTCCTCCATCGGCTCGGGTACGAGCGAGATGCCAGGGCCGCCCTCGGGCCGCGCGCCCTCGGCGCTCGGCTCGCCCTCACGCGCCTGCGGGTCGCCCGGCTGTCGCTCGCGATCGCTCATCTGCCCTCCAGCATACGCGGCCGCACGGGCGAAGTGGGCTCGGACGGGATCGCGCGAGCCGCGCTCAAAGCGACTTGACGAACTCCTCGATCCCGATCGCGGCGAGCGTCTCGTAGCGTCCGGTGCCGCGCGAGCCGAGCTCGAGCGATACGCGCGCCATCGTCGCCTCGTCGGGCGCCTCGACGACGGAGATGAAGTCGACGTGGCCGAGCGTCGCCCACTGCGCCTTGACGCTCGCGCCGAGCTGCTCGACCTCTTTGTTGACCTCGAGGATTCGCTCGGGATTGTTCTTGACCGTCTGCACGCCCTCGGGAGTGAGGGTCGAGAGCATGATGTAGGTGGGCATGTGATCTCCTCCGTCGGATGGTCGTGGCCGCGCGGAGTTGCGCGCGGCGCTCGATCACCTTCTACCCGATTGAGACGGCCGGCGCGCGCCTCTGTCTCAGCTTCGTGCTCAGCTCGTCGTCCCGCCGAGCGTCTGCACCTGGATCGCGACGAGCTCGCGAAGGAGACTTTCACTCCGCCGGTGCCGAAATCGTCGCATTCAAGCGAGACGCTCGCGGTCAGCGGGCTGATCCTGACGCCAGCAGCGAGATCGTTGCGACGCCACACTCGAGTTCCGCCAATCCGTCCACCGGAAGGGGACTTGACGCCGCACCGCCGCATAACCTGCGGCGGTTCCGAAAACCCGAACCGGGGGGCAACATGCGAAAGCGCATCACCTACGCAAACGTGGTCGCAACGCTCGCGCTCGTCTTCGCGATGAGCGGCGGCGCACTGGCGGCAAAGCACTATCTCGTCACGTCGCCGAAGCAGATCAGTCCGAAGGTGCTCAAATCGTTCAGCACGACGAACACGGCGCTGTTCAAGAAACTGTCGAAAACTGTGACGGTGACGAAGGCGAGCACGGCAGGCAAAGCCGACAGCGCGACGACGGCGGGCACCGCCGGGAGCGCGACCACGGCAGCGACCGCCACCAACGCGACGAATGCCACCAACGCGACCAACGCGACTACGGCGACCAACGCCTCGGCGTTGGGAGGCGTCAGCCCGAGCGGCTACCAGACATCTGTGCTGGCAACGGGACAGACGGAGCTCGGCGACTACGCGACGTGGGGATCGGACCCCGGATACCTCGGCACGAGCGCGACGTTCCGGATCCCTCTGAGCAAATCGCTGGACAGCACGCACGTGCACTTCATCAAAGAAGAAGGCGCCTCGACGCCGGAATGCCCAGGAAAAGCGTCCGCCCCGGCGGCGACCAGCGGCAACCTCTGCGTGTACGAGGCGGGAGTGGGCGGCGCGGTTGAGCAGAGCATCTTCCCCCAGGGCGTCCCTGTCGGCCAGGGGACCGACCCGTACGGCTTCGGGATCTACTTCACCGTAGCCGGCAGCGGAGGCGTCTGGGATTACGGCGTCTACGCAGTGACCGGCTAGCTGTAAGACCTGAGCACGTTGTTCATCCGGCCCTCCTTGGAGGCTGGCGGTGTCAAAGCCCCAGCACCAAGGAGGAACCGGATGAAGCTGCACGCTAATGCCGCACTGTCATTTAGGCAGCGTGAGCGGATGGTGC
>DASZLB010000208.1:0-16783 GCA_035552575.1 Solirubrobacteraceae bacterium | reverse complement strand
AGACCGGCCAGACCGAGATCTCGGGCATGGGCGAGTTGCACCTCGAGGTGCTCGTCGACCGGATGAAGCGCGAGTTCGGCGTCGAAGCGAACGTCGGACGTCCGCAGGTGTCCTATCGCGAGACCGTGCGCGAGACGGTCGAAAAGATCGAAGGCAAGTTCGTCCGTCAGACCGGTGGCTCGGGCCAGTTCGGCGTTGTGATCATCACGCTGGAGCCGCATCCGGGTGAGGGCTTTGAGTTCGTCAACAAGATCAAGGGCGGAAACATCCCCTCGGAATACATCCCGGCCGTCCAGAAAGGCGTCGAAGACGCGCTGGACAACGGCGTCAAGGCGGGCTATCCGATGGTCGACATGAAGGTCACGTTGACCGACGGCAAGTACCACGACGTCGACTCCTCGGAGATCGCCTTCCGGGTCGCCGGCTCGATTGCCTTCAAGGAGGCCGCCAAACGCGCCAAGCCGGTCCTGCTGGAGCCGATCTTCGCCGTCGAGGTCGTCACGCCCGAGGACTTCCTCGGCGAGGTGATCGGCGATCTCAGCCGTCGTCGTGGACGCGTCGAGGGTCAAGAGCGGACCGGTAACGCGCTCGCGGTTACCGCAAGCGTGCCGCTGAGCGAGATGTTCGGGTATGCGACCGATCTGCGCTCGAACACCCAGGGACGCGCCAACTACACAATGCAGTTCGAGAAGTACGAAGAGGTTCCACCGAACATCGCCGAGAAGATCGTCGAAGGGCGGACGGGGGAACCGGTTCCGGCCTAGACGGCTCGGACTGGGAAGCACGCAGAGCAAGACTTCGAGCAGCAGGCAGCAGTCACCGACTGCCGCATTTAGATAGATTTCTCAGGTTCGCCCTCACAGGGTGGACATACAAGCCGAGATCAGGAGTGAACCAAAAGTGGCGAAGGAGAAGTTCGAGCGCGACAAGCCGCACGTCAACGTCGGGACCATCGGTCACATCGACCATGGCAAGACGACGCTGACCGCTGCCATCACGACGGTCCTGGCCGAGCACGGGGGAGCGGAAGCTCGCTCGTTCGCGGAGATCGACAATGCTCCCGAGGAGAAGGAACGCGGGATCACGATCGCCACGTCGCACGTCGAGTACCAGACGGAGAAGCGCCACTACGCGCATGTCGACTGTCCCGGTCACGCCGACTACGTGAAGAACATGATCACCGGTGCGGCGCAGATGGACGGCGCGATCCTGGTCGTCTCCGCCGCCGACGGGCCGATGCCGCAGACGCGCGAGCACATCCTGCTCGCCCGCCAGGTCGGCGTGCCTTACATCGTCGTGTTCCTCAACAAGGCCGACATGGTCGACGACGAGGAGCTGCTCGAACTGGTCGAGGTCGAGGTTCGCGAGCTGCTCAGCGAATACGACTTCCCGGGCGACGACATCCCGTTCATCACCGGCTCGGCGCTGAAGGCGCTCGAAGGCGACGAGGCCTACAAGGGCAAGATCCTCGAGCTTGCAGAGGCGCTCGACACGTACATCCCCGAGCCCGTCCGCGAGCTCGACAAGCCGTTCCTGATGCCGGTCGAGGACGTGTTCTCGATCACCGGCCGTGGCACCGTCGCCACAGGCCGCGTCGAGCAGGGGATCGTCAACACCGGCGACACCGTCGAAATCGTCGGCGTCCACGACTCGACCTCGACCGTCGTCACCGGCGTCGAGATGTTCCGCAAGATCCTCGACCAGGGCCAGGCGGGCGACAACGTCGGTTGTCTGCTGCGCGGTACCAAGCGCGAGGAGATCGAGCGCGGCCAGGTGCTGTGCAAGCCGGGCTCGATCACGCCGCACACGAAGTACAAGGCCGAGGTGTACGTGCTGAAGAAGGAGGAGGGTGGTCGTCACACCCCGTTCTTCACCGGCTACCGGCCGCAGTTCTACTTCCGTACGACCGACGTCACCGGCGTGGCCAAGCTGCCCGACGGCGTCGAGATGGTCATGCCCGGCGACAACGTTCAGATGGAGATCGAGCTGATCCAGCCGATCGCCATGGACCAGGGTCTGCGCTTCGCCATTCGAGAGGGCGGCCGCACGGTCGGCTCTGGCGTCGTCACGGAGATCATCGAGTAGTGCCGCCGCCCCTCGGGGCGGCGTTTCATTGGCAGTCCGATACGACTAAGCAGTGCCCCCGCAACGTGCGGTGGTGAGGTGGAGGCGGATTCCACGACACGGAGTCCGCCCTTTCTCTGACCACGCAGGGGGAGGTTCCCGGCGGGGACGAGCTCGCCGCCGGGATCGCCGAGGCGAGCACAGCAGCGTCACAGCAGATACCAGCCACACCAACGAATCAGAGACAGAGAGCAATAGAGAGAACATGGCATCGGCCACGCAAAACAAGATCCGTATCCGCCTGAAGGCGTATGACACCTCCGCGATCGAGTCGGCCGCGAAGGAGATCGTCGAGACGGCTACGCGCACGGGCGCGACCGTCTCCGGTCCGGTGCCGCTGCCGACCGAGAAGAACGTGTACTGCGTGATCCGCTCGCCGTTCAAGGACAAGGACTCGCGCGAGCACTTCGAGATCCGCACGCACAAGCGGCTGATCGATATCCACCAGCCGACGCCGAAGACGGTCGACTCCCTCCAGCGCCTGGATCACCTCCCGGCCGGTGTAGACATCGAGATCCGTCTCGCCACCTGACCTCGATCGCTGCCTGTACTTAGAAATGTCTGCAATTCTCGCCAAGAAGCTCGGCATGACCCAGGTCTTCCAGGAGGACGGAAGCGTCGCGCGCGTGACCGTGCTGCAGGCCGGTCCGTGTCCCGTGACCGCGATCCGCACGCCTGAACGAGACGGCTACGAGGCCGTTCAGCTGGCCTTTGGCCAGGCCAAGGAGAAGCACCTGACGAAAGCCGAGATCGGCCACCTGAAGAAGGCCGACGCGCCGCCGCTTCGCCACGTCGTCGAGTTCCGCGACGAGGCCGGCGAGCTGACGCTCGGCGAGAGCGTGACCGTCGAGGCCTTCGAGGCCGGCCAGCGCGTGAAGATCTCGGGAACCTCCAAGGGCAAGGGCTTCCAGGGCACGATCAAGCGCCACAACTTCGCCTCCGGGCCGAAGTCGCACGGCTCGCACAACAAGCGCGCCCCCGGCTCGATCGGCGCCTCGGCCTGGCCTGCACGCGTGATGAAGGGCATCCGCGGCCCCGGGCAGATGGGCAACAAGCGCGTCACGCAGAAGGGTCTCGAGATCGTCTCGATCGACGCGAAGGAGAACCTGCTGCTCGTGCGCGGCTCCGTGCCGGGGCCGCGCGGCGGCGTCGTGGAGGTGCGCAGCGATGCCTGACGCTCCCGTGCTCGGCGCCTCGGGCGCCGCGAAGAAGGTCAAGCTCGACGACGGCGCCTTCGGCGAGGGCTTCCGCGGTCCGCTCGTGCACCAGAGCGTGCGCGCCGAGCAGGCCGCGCGCCGGCGTGGCACCGCCGCGACGAAGACCCGCGCGATGGTCTCCGGCGGTGGCGCGAAGCCGTGGCGCCAGAAGGGCACCGGCCGCGCTCGCGCCGGCTCGAGCCGCTCGCCGATCTGGACCGGCGGTGGCGTCGCCTTCGGCCCGCAGCCGCGCTCCTACACCTTCAAGGTCAACCGCAAGGAGCAACGCGCCGCGCTGCGCAGCGCTCTCTCGCTGCACGCCGAGCGCGGCTCGATCGCGATCCTCGATGCCGGCGCGTTCGACGCGCCGAAGACGCGCCAGGCGCGCGAGCTGCTCGAAGACTGGACGCAGGACAGCCCGACGCTCGTCGTGCTCGGTCCCGACGAGTCCTCCGCGGCGTTGTCCTTCCGCAACCTCAAGCGCGTCGCTGTGCTGAGCGCGACAGACGTCGGCGTCACCGAGCTCGTCGGCGCGGCCTCGCTGCTCGTCTCGCAGGCGGCGCTCGACGAGCTGACGGCACGTGCGGCCACGCCGAGCGCGCGCTCGGGTGCCTCTGAGCAGGCCGAGGAGGCGAGCGCCTGATGGACCACTCGCAGGTGATCATCCGCCCGGTCGTCTCCGAGAAGAGCTACGTGCTCTCGGCCGCGAACCGCTACACCTTCCGCGTCCACGACGACGCGCACAAGACGCAGATCCGCCAGGCCGTCGAGGCGCTGTTCGACGTTCACGTCGTCGAGGTGCGTACGTCGAGCGTCAAGTCCAAGCCGAAGCGCCGTGGCACGACCAGCGGGCGCACGCGCAGCTGGAAGAAGGCCATCGTGCAGGTGCGCGACGGCGAAACGATTCCGGTCTTCCAGGGCCTGCAAGCCGTAGAGGGGTCATAAGAGATGCCGATTCGCAAGCCCAAGCCGACGAGCCCAGGAATGCGCTTCGTCTCATATCCGGACTTCGCCGAGGTCACCAAGTCAAAGCCCGAGAAGACGCTGATCGAAGGGCTGAAGAAGAGCGGCGGGCGCAACGCGCACGGGCGCAAGACTGCGCGCCACCGCGGCGGCGGCGCCAAACGCGCCTACCGGCGGATCGACTTCAAGCGGCGCAAGGACGGCGTCGTCGCCAAGGTGGCGGCGATCGAGTACGACCCGAACCGCTCGGCATACATCGCGCTGCTGCACTACGTCGACGGTGAGAAGCGCTACATCCTCGCGCCGCAGCGTCTGACCGTCGGCATGACGGTCGCCTCCGGCGAGGGCGCCGACGTCGCCGTCGGCAACTGCATCGAGCTCGCACGGATGCCCGTCGGCACGGTGATCCACAACGTCGAGCTGCAACCCGGTCGCGGCGGGCAGATGGCGCGCTCCGCCGGCGCCTCCGTGCAGCTGATGGCGAAGGACGGCGACATGGCGACGCTGCGTCTGCCCTCCGGCGAGATGCGCATGGTCCGCGCCGAGTGCCGCGCGACCGTCGGCACGCTCGGCAACGCCGAGCACCAGAACGTGAAGGTCGGCAAGGCCGGGCGCAAGCGTCACATGGGCGTGCGCCCGCAGACGCGCGGTGTCGCGATGAACCCCGTCGACCACCCGCACGGCGGCGGCGAGGGCTCGACTACGGCCGGGCGGCACCCCGTCACGCCGTGGGGCGTGCCGACGCTCGGCTACCGCACGCGCAAGAAGAACAAGAACTCCGACAAGTACATCGTGCGCGGTCGACGCCGCGGGAAGGGCAGAAGCCGATGAGCCGCTCGTCGAAGAAGGGCCCGTGGGTCGAAGAGCGCCTGATGTCACGCATCGAGGCGCTGAACGCCGCGAACAACAAGAAAATGCTGCGCACGTGGTCGCGCGCGTCGACGATCTTCCCGGAGATGGTCGGGCACACGATCGCCGTGCACGACGGCAAGAAACACGTCCCCGTGTTCGTCAGCGAGTCGATGGTCGGGCACAAGCTCGGCGAGTTCGCGCCGACGCGCACCTTCCGTGGTCACGCAGGCTCAGGCAGAGTTCGATGAGCGCCGAGCAGGAGAAGGACGACGTGACCCCGGAGGAGAAACCGGGCGCTAAAGCAGCCGCGAAAAAACCGGCTGCGAAAAAACCGGCCAAAGCCGCCGCTGCGAAAGGCGCCGAGGCGAAAGCAAAAGGCGCCGAGGCCGAAGGCAAAGGCGACGACGCCAAAGCCGAGAGCAAAAAACCGGCTGCGAAAAAAGCCGCGAAAAAACCGGCCGCGAAAAAAGCGCCGGCTGCGAAAGAGCCCGTCGCGGAGGAGAAAAAAGCTCCGGCTTCCAAAGCTTCGGCGAAACCCCGGCGCAAAGTCGTTCGCGCGCACGCCCGCTATGTCCGCACGTCCGCGCGCAAGGCGCGGATGGTCTGCGGGCACCTGCGTGGCAAGTCCGTGCAGGAGGCGCGCGCTATCCTCGCCTTCACCCCTCGTGAGGTGGCACGCGACTGGAGCAAGCTGCTCGAGTCTGCCGTGGCAAACGCCGAGAGCAACCACGAGCTGCTCGAGGACGATCTGATCGTCCGTGAGGCGTACGCCGACGAGGGGCCGACGATCAAGCGCTTCAGGCCACGCGCGATGGGACGCGCCACGCCGATCCGCAAGCGCACGAGCCACTTGACGATCACGCTGACTCCGGATGCCGTGCGCCGGACAACCAAGAGAGACGGCTAGGAAGAAGAATGGGACAAAAGGTTCATCCAGAGGCCATGCGCGTGGGTTACATCCACGACTGGAAGTCAAACTGGTTCAACGAAAAGCACTTCGCCGAGTACCTGGCCGAGGACGTGCGGATCCGTGAGCACATCACGAACAAGCTCGCGCACGCAGGCCTGTCGAGCATCACGATCCGCAAGGACGCTCAGGAACTCGAGGTCAACATCCATACGGCCCGCCCGGGCATCGTGATCGGCAAGTCCGGCAGCGAAGTCGACGCTTTGCGCCGCGACCTGCACAAGATGACCAACAAGCAGATCAAGGTCAACATCCTCGAGATCAAGCGCCCCGAGCTCGACGCGTCGCTCGTCGCGCAGTCGATCGCCGAGCAGCTGCAGAACCGCGTCGCCTTCCGCCGCGCGATGAAGCGCGCGCTGACCAGCGCGATGCGCTCCGGCGCGAAGGGCGTCAAGGTCCAGGTCTCCGGTCGCCTCGGCGGCGCCGAGATGGCCCGTACCGAAAGCTACTCAGACGGCCGCGTGCCGCTGCACACGATGCGCGCCGACATCGACTACGGCTTCTACGAGTCGCGCACGACGTTCGGGCGCATCGGCGTCAAGTGCTGGATCAACAAGGGCGAAATCATGCCCGAGGGCTACACCGGCGCCGACCTCACCGACATGACCGCTCCGGCTGCGCCGAGCAACGACCGTGACGGTCGCGGCGGGCGCGATGGCCGCGACGGCAGAGGCCGCGGACGTGGGGGACAAGGCGGCGGGCCCGGCGGCGGTCGCGGACGCGGCGGCCAGGGCGGAGGCGGCGGAGGCGGCGGACGCGGTCCGGGCGGCTTCGGCGGCCAGGGCGGTCGTGGCGGCGGTGGCCGTGGACCCGGTGGTGGTGGCGGCGGCGGTGGCCGTGGCGGACCACGTCCCGGTGGAGGAGGTCGCTGATGCTCTCGCCAAAGCGCGTAAAGCACCGCAAGCAGCACCGTGGTCGTCGGGCCGGCAACTCGCGTGGGCAGGTCAAGGTTCAGTTCGGCGAGTACGGCCTGAAGGCGCTCGAGTGCGGTTGGCTGACCAACCGCCAGATCGAGGCCGCACGTGTCGCGATGACGCGCAAGATCAAGCGTGGCGGGAAGGTCTGGATCAACGTCTTTCCCGACAAGCCTGTGACGAAGAAGCCGGCCGAGACGCGGATGGGCTCGGGCAAGGGCAATCCCGAAGGCTGGGTCGCCGTGGTCAAGCCCGGCCGTGTGATGTTCGAGCTCGCCGGCGTCTCCGAGCCGCTCGCTCGCGACGCGATCCGCCTGGCTGCGCACAAGCTCCCGGTGAAGTCGAAGTTCGTGCTGCGTGAGGACTGACGCTGCGATGAAGGCCAAGGAGATGCGCGATCTCGAGGACAAAGAGCTGACCGAGCGGATCGCCGTGCTGCGCAAAGAGGTCTTCGGGCTGCGCTTTGCCAACGCGACGGGCGAACTCGACAACACGGCCGGGATGGGTCACGCCAAGCGTGACCTCGCACGCGCGCTGACGGTCGCACGCGAGCGCGCTCTGAGCATCGGCAACGACAACTGAGCATTAGCGAGAACGAAACGGAAGACATGGCTGACGAGAAAGACAATGAGACGCCCGCAACGCCCGACGACGCAGCGGCAAGCGCGCCCGAGGCCCCCGAGGCCGAGGCGCCGCAAGCCGACGCGCAGCCTGCCGAGGCCGAGGCGCCCGCGGCTGAGGATGTCGCCGCAGAGGTGCCCGAGCCGCAGGCCGAGGCGCCCGCTGCGCCTGCTCCGGAACCGCAGGACGACCGCACGCCGAAGGAGCGCCGCCGCGCGACGCGCTCGGCGCACTCCGGCGAGGCTCGCCCGGCGCGAAGCGCCGAGGAGCGCCACGCCGAGCGTCAAGCCGTACGCAAGCGCAAGGCCGTCTCGCGCCGCGCGCGTCGCCTGCAGGAACGCGCAAAAGCGGCCGAGCGCCGCGCCTCTGCTCCTGCGCCGGAGCCGCTCGCGCCGGTCCACGCGCCGGTCGAGGGCACGCGTCGCATCCGCCAGGGCATCGTCGTCTCAGACAAGGCCGAGAAGACGATCACGGTGCGGATCGACGTCGCTCGCCGTCACCGCCGCTACGAGAAGATCGTGCGCAGCTCGAGCACGCTGCACGCGCACGACGAGAACAACGACGCGCACGAGGGCGACACGGTGCGCGTGATCGAGAGCCGGCCGCTGTCGCGCTTGAAGCGCTGGGCACTCGTGGATGTCTTGGAGCGTGCCCGATGATCCAGAACGAGACACGTCTGCGCGTCGCCGACAACACGGGCGCACGCGAAATCCTCTGCATTCGCGTCAAGGGCGGCTCGCAGCGCCGCTACGCGTTCGTCGGCGACGTGATCACGGCAACCGTCAAGCAGGCCAACCCGCAGGGCGCCGTCAAAAAGGGCGAGGTCGTGACCGCTGTGATCGTGCGCACGAAGAAGCCGATCGGGCGCGAGGACGGCACGTACATCGCCTTTGACGAGAACGCCGCTGTGATCATCGACGACCAGAACAATCCACGCGGCACGCGCGTGTTCGGCCCGGTCGCGCGCGAACTGCGCGAGCGCAACTTCATGAAGATCGTCTCGCTCGCACCCGAGGTTCTCTGATGGCCACGCGCAAATCGCCGCCGAAGCGTCCGAAGCGCCGTTCGCTGAAGATCCGCTCGAACGACCGCGTCAAGGTCACGGGCGGCAAGGACCGCGGTAAGACCGGCAAGGTGCTGCGCGTCGAACCGGCCAAGGAACGCCTGTACGTCGAGGGCCTGAACATGGTCAAGCGCGCCGTGCGCCCGCAGCTGAACCAGAGCTCCTCGACGCTGCCCGGTACCGAGGGGCAGCTCGGCGGCGTGATCGAGCGCGAGGGACCGATCCACATCTCGAACGTGATCCTGCTCGATGCCAAGGGCAACCCGACGCGCGTGCGGATCGAGCGCAAGAACGGCTCGCGCGTGCGCGTCGCCAAGAGCACCGGCGCGGAGCTCGACTGATGAGCGCGACGACCACAGACGCCCCGCCGGCACGCCTGAAGCTCCGCTACTACGAGGAGATCCGCCCTGCGCTCGTTGAGCGCTTCGAGTTCTCCTCGCCGATGCAGGCGCCGAAGCTCGAGAAGATCACGTTGAACATGGGCGTCGGTCTCGCCAAGCAGGACTCGAAAGTACTCAAGGCCGCGACCGAGCAGCTCGCGACGATCGCCGGCCAGCAGCCGAGCGTGCGCCGCGCGCGCAAGTCGATCGCCGCGTTCAAACTGCGCGAGGGGATGCCCGTCGGCGTCTCGGTGACGCTTCGTGGCGAGCGCGCATACGAGTTCCTCGATCGTCTCGTCTCCGTCGCGATCCCGCGAATCCGCGACTTCCGCGGGCTGAACCCGCGCTCCTTCGACGGACGCGGCAACTACTCGATGGGCGTCAAGGAGCAGATCATCTTCCCCGAGATCGACTACGACGCGATCGACCAAGTGCGCGGCCTCGACATTACGATCACGACGAGCGCCTCGGGCGACGTCGAAGCGTATGCACTGCTGCAGGCGCTTGGGATGCCGTTCGCGACGCAAGGCCGCCCGCGCGGCTTCGACCCGGCCGCCGACGCCGCCGACGCCGAAGGCTCGACCGACCGGCAGGGAGCGAGCACGAAGGCCGCCGCGCCGAGCGAGGCTTCATCCAAGCCTGCACCGGCCGCAGCCGAGCAGCCGAGCGACGAGGCCGAGCAGAAAGACGCCGCAGAGGCGCCCGAGGCCGACGCAGCGCCCGAGGCGAGCGCAGCCGAGGCAGTCGACGAGTCTTCCGCGTCCGAGCCCGAGCCCGAGGCGACAGCGGATACGGCCGCGGCGTCCGAGCCCGAGACGAGCGACGACGAGCCGGCAGAGGAGGCTTCCGAGCCGCAGGCATCAGCTGAGACCACAGAGGAGCAGCCCTCAACCGAGACGGCCGAGGACTCAGAGAAGAAAGAGAGCAGCGAGTAATGGCGAAGACATCTCAGCGCGTCAAGCAGGCGCGCACTCCGAAGTTCAAGACCCGTGCATATACTCGGTGCAGCCGCTGCGGACGTCCGCGCGCGGTGTATCGCAAGTTCGGGGTGTGCCGCATCTGTTTGCGCGAGCTCGCCCACAACGGCCAGATCCCCGGGATGACGAAGTCCTCCTGGTAGGGGACGGCGCCACCACTTTCAGATAGCGATTCAGCCATGTCGATGACAGATCCGATAGCCGACTTCCTCACGCGAGTGCGCAACGCGATCCACGCTGCGCACGAGACGGTGGAGATCCCGGCATCAAAACTCAAGAGCGAGCTCGCGCGCATCCTCACGGAGCAGGGCTACATCGACTCGTTCTCGGTGATCCCCGCGCCGGAGGGCCCCGGCGAGCTGATCGCGATCCGCTTGAAGTACACCGAGGACCGCCGCTCGGCGATCTCAGGCCTGCGCCGCGTCTCGCGCCCGGGCCGGCGCACGTACGTCGACGCGAAGCACATCCCGAAGGTGCTCGGCGGAATGGGCACATCGATCGTCTCGACCTCCCACGGCGTGATGACCGGCCACGACGCGCGCTCGGCGGGCGTCGGCGGCGAGGTCCTGGCGCAGGTCTGGTGAGCTGAGCGCATGTCGCGAATCGGCAGACAGCCCATCGCAGTTCCGAGCGGCGTGACCGTTGCGATCGAGCCCAACGAGGTTCGCGTCAACGGCCCGAAGGGCGAACTCTCGGAGCGCATCCACAAGGACATCGAGGTCAAGCAGGACGGCGAGCAGCTACTCGTCACGCGGCCGACCGATCGCGGCGAACACCGCGCGTTGCACGGCCTGACGCGCTCGCTTGTCGCGAACATGGTCGAGGGCGTCACGGCGGGCTACGAGAAGCGCCTCGAGATTCAGGGCGTCGGCTACCGCGCACAGCTGAAGGGCAAGAACCTCGAGCTGGCCGTCGGCTACTCGCACCCCGTGCCGATCCCGGCGCCGGACGGCATCGAGTTCGAAGTGCCGCAGCCGACGCGCGTCGTCGTGAAAGGCATCTCCAAGCAGCTCGTCGGCGAGACGGCCGCGATCATCCGCAAGCAGCGCCCGCCGGAGCCTTACAAGGGCAAGGGCATCCGCTACGAGGGCGAGTACGTCCAGCGCAAGGTCGGAAAGCGCGCATGAGCGTCGTCACGAAGCCAGAGCGTCGACTCAAACGCCGCCGCCGCGTGCGCGCGAAGGTCTCGGGCACGGCCGAGCGGCCGCGCGTCTCGGTGTTCCGCTCCAACCAGGGCCTCTCGGCCCAGCTCGTCGACGACGTCACCGGGCGCACGCTCGCGGCCGTCAACTGGTACGAGCCGGAGCTGCGCGGCCTGAAGAAGCCCGAGCGCACGAAGCGCGCCGGCGAGACGTTCGCCGAGCGGGCCAAAGCTGCAGGCGTCTCAGAGGCGGTCTTCGACCGCGGTGGCTACCGCTATCACGGTCACGTCCGGGCTTTCGCCGAAGCGATCCGCGAGGCTGGGATAACGGTCTAAGGCGTCGAGCCGCCCGCGACCGCTACCCTCACACACCTGCCATGTCGATCACCGTAGACAGATCAGTCAGCCCCGCCGGCCTGGATCTCCAGGAGCGCGTCGTCGAGATCAACCGCGTCGCGAAGGTCGTCAAGGGCGGCCGTCGCTTCTCGTTCACGGCGCTCGTCGTCGTCGGCGACGAACGCGATGTCGTCGGCGTCGGCTACGGCAAGGCCAACGAGGTCCCGCTCGCGATCCAGAAGGGCGTCGAGCGCGCGAAGAAGGATCTGTTCCGCGTGCCGAAGCACGGCAGCACGATCACGCACCAGACGACGGGGATCTTCGGCGCCGGCCGCGTGCTGCTGAAGCCGGCCTCGCCCGGTACCGGCGTGATCGCCGGCGGTGGCGTTCGCGCGGTGCTCGAGCTCGCCGGGATCCACGACATCCTCTCCAAGAGCCTCGGCACGCAGAACCCGATCAACCTCGTCAAGGCGACCGTCGCCGGCCTGCGCGGCCTGCGCACGCCGAAGGAGGTCGGCGAGCTGCGCGGCCTCTCCGTCAACGCCGTGCTCGGTCTGAACAGCAACGAGGCGGCCAACGGCGGCGAGCACATCGCCAACGGCGCCGCACCTGCGAGCGCCGACGGCGGCGAGACGCCGGCCGATGCAGCGGCGCAAGATGCACCCGCGCAGGAGGCTGCAGCCGCCAGCGGTGAGGCTTCGGCCTGATGTCGTCGCTGACCGTCACCCAGCTTCGATCGCGCAACGGCTCGAACAAGAAACAGCTCGACACGCTTCGCTCGCTCGGCCTGCGCCGAATCGGACACACGGTCGAGGTCAAGGACTGCGAGCAGGCGCGCGGGATGCTGCACGCCGTGCGCCACCTCGTCGAGGTCAAAGAGGGCAAGTCGTGAGCCCGGCCGAAGAGGAGAAGCCCGAGCGGATCGGGCTGCACAGCCTTTCGCCGGCGCCCGGCAGCAAACGCCCGCGCAAGCGCATCGGCCGCGGCGAAGGCTCGGGCACGGGCAAGACGTCCGGTCGCGGGCAGAAGGGCGCGGGCTCGCGCGCGGGCTCCAAGCGCCGCGCGCGCTTCGAGGGCGGGCAGATGCCGATCCACATGCGCATGCGAAAGCTGCGCGGCCCGCACATGAAGAAGTCGATGCCGTTCGAGCCGTTCCGCACGCACACGCAGCCGGTCAACCTCGACGCGCTCGAGAGCCGCTTCGATGCCGGCGCCGAGGTGACGGTCGAGCTGATGGTCGCCAACGGCCTGGGCACCCGCAAGGGCATCCCGATCAAGGTGCTCGCCAAGGGCGAGCTGAGCAAGGCGCTGACCGTGCACGCGCACGCCTTCAGCGCCGGCGCGCGCGAGCGCATCGAGGCGGCCGGCGGCAGCTGCCGGCTCGTCGAGCGCTAGAGAGCTACGGCCGCGCCGTGCAATCGGCAGCACGCACGAGCGCATCGACTAGAATCCGCCGCGCCGCGGGTGGGAGTGAATCGTCGCTCTGAGTCGCGACGCACAGCCCATGCTCTCGACAATTCTCAACGCCTTCCAGGTCGCGGACATCCGCAAGAAGATCGCCTTCACGGCGGGGATGCTGCTGATCTACCGGTTCGGCTCGCACATCCCCGTGCCGGGCGTGAACCTGACGGCGGTCAACAACATCCAGAAGGAGTTCGGCGGCTCGAACATCCTCGGGCTGCTCAACCTCTTCTCCGGGGGCGGGCTCTCGCGAATCGCGCTGTTCGCGCTCGGGATCATGCCGTACATCACCGCGTCGATCATCCTGCAGCTGCTGCAGGTCGCCGTGCCGTCGTTGGAAAAGCTCTCCAAGGAAGGCGAGGTCGGCCAGGCACGGATCACGCAGTACACGCGCTACCTGACCGTCGGCCTGGCCTTCGCGCAGTCGATCGGCTACGTCTTCCTGTTCCACACGCTGCAGGCCAAAGCCGGCGAATCGGTCGTCACGCACTTCGACGCGCCGCACATCTTCCTGATCGTGATCTGCCTGACGACGGGCTGCGTGTTGCTGATGTGGATCGGCGAGCTGATCACCCAGCGCGGCATCGGCAACGGCATCTCGCTGCTGATCTTCGCCTCGATCGTCGCGCGCCTGCCGAGCGGCATCCAGACGTGGTGGACCTCGCAAGACCAGGTCTTCAAGGTGATGATGCCGTTCCTCGTGCTCGCCGTCGTCGCCGGCATCGTCTTCGTGCAGGAAGGTCAGCGCCGGATCCCGGTGCAGTACGCCAAGCGCGTGATCGGGCGGCGGATGACCGAAGGCGGGCAGACCTACCTGCCGCTGCGCGTGAACATGGCCGGCGTGATCCCGGTGATCTTCGCCGCGAGCATCATGGCCTTCCCGCCGACCGTTGGGCAGCTCGTCAAAACGCACTGGGGCCAGTCGATCTCGGACTTCTTCTCGCCCAACGGCTGGCACTACGTCGTCGGCGAGTCGATCTTCATCCTGCTGTTCACGTACTTCTACACGGCCGTCACGTTCAACCCGGTCGACCAGGCCGACAACTTGAAGAAGTACGGCGGCTTCATCCCGGGCGTGCGCCCCGGGCGCCCGACGGCCGAATTCCTCGACCGCATCCTCGCGCGCCTGACGTTCCCGGGCGCCCTTTTCCTCGCGGCCGTCGCTGCGCTGCCGACGATCCTGATCGCGCGCACGCACCAGAACATCCCGCTCGGCGGCACCTCGATCCTGATCGTGATCGGCGTCGCGCTCGAAACGATGAAGCAGCTCGAGGCGCAGCTGATGATGCGAAGTTACGAGGGCTTCTTGAAGTAGTGATTTCGGGGGGAGGTCGGGAGGGGGGCCTGCCCCCTTCCCGCCCCAGTACGAGGGCTTCTTGAAGTAGTGATTTCGGGGGGAGGTCGGAAGGGGGGCCTGCCCCCTTCCCGCCCCAGTACGAGGGCTTCTTGAAGTAGTACGCGGGCTCGTTTGAGCAGTCGGCGGCGCAGCGCAATAGGTAGGCTGCCTCGGCGTGTCGCAAATGAACCTGATCCTGCTCGGCCCGCCGGGCGCAGGCAAGGGAACGCAGGCCGAGCGCCTGCGCGAGGACTTCGCGCTGCCGCACGTCTCGACCGGCGACATGCTGCGCGCCGAGGTCAAGGCCGGCAGCGATCTCGGCAACCAGGCGAAGCGCTTCATGGACGCCGGCGACCTCGTTCCGGACGAGGTGATCATCGGGATGATCACCAAGCGCGTCGGCGAGGACGACGCGCGCGAGGGCTTCCTGCTCGACGGCTTCCCGCGCAATGCCGAGCAGGCCGATGCGCTCGCAAAGGCACTCGAGCAGCTCGGACGGCGCTTGACGGCCGCGCTGTTGATCGCGGTGCCCGACGACGAGCTCGTCCGCCGCCTCGCCGGGCGTCGCGTCTGCGTGAAGAACCCGAGCCACATCTACCACGTCGAGTTCGACCCTCCGAAGCACGAGGACGTGTGCGACCAGGACGGCTCGCGGCTGATGCAGCGCGACGACGACAAGGAGGAGACGATCCGCCACCGCCTCTCCGTGTACCACGCACAGACAGAGCCGCTGATCGGCCACTACGACAGCGCCGGCATGCTGCGCCGCTTCGACGGCACGCGCGATCCCGACGAGGTGCACGACCGGATCAGGGCGACGATTGCCGCGCTGCGCCTCGAAGACGCCTGATCCGTCGAGCTAAGCTCAGCCGGTGATCATCAAGAAGTCACCCGCGGAGATCGAGAAGATGCAGCGCTCCGGCGCGATCCTCGCGGCGACGCTCGACGAGCTCGCGGGCAAGATCGCCCCAGGAGTGAGCACGGCGGAGCTCGACGAAGCGGCCGAGCGCTTCATCCGCTCGCACGGCGCTGTGCCGACGTTCAAGGGCTATCGCGGGTTTCCCGGCTCGATCTGCGCCTCGCCGAACGCGATGGTCGTGCACGGCATCCCCGGTCCGTACCGGCTGAAGGACGGCGACGTCATCTCGATCGACGTCGGCGTCACGCTCGACGGCTGGGTCGCCGACGCCGCGCGGACGTTTGCCGTCGGGCAGATCGGCGCGCAGGCGCAGAACCTGCTGAGCGCGACCGAGGCGTCGCTGCACGCCGGCGTCGCGCAGTGCATCGCCGGCAACCGGATGGGCGACATGTCGAGCGAGATCCAGCGTGTCGCCGAGGGCGCCGGGCTCGCCGTCGTGCGCTCGCTCGTCGGTCACGGCGTCGGGCGCGACATGCACGAGGATCCACAGGTCCCGAACTACGGCAAGCCCGGCAAGGGCCCGCTGCTGCAGGAGGGCATGGTGCTCGCCGTCGAGCCGATGATGACGGCCGGGCGCGCGGCCGTGCGCGTCGGCGGCGACGGCTGGGCGATCTTCTCCCAGGACGGCTCGCCGGCGGCGCATTTCGAGTTCACCGTCGCGATTACGCCCGACGGTCCGAAGGTGCTCACGCCGTGGCACATCGAGCCCGGTTCGCGTGCAGGCGAACCCGCCGAGCAAGCCGCCGCCGGCTCGTAGGAGTTGCTACCATCCGGAGTCCTGCTCTGCGAGGTCGCAAGACCACGCCGGAGCTCTCTCCACGACTTGGTAGCGGCGGCCGCAACGGCAGCCAGAGCCGGGTCGCCGGAACAGCCGCTGAAAGGGATCATGAAGGTAAGACCGTCGGTCAAGCCGATGTGCGAGAAATGCAAGATCATCCGCCGCCATGGGGTGGTGCTGGTCATTTGCCAGAACAAGCGCCACAAGCAGAGGCAAGGCTGAATGGCCCGTATCGCCGGCATCAACCTGCCGCTGAACAAGCGCTCTGAGATCGGGCTCACCTACATCTACGGGATCGGCCGCGCGACCTCGAACAAGGTGCTCGCCGAAGTCGGCGTCAGCCCGGACACCTACATCCGCGACCTGACCGAGGACGAGGTCGCCAAGCTGCGCGACGCGATCGACGAGAACCTGACGGTCGAGGGCGACCTTCGCCGCGAGCGCTCGCAAGACATCAAACGGCTGCAGGAGATCGCGTGCTACCGCGGCCTGCGCCACCGCCGCGGCCTGCCCGTGCGCGGGCAGAAGACGAAGACGAACGCGCGCACGCGCAAGGGCCCGAAGCGGATGCAGGTCGCCGGCAAGAAGAAAGCCGGGAAGAAGTAGATGCCTCCCGCTCCCAAACGCGCTCGCGGCCGGCGCAAGCCGAAATAGAACATCCCGATCGGCCAGGCGCACATCAAGACTTCGTTCAACAACACGATCGTCTCGCTCACGGACACCTCGGGCAACGTGATCGCGTGGGAGTCGGCCGG
>DASZLB010000207.1:0-69782 GCA_035552575.1 Solirubrobacteraceae bacterium | reverse complement strand
GCGAGCCATGAGCTGCGCACGCCGATCGCCTCGCTGCGCGCGAACATCCAGACGCTCGAGGACGCCGATCGCCTGCCGCCGGCCGAGCAGGTGCGCCTGCGCGAGGACATCGTCGACGAGCTCGACGAGCTGACGGCGCTCGTCGGGGACGTCGTCGAGCTCGCGCGCGGCTCGCACGCGCCGTCGGAGCTCCAGGACGTGCGCCTCGACGAGATCGTCGCAGGCGCCGTCGAGCGAACGCGCCGACGCGGCGAGCTGAGCTTCGCGCTCGACCTGCAGCCGACCGTCGTGCGCGGCGAAGCCGAGCGGATCAACCGCGCCGTCTCGAACCTGCTCGACAACGCGCGCAGGTGGAGCCCGCCCGACGGCGTTGTCGAGGTCTCCGTTCGCGACGGCGTGCTGAGCGTGCGCGACCACGGGCCCGGCTTCGAGCAGGACGAGCTCGGGAAGGTCTTCGAGCGCTTCTACCGCGCCGAGCGAGCGCGCAAGCTGCCAGGGTCCGGGCTCGGGCTCGCGATCGTGCGCCAGGCAGCCGAAGCGCACCGCGGCTACGCGCGAGCGACGAACGCCCCCGGCGGCGGCGCGTGCCTCGAGGTCGGCTTCGGCCCGGCGCTGCAGCTCGCGCCGCACGCCGAGCCGCTGACGACCTCCGCACCCCGGTAGCGGCCTGTGCGTGGCACGGCAGCCCCGTCCAGTACGCCGACGATTGATCTAAGAAGTCACGAAGAATGCCCGGAAAACAGCCGTTTTGCGGGGATTTGCGGGTAGCTGTCGCGGTAGAGTCGCAAGATGAGACAAAAGAGCGCGGGCGCATGAGACGCGTCCGTCGCCGCTTGCCGCACAGCAGCACTTTCGGCCGTCGCGCTCCCGCGTCCGCGCCGAGAGGGACGTGAACTGATCCCAAACAAGAGGGGTACGACATGAAGGTCATCGGAGCCGGACTTCCGCGCACCGCAACGACAACCCAGATGTTCGCGCTCGAGCACCTCGGGCTCTGCCCCTGCTACCACATGCGCGACCTGCTCGCCGATCTCGAGACCGGCCTGCCGCTGTGGGAAGCCGTGCAGGACGGCAACCCCGACTGGGAGGCGATCTTCAACAGCGGCCCCGAGCCGATCCAGTCGACCGTCGACTGGCCCTCGGCGCGCTTCTACCGCGAGCTGGCCGACTACTACCCCGAAGCGAAGGTGCTGCTCAGCGTGCGCGACGCCGACGCGTGGGTGCGCAGCATGCGCAAGACCGTCTGGGGCCTGTTCCACGACGACTCCGTGATGCGCCACGTGTCCGACGCGCGGACCGTCGTCGACCCGCTGTGGAACCGCTACATCGCGCTGATGACGCGGATGAACTGGGACGAGCACACCGGCGCGATGTCCGGCGACCACTTCAGCGACGACGGGCTCGCCCACGCGATGAAGAACTGGAACGACGACGTGATCGCCTCGATCCCGGCAGAGCGACTGCTCGTCTGGGACCCGGCCGAAGGCTGGGAGCCGCTCTGCGGGTTCCTCGAGCTCGACGTGCCCGCCGATCCCTTGCCGCGGCTGAACGACACGAAAGCCTTCGTCGAGGGCATCACCGGCGGCGCACTCGACATCGTCGGTGAGTGGTGGGAGCAGCGCGAGCGCCCCGCGCACGGACTGCACGGCGCCGCGCTCGCCTAGTTCCGGTTGGCGAGTGGCCGGCGACGACGCGCTCGGCCGCACTGTCTCCGTTGTCCCCGTCGCGAACGAGCGTCGGGGCTAACGGGCGCTCGCAGCGATCGAGCGCGCCGTCTCGGCGGCGAGCTCCGTTCCCGTGAAGGGATTGAGCGTGAGGTACACGAGCTGCGGCGCGGCGTCGCACAGTTCGTGCACCCGCTCGTGCTCGATGTAGTGGTGCAGGACCTGCCAGATGCCGCCCGCGACCGCCTCGGCGGCGATCGGCGACACCTCGACGTGCGCCGGTGCATGCTCGAAGCCCGGGCTCAGGTAGTCCGTGAACGCCGCGAGCGCGCTCTCGCGGATCTCGATCGCCGCCGGGCTCGCGCCGAACGTGTCGACGAGCGTCAGGTGCGCGTGCGCCGGCTCTGAGCAGACGAACTCCGTCAGCGCGTGGATGCCCGCCGCGACGCCGTCGTGCCACTCGGCCTCGTGCGCCTCGTATGCCTCGGCGGTGACGCGCAGCGCCTGGTGCAGGCCGACCTTCTGCGTGCCGAGGAAAGCGTCGTGCTTCGTCGCGTACATCTCGTAGAACGTCTCGTGCGAGACGTTTGCGCGAGAGGCGATCTCGGGGATCGTCAGGCCCGCAAAGCCCTTCTCGGCGACGATCGCCGCCGTCGCGTCGACGATCCGTTCGCGCTGGCTCTTGACGACCTCCTCGCGCGCCAGGTCGTGACGCCCGCTCGGCAGGCGTCCCTCCGCGCGGCGCCCGCGCCCCAGGGCCGGCGGCGGGTCCGGGGCGCCGGCGTGAGGCTCGTCATCGCGCGGTTGCACGCGCCGCGAGCCCTCGAGGCCGAGCGGGAGCGTCTGCGGATACGACGTCGCCCAGTCGCCGAGCGCACCCGCGAGCGCGAGCAGCTCCTCCGCACGACCCTGGCGCAGGCGCGTCGCCGCGACCTCGCGGATCCCGCCGATCAGGAACTTCGTCGTCAGGTCGGCCGGGTGCTCGGACCACGAGCGCTCGCGGCCGTTCTGGATCATCTGCTCGAGCGCCTGCGTCGTGCGGTTGCGCCGCGAGAGAGCGCGCGCGCCCGCGCCGAACGTGCCGAGCAGCGCAAGCGTCATCGCCTCCGGCTCGGCCGCCGCGAGCTCGGCGAACGCGCGCAGCCCCAGCTCGAGGCTCTGCTCCTGCGAGGCGCCCTGCGCATATGCCTTCGCGACGTGCGCCGTCGTGCGCCCGGCGATGTCCTCGTACGCGCTCAGCAGCAGCTCTTCCTTGTCCGCGTAGAGGTTGTAGAACGTCGGCCGCGAGACGTGCGCGAGCTGCGTCAGGTCGAGGATCCGCACGGCCGGATAGCCACGCTGTGCGATCAGCTCGATCATCGCCGAGCGCAGCCGCCCGCGCTGGTCGAGCTCGACCTCCTCGCGCGTCAGGCCGTGCGCGCCCGTGGGCAGCCGGCGGTAGCGTGCGGCGCTCGCGCTGTCCGAGGGGTCGTCCCGGCTACTGGAACTTTTCGCCTTGCCGGGCTTGGTGTTGACCTTACGCGCCGTCATATCCCCATCTGCAGCGGTTGAAAACCCCTCTTTGACGCCAAGCGTCCGAAGCGTACCAACCCCCGTTGGCGCACGTGCTCCGGCTCAGCCGCGGATCGTCTTCGACGTCGCGAGCAGCGCGCCCGAGGCGTCGAGCGCCTGCACGGCGACATACGGAGTCGCTGCCGGCGTCGTCACCGACGTCTCGAAGCCCTCGCGAGCGGCCGCCGCGACAGGAGCGAGCGTCTGCGCGCTCGACCCCGCGAGCACGCGCCAGCTCGCCGTGCGCGTGTCTCCGTTCCAGCTCGCGTAGACCCTCGCGCGCCCGCCCGATGCTGTCGCGGCGGCGATCGCCGGGACGCTCGCCGGTGCGCCCGTCCACGGGAAGCGGTACGTGCGATAGGACTCGTACGAACCGTGCATGTGCGCGTCGAACAGCAGCCGACCCGTCGCGCTGTACTCCGAGAAGTATGGCTCTGACCCCCATCCAACGAACATGTCACCGTTTGTCAACTGTTGAATGTTCCCCTGGCTGCCGGACGACAGCGACGGGCTGTGCTCGAACTGCGCCGCGACGCTCGCCGTGTTCGTCGCCGGGTTCAGCGCGAGCACGAGCCCGCGCGACTGCGGGTGGACCTTCGGCACGGCGCCGTTGTCGAACACGCTGATCTCGCCGTTCGCGAGCGTCGTCGCGTCGTGCTGGTAGGCAGTGTGCGTGCCGCTCGCGAGCTTGACGCTCGAGTGCTGCCCGCCGACCGCGCTCTGGATCGTGCCGTTCGCCGTGCTCAGTGCGTACATCGCCCACGTGTTGCGCGCCGAGATCAGCGTCGTCCCGTCCGCGCGCGGGTCGATCGAGTTGATGTGGAAGTAGTCGAACGGCCATTCCTTGCTGCTGTGCGTCGCGAGGCTGTAGGAGTCGCCGAGCGGCACGTGGTCGAGGCTGTGCCACTCGCGCCTGACGAGTCCCGTCTTCAGGTCGATTTCCTGGAAGACGCTGTCCGTCACGGCGGCGCCGCTCGGGCCGCCGACGACCGACAGGTTGCAGTCGATCGGGTTGAACGCGGTCAATAGGCCCGTGTCCCGCTGCGTGATCTTGAAGTCGTGCAGGTCGGCCGAGTAGCCGTTGCCCGCGCGCACGCGCCCGATCTGCTGGTAGGCCGCGTTGACGATGATCTCTTCGCCCTGGCCGAATCCCTGCGGCGGGATGTAGCCCTGCCACCATGTCAGCACCGGCTGGCCGGCCAGCTGCTGGACCTGCAGGTTCGTCGCGGCGGCCGCGTTCGCCGGAAGCGTATGGAACCAGACGAGGTTGCCCGCCTGGTCGAAGATCATCGGTCCCGGCGGCCCAGGGCCCGTGTAAGGCGCGGCGAAGATGTCGCCCGGCGCGCTCTGAGGCGAGCTCGCCGTGACTTCGATCGACGGCGGTTCGAGCCCCGGCTCGGAGTGGAAGTGCTGCTTCTCGTTCGGGTCTTTCCCCGAGGGCGGAGAGGGCTTCGAGTAGGGCAGGATGTCCTGCGTCGCCGTCTGGAAGTGGTACGCGAAGCGCTGGCTGCGCGCTCCCGTCTTGACGATGCCGCGCACCGTCACCGTCTCGCCTTGCGAGAGCGGCTTCGACAGCACGTAGCTCGCGCCGTCGCCCTGTGAGTAGGCGCGCAGGCGACCCTTGTGCGAGCCGCTTTTGGAGCCCTTCACGCTGAGCTCTGCGAGCGACCCCGCGGGCGCGCCGAGCAGGCTGATCTGCGTGCGGTAGGAGGCGTCGTAGGAGTCCGGCAAAGGCGCGACGCTGAGGCTCGTGCCGGGCAGCGTCGCCGAGCGGTTGAACGTGCTCGGCACGCAACGCGCGGCCGCCGGCGCGCGGAATGCCGCCTGCTCGGCTTCGATCCGCCGCGAGGCGATCGCGATCGCGGTCGCGCAGCCGGCCGCGACGACGACGCCGCCGAGCACGAGCCCCCTGCGCAGGCGTCGGTTCATCGCCCGCTCATGCGCTTGCCGGCCGGGCCGTCTTCGACGTCGCGAGCACCTTGCCCGATGCGCTCAGCGCGCGCACCTGCACGTATGCCGCGGCCGGCGCCGGGATCGTCGTCTCAAAACCCGTCTTCGGCGTCGTCGAGACCGCTGTCATGTGGGCTGCGCTCGTGCCCGTCAAGAGCTGCCACGCGGTCACCGTCGTCGCGCCGTTCCAGCTCGCGTACACGGCCGTCGCGCCGGCGCTCGTGCGTGCGCTGATCGCCGGCGGCTCGCTCGGCTGGCCGGCCCACGGCTCGCGGTAGACGCGGTAGCTGCGCTCGCCTGCCGGCAGCGCGCCCGCGAAGACGCTCGCGCCGCGCGCTTCGGCTTCGGTGAAGCCCGGCAACCCGCCGCCGCCGGTCATCGAGCTGCCACCCGTGAGCGTCTGCACGAACGGGGTTTCCGCGACCGTCAGGTCCGGCGCAGGCTGCACTTGCGGTTGCGCGAACGCGGCGCTGCCGAGGCTGTGCCACTCCCACATGACGAGACCCGTGTGCACGTCGATCCGCTGGATCACGCCGTCCAGCGCGCCGGCGCCGTTTGCCGGGGTGCTCGCGGAAGTGGCGCTCCTCTGCACGGGGCTGTACGCCGTGATGTACGCCGAGCCCTCCGGCGTGAGCGTGAACTCGTGCCCGTCCGCCTGCAGCCCGTTGCCGGCCTTGACGATCGCGACCGTCTTGTAGTTCGCGTTCGCGATCACGTCCTCGCCGAGGCCGTAGCCGAGCGCCAGCACGTGACCCTGCCACCACGTCAGCATGTTCTTGCCGTGGAAGTTCTGCGTCTGGAAGTCGGCAGCGTCTTCGCCGCCCTGCAGCGGATCGAACCAGACGACGTTGCCGTCGTTGTCGAAGATCATCGGTCCGTACTGGCCCGGGCCGAGGAACGGCGCCGCGAAGACATAGCCTGGTGCCACTCCGGCGCCGGCCGCGTGGTCGATCGTCACGACCGGCGGGTGCAGCGACGGCTGAGATTGGAAGCTCTGGATGTCCGCCGGCGTGCCGGGCGTGCCCGGCGTGTCCGCGAGCTCGGCCTTCGATACTTCGCTCGGCCGCGCGATCGTGAAGCTGTCCGCGAGCGTCCGGCGTGACTGCGGCGTGGCGGCCCAGCTCGCACGCACGCTGACGTGCTCGCCCGGCGCGAACGGCTTGCTCGGCAGGAAGCTCGCGCCCGTCGCCGAGGCGTACGAGCGCAGTCGCCCGCCGTGGCGGCCGCTCAGCGAGCCGACGACCGAGATTCCGCTGAGCGCCTTCGCCGATGCGCCGAGGAAGCTGATCTGCGTACCCGGAAGCGCAACCGGCGTCCCGGCGAGCGGTGAGACCGTCACCGACGCGGCCGTCGAGGTCGCGGCAGACGCGGCCGCGGTTGTGCCAAGCGTTGCCAGCAGCGCTAGCGCGCCGAGGCGCATGCCTTTCCTCATCGAGCCTCCGTGGAGCATTGGGGTGCCGCGAAAGGGGGATCCTAGTTCCCACCAAGCACGTAACCCGCGCCGGAGTTGCGCCGGGCGCGAGTGGTGCCCTCACGCCGGGTCGCGCCGTTCTCAGAAGACAGGCGTCTCGGTGTAGTCGCCGAAGACCTGCTGCAGCGACTCGATGATCTCGCCCTCGGAGGCGTGCGCGCGGGCGCACTGAAGCAACGGCTCCATCAGATTGCGATCCTCGTGCGCCGCGTCCTCGCGCAGCGCCGCGAGCGCCGCCTCGACGCGCGCGCCGTCGCGCTTCGCGCGGGCGCCCTGCAGCCGGTCGAGCTGCTTGCGCTCGAGCGCCGCGTCGATCCGCAGCGTCGGGATCGGCTGCTCGTCCTCCGCGATGAAACGGTTGACGCCGACGACGACGCGCTCGCCCGCGTCGATCTCCTGCTGCAGCGTGAATGCCGCGTCGGCGATCTCGCGTTGCGGATAGTTGCGCTTGACCGCCTCGACCATCCCGCCGAGCTCGTCGATCTTCGCGAAGTACTCATATGCGCGCTGCTCGATCTCGTCGGTCAGCGCCTCGACGAAGTAGCTGCCGCCGAGCGGGTCGACGGTGTTCGTCACGCCCGTCTCGTGCGCGATCACCTGCTGCGTGCGCAGCGCGATCGTCACGGCCTCCTCCGTCGGCAGCGCGAGCGCCTCGTCGTAGGAGTTCGTGTGCAGCGACTGCGTCCCGCCGAGCACGCCCGCGAGCGCCTCCACAGCAGTGCGCACGATGTTGTTCAGCGGCTGCTGCGCCGTCAGGCTGACGCCGGCCGTCTGCGTGTGGAAGCGCATCTGCCACGAGCGCGCGCTCTTCGCGCCGAACGTGTGCTTCAGCTCGCGCGCCCAGATTCGCCGCGCGGCTCGGTACTTAGCGATCTCCTCGAAGAAGTCGATCTGCGCGTTGAAGAAGAAGCTCAGCCGCGGCGCGAAGTCGTCCACGTCGAGCCCTCTCGCGACGGCCTGCTCGACGTACGTCAGCCCGTCCTTCAGCGTGAACGCGAGCTCCTGCGCGGCGGTCGAGCCCGCCTCGCGGATGTGGTAGCCCGAGATCGAGATCGGGTGCCAGCGCGGCATCTCGCGCGTGCACCACTCGATCATGTCGCCGCACAGGCGCATCGCGGGGTCGATCGGGAAGCACCACTCCTTCTGCGCGATGTACTCCTTGAGGATGTCCGCCTGGATCGTCCCCGAGAGGCGCTCGCGCGAGACCGGCCCGGCCGCGCTCGTGCCATCCTCGGCCGCGGCGACGTAGAACGCGAGCATGATCGCGGCCGGCGCGTTGATCGTCATCGAGACCGAGACCTCGCCGAGATCGATGCCGCCGAACAGCGTCTGCATGTCGTCGAGCGTGTCGACCGCGACGCCCTCGCGCCCGACCTCGCCGAGCGAGCGGACGTGGTCGGAGTCGTGGCCCATCAGCGACGGCATGTCGAACGCCGTCGAGAGCCCCGTCTGGCCGTGCTCGAGCAGGTAGCGGAAGCGCTCGTTCGTCTCCTCGCTCGTGCCGAAGCCCGCGAACTGTCGCATCGTCCACAGGCGTCCGCGGTACATCGAGGAGTGGATGCCGCGCGTGTACGGGTACGCACCCGGCGCTCCGATCGGGTCTTGGCCGCCGTCAGGCGCGCCGTCGCCGGCGGCGCTCGGGCGAGCATGCTCGGCGCCAGGCGCGCCCGGCGGCAGGTCCGCTGCGGTGTAGAGCTCGTGGATCGGCTCGCCCGAGAGCGTCTTGAACTCGGTCTCGACCTGCTCGGCGGCGGGCTTTGCGCTGACGGCCATGATCGTGACGAATGCTACCGGCAGCGCTAGCCTCGGCCGCAACGATGCGCGGTGAGCTGGCGAGACTCGTAGGGACCGAGCACGTGCTCGACGCGGCGCCGGGCTCGCCGTACAACAGCGACGCTGCGCGGCGGCGCGGGCTGGCCGGTCGCGCCGACGCGGTCGTCGTGCCGGGCGACGCAGACGAGATCGTGGCGGTCGTGCGCTGGTGCTACGACCACGACGTGCCGATCGTCGCGCGCGGTGGCGGCACGGGGCTGCTCGGCGGCGCCGTGCCCGTGCGCGGGGGCGTCGTCGTCTCGCTCGAGCGCCTGCGCCGCGTGCGCGAGCTCGAGCCGGCGCTGTGGCGGATCCATCCGGAGGCCGGCGTGAGCACGCGCGACGTGCAGCGCCTCGCGCGCGAGAACGGCCTGTTCTTCGGCCCCGACCCGGGTGCGTCCGAGCAGTCGCAGATCGGCGGCAACGTCGCGACGAACGCCGGCGGGCCGCACGCGCTGAAGTACGGCGTGACGGGCGCCTGGGTGAGCGGCCTCGAGGTCGTGCTCGCGCCCGGCGAGCTCGTCCATGTCGGCGGCTGGGCGCGCAAGGACGTCGCCGGCTACGACTTGAAGAACCTGTTGATCGGCTCGGAGGGAACGCTCGGCGTGATCACGGCCGTGCAGCTGCGGTTGCGCCCCGCGCCGGAGGCGCGAATCGCGCTCGTCGTCTTCCTCGCGGATGGCGCCGAGGCCGGCTGTGCGGCGATGCTCGACGTGATCGCGGCCGGGATCGAGCCGGCGGCGCTCGAGTTCATCGACGCGGCGACGCTTGCGCACGTCGCGGCCGGCTTTGCGGGCGAGGTTCCCGCCGGGGCGGCCTTCGTGCTGCTCATCGAGCTCGACGGGACGCGCGCGGAGGCAGAGCGCGAACGCGACGCCGTGCGCGAGCTGCTGACCGGGCGCGCGCTGGCGATCGAACAGCCGCAGGACGAGGACGCACTGTGGCGCTGGCGCGACGGCTTCAACGGTGTCGTCGCGGGCGTGCGCGGCGGGAAGCTCAGCGAGGACGTCTCGTTCCCGGTCGAGCGCCTCGCGGAGGGACTCGAGGGCTTCGCGCGGATCGCGGCTCGACACGGAATGCGATCGTGCGCGTGGGGCCACGGCGGCGACGGCAACGTGCACGCGACGGTGCTCGTCGACCCGTCCGAGGAGGCCGAGCTCGACCGCGCGCAGGCCGTCGGCGCGGAGCTGTTCGAGCTCGTGCGCGCGCTCGGCGGCTCGATCGCGGCAGAGCACGGCGTCGGGCTGCTGAAGTCCGGAATGCTCGCGCCCGGATGGGACGCACGCGCGGTCGAGCTGCACGAGCAGATCAAGCAGGCGTTCGATCCGAAGGGACTGTTCAATCCGGGCAAGAAGCTGGGACGATGAGCCGATGACGACGCTCGTCAGCGAGCTCGAGCTCGCAACGTTCGACCACACCGACGCACAGATGCGCGGCGCGCGCTTCCACGAAGCGATGACCGACGCGCGCTCGCACGGCTGGCTGGCAAACGCGCCGTTCGGCTACATGACGCTCGATCGCGAGGCCGGCGAGTTCTTCCTGCGAACGCGTTCGGCGATCTTCCCCGGAATGAAGATCGCAGAGATCTTCGGCGTGACCGAGGGGCCGCTGTACGAGCAGATGCGCCGCAACATCCTGCACGTCAACGGCCCCGATCACACGCGTCTGCGCAGCCTCGTCAACCCTGCGCTCTCGCCGCGAGCCGTCGAGCGCTACAGGCCGGTCATGCGCGAGTTCCTCGAGCGGCTCCTGGCCGAAGCGCGGGCGGCGAGCGGCACGGGAGCGGACGGACTCGTGCGCTGCGACTTCGTCGAGGCGTTCGCGAAGCCCTACCCGTCGCTGGCGATCGCGACCGTGATGGGCGCGCCGCTGCAGGACGCGCCGCGTCTGCACCACTGGTCGAACGTGATCCAGCGCCAGTTCGACGCCGTCAGCATGGCCGGCGAAGTCGCCGTGATCGAGCAGGCCGTCGAGGAGTTCTACGGATACGCGCATGCGCTCGTGCAGGCGCGGCGCAAGGACCCGCGCGACGACCTGATCTCGAAGCTGATCGCGGCAGAAGAGCAGGGCGAGCGGCTGAGCGACGTCGAGTGCATCAACCTCGTCTTCAACGTGCTCGTCGGCGGCGTCGACACGAGCCAGAGCCAGCTCGCGCACGCGATCAGGCTGCTCGCCGAACACCACGATCAGCTCGCGCTGCTAGCAGCCGACCCGTCGCTCGCCGATGCCGCCGTCGAGGAGGCGCTGCGCTACGAGCCGATCACGCCGTTCACCGCGCGCATCCTCGTCGAGGACGTCGAGTACCGCGGCGTGTCGTTCCCGAAGGACACGATCGTGATGGTCTGCGCGTTCACCGGTAACCGCGATCTCGAGGCGGCAGAGGCCGGCGAGGCGGGCGCCGAGCGCTTCGACATCGCCGCCGACCGCGGTCGCGCACGACCGCTGACGTTCGGCGCCGGCGTGCACTACTGCCTCGGCGCGAACCTCGCGCGTGTCGAGCTACAGGAGGGCCTCGCGTTCCTCGCGACGCGCCTGCACGAACTGCGCCTCGACGGCGAGCCGCAGTTCGAAGGCGTCTCCGGGATCTACGGTCTCGCCGAGCTGCCGATCGCTTTCACCACCTGAGCGCGGCACCACCGTCGCCAACGCTGCCCCTGTGTTGGCCGCAGCGATCTTCCGCTGGGCGACGAATCGGAGACATGCTCGCGCGCGCTCAGCCCGGCGGTGCTGCGACCGTCGACCGCGGCTGCCTGCGATGCGATCCCGATGAGAGATTGGGAGGGGGGCACGAGCCCTACTGAGAACGACATATGCGTGAGATGGGCAATCGGATCTTCAAGGTCGTCGCTGCCACGGGCGTCTGGCTTGGCGTCGTTGTCGCCGTCGCGTTTGGCGGGCAGTACCACGTGTACTCGTGCCGGGTGCCTGACGGGGGTGTTGCGCCGGTGGATGGGTGGGGTGGGTCGGTGGCCGGCCAGTACACGATTGCCGAAGACACCTGTTCGCAGGGCGGGGCGCTAACGGCGGCGCTGACCGATCAGCCGGCTCGCACGGCCAATGCGGACATCGCGACCTGGGCGTTTGCTTCGCCGGTTTGGGCATCGCTGGCAGGCGCGACGTTGTGGCGAGCGGGGGATGCTGCCGGTGGGGGCGTTGCGAACGCGACGTATGAGTTCTGGTTGGCAGGCCCTAGCGTCTCTGGACTTTTCGACGAATGTCTGGGCGTTTACGGTTGTGCGGGACGTGGCGACCTTGCGGAGGTCTATTCGCCAGAAAACCGCGTGCTCGTTCCAATATCGAGCTTGGGCTCGAATCTCTACGCGAGCGCTTCCTGTGGGGGGCTGGCTCCGTACAAATGCCCGGGAGGCACCGGCGACGTTCACGGCTACGCAGCCGCCATCTACCTCTACGCCGCCGACCTAACCCTCGAACAAGCCGCCGGCCCGCACGCGACGGGCGCAACTGGCGAACTGGCAAGCGCGCCGACGGTCCGCGGTGTCAGCGACGTGGCGTTCGATGCGACAGATCCTGGCGCGGGCGTGTACGAGGCACTGTTCGACGTCGACGGTCGGGTCGTCGCGCGCACGGTGCTCGACGAAAACGGCGGGCGTTGTCACGACGTCGGTCAGACGACGGATGGCCTGCCGGCGTTTCTCTACGTGCAGCCGTGCCTGGCGTCGGTCAGCGCCGACGTCCCGTTCGACACGACGAGCCTGAGCAACGGCGCGCACCACCTCGTCGTCAGCGTGATCGACGCGGCGGGCAACGCGGCGCCGGTGCTCGACCGTACGCTGACCGTCGCGAACCCGCCGCCGCCGGGCACACCGGGACCGGCGAACGGCACGAACGCGACGACGCAAGCGACGCTGACTGCCCGCTGGCAGGGCACGAAGAAGGCGAGCTTCACGACGGGATACGCACGTGCGCACACGCTGACCGGGCGGCTGACAGCGCCTGGTGGGGTGCCGATCGCGGACGCGTCCGTCGACGTGCGCGCAAGCCCGTCGTATGCAGGCGCGAAGACGGTCGCGATGCCGAGCCCGCGCACGGATGCGAACGGGCGTTTCAGCGTGCGCATTCCCGCAGGAACGTCCTCGCGCACTCTGCGCGTCGCGTATCGCGCGCACCTCGGCGACGCGCTGCCGGTCGCGACGCGCACGCTGCGGATCAGCGTGCGTGCGGGGATCGTCCTGCGCGTCTCGCCGCGCACGGCAAGCGCCGGCAGCACGATCCGCTTTCGCGGCGAGTTGCGCGGCGGCCCGATCCCGCATGGCGGCAAGCAGCTCGTGCTCGAGGCGCGCTCGCCCGGCAGTGCATGGATCGAGTTCAAGGTGCTCCACACGAATGCGCACGGTCGCTACGGCGCGTCGTACAGCTTCAAGTTCCCAGGCCCTGCCGACTATCGCTTCCGCGTGCGCTCGGAAGCCGAGTCGGACTTTCCGTTCGCGGCTGGATCGTCGAACGTCGTCGGCGTGCACGAGCGCTGAACGGCTGCTTGCCGGCGCGAGCGGCGCACGCTGAGCGCGCAGCGAGCATTCTTATCCGCCGACGGTGGCGCGACGCTATGTGAAGGCCGTAGCGGGGTTGTCGACCGCGACGTTCGTCGTGCGTCATCGGCAAAGTCCCGCATGAGGAGAGAGATGGAAGCCACCCAGCGCATACGAAACGCCTCGATCTGCGTGCTCGCGTTGCTCGCGATGACGATCGCGTCGGGCGCCGTGGCGGCGAGCGCGTCGGCGGTCACGATCTCGCCGCTGAACGGCACGCCCGACGCATCGCCGCAGACGCAGATCAGCTTCCTCGGCGCACCGGCGAGTGAGATCTCGAGCGTCTCCGTGGTTGGGTCGCGCAGCGGCGGGCACAGCGGCAAGCTCGCGTCCTATGCGAGCGCCGCCGGCGCGAGCTTCATTCCGACGCGCGGCTTCACCGAAGGCGAGCGCGTCACGGCGACGGCCGTCGTCGGCACTCGCGGGCACGTGCAGCGCGTCGGCACGACGTTCTACATCGCGCGGCTCGTCTCCTATCCGCTGCCGGCCGGCCGCACGCCGCCCGCGGCCACTCCGGCGACCAATCAGAGCTTTGTAACGCAGCCGAAGCTCCTGCCGCCGACGGTGCACGTGAGCGTTGCCTCGGCCGCCGCCGCGCCGGGCGACATCTTCTTGACCGCGAATGGCGGGCGCGGGCAGAACGGCGCGATGATCCTCGACGGCAGCGGCCGCCTCGTCTGGTTTCAGCCGACGGCAGCAGGCAACGCCGTCACGAACCTGCAGGTCTCGAGCTACGAAGGCAAGCCGGTGCTCGCTTACTGGGAAGGGCACATCGATCTCGGCGTCGGCTTCGGCAACGATCGGATCCTCGGTGCGAACTACAAGCCGGTCGCTTCGATCCGTGCCGGCAACGGCTACTTCGCGGACCTGCACGAGCTGCAGATCACACCGCAGGGCTCCGCCTACATCTCGGCCTACACGCTCGTCCGCGCCGACCTCTCCTCGGTGCACGGCTCCAGCAACGGCGCGCTGCAGGACGCGGTCGTGCAGCAGATCGACATCAAGACGGGACTCGTCATGTTCGAGTGGCACGCGTACGGTCACGTGGCGTTGAACGACTCCTATGCGAACGACCCGCGCGACCCGAATCGTCCGTGGGACTTCTTCCACATGAACTCGATCGCACCCGATCCGTGGGGCGACGGTAACTTCCTGATCTCCTCGCGCAACACGTGGGCGGCGTATGAGATCAATCACCAGAGCGGCGCCGTTCTGTGGCGGCTCGGCGGTAAGAAGCCGAGCTTCCGCATGGGCGCCGGTACGGGCACTGCCTACCAGCACGACGCGCGCTGGCAGCCGGACCACACGATCACGATCTTCGACAACGGTGCCGTGCCGAAAGCGCACTCGGCCTCGCGCGCGATCCATGAGACGATCGACTGGAAGACGCGCACGGTCACGCTGCTCAGCCGCGACGTGCGCATGCCGTCGCTGCTCACCGGAAGCCAGGGCGACAATCAGGTGCTTGCCAACGGCGACTGGTTCGTCGGCTGGGGCGAAGACCCGTACTTCACCGAGTTCAACGCCGCCGGTCAGGAGGTGTTCGACGCGAACCTGCCGTACCCGACGCAGGCTTATCGCGCGTACCGGTTTGCCTGGAGCGCTACGCCCGCAGCCGTGCCGGCGATCGCGCTGAAGGCGACCTCGCCGGCGACTACGACCGTCTACGCAAGCTGGAACGGTGCGACAGGCGTGACGGCTTGGCAGGTGCTCGCGGGGCCTACGCCGGCGACGCTCGCGGCGGTGGCGGCTGTACCCTCGGCGGGCTTCGAGACGGCGGTCACGGTGCCGAGCGCAGCGCAGGTGTTCGCCGTCCGCGCGCTCGGGCCGGCCGGGGAAGTGCTCGGCAGCTCGCACACGATCGCGCGTTGAGCGCCGTGCGTCCCAGTTGCGCGCGTCCGCTCGTTGCAGCCGCGTCGTCCGTAGCGGCCGCCTGGCTGCGCGCGCGGACCGTCCACTACTCTGCACGCTTGTGAAGGCCGTGATCTTGGCGGGCGGGTTCGGCTCGCGACTGAGCGAGGAGACCGCTGTGCGCCCAAAGCCGATGGTCGAGATCGGCGGCAAGCCGATGCTTTGGCACATCATGAAGATCTACTCGTCGCACGGAATCGACGAGTTCGTGATCTGCCTCGGCTACAAGGGCTACCTGATCAAGGAGTACTTCGCGAACTACTCGTTGCACACGTGCGACGTAACTTTCGACATGGCCAGCGGCGAGATGATCGTTCATCGCTCGGAGACCGAGCCGTGGCGGGTAACGCTCGTGGATACAGGCGAGAACACGATGACCGGCGGACGCCTGCAGCGGGTGCTCCCTTACGTGGGGGACGAGGACTTCTGCTTCACGTACGGCGACGGTCTCGCGGACATCGACATCTCCGCGCTGGTGGCCTTTCATCGCGAGCAAGGGACGAGCGCAACTGTCACAGCCGTGCAGCCACCGGGCCGCTTCGGCGCGCTCGACATCGACGGGGGGCTCGTGCGCGACTTCGAGGAGAAGCCGCGCGGTGACGGCGCCTGGATGAACGGCGGTTTCTTCGTACTCTCGCCGAAGGTCGGTGAGCACATCGCGGGAGCAAGCACCGTGTGGGAGCAGGAGCCGATGCGCTCGCTCGCGCACAGCGGCCAGCTCTCTTGCTATCGCCACAAGGGCTTCTGGCAGGCGATGGACACGCTCCGCGACCGCCATCACCTCGAGGAGCTGTGGAGTTCGGGCGAGCCTCCATGGCGGACCTGGGTTTAGGATCCATGAGCGACTCGATCACGGCACCGCAGGCGATCGTCGACCCCAACTTCTGGCGCGCGCGCCGCGTGCTCGTCACCGGCCACTCGGGCTTCAAGGGCACCTGGCTGGCGTTGTGGCTGCAGTCGCTCGGTGCGAACGTCACCGGCTTCTCCTCAGGCCTGCCTACGCATCCATCCCTGCACGACCTCGCGCGAGTAGGCGAGGACATGGAGAACATAGACGGCGACGTGCGCGACGCCGAGTCCGTCGCGCAGGCGGTCGCCGCTTGCCGGCCGGAAGTGATCGTGCACATGGCCGCGCAGTCGCTCGTGCGCCGTTCGTTCGTCGAGCCGCGCGACACCTACGCGACGAACGTGATGGGCACTGTCAACGTGCTCGACGCCGTGCGCCGCCACGGCGACGGCGTGCGCGCGGTCGTCAACATCACTTCCGACAAGTGCTACGAGAACCGCGAGTGGGAGTGGGGCTATCGCGAGGACGAGCCGATGGGCGGACATGACCCATACTCCAACTCGAAGGGCTGCGCGGAGCTCGTCACGACCGCGTTTCGCCGCTCGTTCTTCTCTGACCCCGACGGCCCGCGCGTGGCCTCTGCGCGGGCAGGCAACGTGATCGGCGGCGGCGACTGGGGCGAAGACCGGCTCGTGCCGGACGTCATGCGCGCCGCGCTCGCCGGCGAGACGGTGCACATACGCAATCCCAACTCGATCCGTCCGTGGCAGCACGTGCTCAACCCGCTGAGCGGCTACCTGGTCCTCGCCCAAGCGCTGTGGGACGAGCCCGAGCACGCGGGCGGGTGGAACTTCGGCCCTGCCGAGCAGGACGCGCGCCCGGTCGGCTGGGTCGTCGAGCGCCTCGCCGAGCTATGGCCCGAGGATCTGCGCTGGGAGCTCGACGACGGCCCGCATCCGCATGAGGCGCGCTATCTCAAGCTCGACTCCTCGCGTGCGCGCGGACGGCTCGGCTGGCGCCCGCCGGTCGCGCTGGACTGGACGCTGAGTAGCATCGTCGACTGGTACCGCGCGTTGAGCGAGAACGCCGACATGCACGCAGTCACGCTTGGGCAGATCGAGTCCTTCCACTACGCTGCCCAGTCCGCATGAGCCACACCCCCTGCCGATTCTGCGGTGCGCCTCTGGAAGCGGTCTTCACCGACCTCGGGATGTCGCCGCTCGCCAACTCGAACGTGACGCCGGAGAAGGTCAACGCGATGGAGGCGTTCTACCCGCTGCGGGCGCTTGTCTGCGCGAAGTGCTTCCTCGTGCAGCTGGAGGAATTCGAGACCCCGGAGCAGATCTTCTCCGAGGACTATGCCTACTACTCCTCCTATTCGAGCAGCTGGCTGGAGCACAGCAAGCGCTATGCCGAGCAGATGATCGAGCGGCTCTCACTCGACGCGAGCAGTCAGGTCGTCGAGATCGCCTCGAACGACGGTTACCTGCTGCAGTTCTTCCACGACCGCAAGATCTCGGTGCTCGGCATCGAGCCGGCCGGCAACGTCGCCGATGTTGCGACTGCGAAAGGGATCGAGACGGTGGTCGAGTTCTTCGGCGAGGAGGTCGCTCGCTCGCTGGCCCAGGAGTCGAGCGCGGACCTGCTACTCGGCAACAACGTGCTCGCACATGTCCCCGATCTGAACGACTTCGTCGCCGGCATGAAGGTTCTGCTGAAGCCCGACGGCGTGATCACGATGGAGTTCCCCCACCTGATGCGGCTGGTCGACGAGAACCAGTGGGACACGATCTACCACGAGCATTTCTCCTACTTCTCCTTCCGCACCGTGAGCGCCGTTTTCGAGGCCCACGGACTGCGCCTGTTCGACGTGCAGGAGCTGCCGACGCACGGTGGCTCGCTGCGAATCTACGGCGCCCACGCGGAGGACCCGCAGAAGCCCGAAACGGACGCCGCGCGCGAGCTGCGTGAGCGTGAGCGAGCGGCCGGCTACGAGCAACTCGACACCTACCTCGTCTACGGCCAGCGCGTCGAGCAGGACAAGCGCCAGATCGTCAACTTCATGATCGCCTTGAAGGAAGAAGGGCTCAGCATCGTCGGCTACGGCGCGCCGGCGAAGGGCAACACGATGCTCAACTACTGCGGCATCCGCCGGGATTTCCTCGACTACACGGTTGATCTGAACCCGCACAAGCAGGGGCACTTCCTGCCCGGCAGTCACATCCCGATCCGCTCGCCCGAGCAGATTCGTGAGGACAAGCCCGACATTGTGCTGATCCTGCCGTGGAACCTCAAGGACGAGATCGTCGAGCAGCTTGGCTTCATCCGCGAGTGGGGCGGACGCTTCGCCGTGCGCACGCCGGAGCTGACGCTGCTCTAGTGCGGGCCGGCGTCCGTCAGCCGTCCGGCGCAGGCGCCGACGCGCGCGGGGGTCGTTGATGCAGTTCCTGCAGACGCCGCTCCCGGGAGCGTGGGTGATCGAGCTGGACCTGCTCGGCGACAAGCGCGGCTGGTTCGCGCGCTCGTTTGACGCCGAGGAGTTTCGCGCGCACGGGTTGAATCCGGCCGTAGTGCAGTGCAACGCCTCGTTCAATGCGCAGGCAGGCACGCTGCGCGGAATGCACTATCAGGCGGCGCCGCACGGGGAGTCCAAGCTCGTGCGCTGCGTGCGCGGCGCGATCTTCGACGTCGCCGTCGATCTGCGCGCCGACTCGCCGACGTACAGGGCCTGGCACGCCGTTGAGCTAAGCGCTGAGAACCGCCTCGCGTTCTACATCCCGGACGGGCTCGCGCACGGCTTTCAGACGCTGACCGAGGACTGCGAGGTGCTTTACCAGATGGGGCACGAGTACGTTCCCGACGCGGCGCGCGGCGTGCGCTGGGACGACCCGGCGTTCGCGATCGAGTGGCCGATATCGCGCGGTGCGCGGACGATCTCCGAGAAGGATCGCTCCTACTCGGACTTTCGCCGATGAGCCGCGTGCTGCTGACCGGCGCGAGCGGCTTTGTCGGAGCTCCCACGCTCGATGCGTTGGTGCGGGCGGGGCACGAGGTCCACGCGCTCGCGCGCGAACCCGGCCGCCCGCTCGACGGCGTGAGCTGGCACGTCGCCGACTTGCTCGACCCAGACGCGGGCTCACTGCTGCGCGAGCTCCTCGACGACCTCGCGCCGGAGCTGCTCGTTCACCTCGCCTGGTATGCCGAGCACGGCAAATTCTGGGCGGCCACGGAGAACGTGCGCTGGGTCGAGGCGTCGCTCGCGCTGCTGCGTGCGTTTACGGCAGCCGGCGGTCGTCGCGCGGTGATGGTCGGGACGTGCGCCGAGTACGACTGGTCGCGCAGCGAGCCTTTCGACGAGCAGGCGCCACTGCGCCCGGCGACGCTTTACGGAGCGGCCAAGCACGGCCTGCACACGGTCGCCGCGGCGCTCTGCCACCAGGTCGGCGTCGAGTTTGCGTGGGGGCGGCTGTTCTTTCTCTACGGCCCGTTCGAGGCTCCGGGGCGCTTCGTGTCGTCGATCGTTCTGCCCTTGTTGCGCGACGAGCCCGCCACGATGACGGCCGGTACGCAACGGCGTGACTTCCTGCACACGGTTGACGCCGGTGGCGCGCTCGCCGCGCTCGCCGCGAGCGATGTGGTTGGACCGGTCAACATCGCCTCCGGCGAGGTGCTCGAGCTGCGTGATCTGGCACAGCGGATCGCAGCCCGGATCGACACCGGCCAGCTACGCCTCGGCGCACGACCAATGCCTGAGGGGGAGCCGCCGGCGTTGCTCGCCGACGCGCGACGGTTGCACGAGGAGGTCGGGTGGCGTCCTTCGCTTGACATCGACGAAGGGCTCGACCAGGCGATCGACTGGTGGCGCATGCGCCTCGCCGCAGAGTCCGAATGAGCTCCGGCGAGCCGGCCACGCCCCCGGCGGAGCCGATTGTGGGAGCGCAGGGCGACCTGCTCGACACCGAGGCCGCCGGGCCCGCGGCGCTGCGGGGAAGCGCCCTGCGGACGGGCGCCTACGTGCTCGGCATCCTGCTCTCGCTGATCTCCGCGCCACTGCTCGTCCGCCATCTGGGTGTCTCGGACTTCGGCCGCTATGTCGCCGTCCTCTCGCTCGTCACGATCGTCAGCGGCTTCACCGAGGGCGGGCTGAACAGCATCGTCCTGCGCGAATTCGCGACGCTCGGCGATCACAGCCGGCGCGAGATGATGCGCTCGGCGATCGGCATTCGGATCGTGCTGACCGTCGTCGGCGTGGCCTTTGCCGTCGCCTTCGCGGCTGTCGCCGGCTATGGATCGACGCTCGTGCTCGCTACGGCGCTTGCAGGCGTCGGGCTGATCCTGCAGTTGCAGCAAAGTCTGCTCGCGACGACGCTTCAGGCCGAACTGCGCTTCGGCTGGGCGTCGGCCGCTGAACTGATCCGCCAGCTCGTCAACGTCGGGCTGCTCGTCGGCCTCGTGCTCGCGGGCGCCGGCGTGCTGCCGCTGCTCGCCGTCGCGATCCCGGCGTCCGCGGTTTCGCTGGCGTGCACCGTGCCGCTCGTGCGCGGGCGCGTGAGCTTCGAGCCCTCGTTCCACGTTGGCCGGCTGTGGAGTCTGCTGCGCGAGACGGTTCCATGGGCCGTGATCAGCGCCGTCAACGTCGTCTACTTCCGTATCTCGATCGTGTTGATGTCGATCGTTGCGAGCGCGCTGCAGACAGGCTATTTCGCGACCTCTTTTCGCATCACCGAAGTGCTCGTCGGGATTCCCGGCCTCGTGATCGGCGCGGCCTTTCCGATTCTCGCTCGCGCGCACCGCGACGATCGCGATCGCTTCGACTTCGCCAGCGGGCGGATCTTCGAGCTGGCGCTCGTTGCCGGCACCTGGCTGGTGCTCTGCCTCGAGGTCGGCGCGGCCTTCGCGATCCATGTGCTGGCCGCCAACAAAGCCGACCCGGCGATCGTCGTGCTGCGGATTCAGGGAGCGGCGGTGCTTGCCACGTTCGTCGCCGTAGCGTGCGGCTTTCCGCTGTTGACGCTGCGTCACTATCGCGCGGTGCTGCTGTCGAACCTGGGGGCGCTGTTCATCTCGGCGGCGCTCACGCTCGCACTCGCCCCGTCGCTCGGCGCACGCGGCGCAGGCGTCGCCGCGCTCGTCGCCGAGCTCGGACTCGCGATCAGCCAAGCGGCGATGTTGAAGCGCTTCTCCGCCGGTTTCGAGCCGCGCTTCACCACGGTCGCGCTCGTGCTCCTGGCGGGCGCCGCGGCTGCAGCGGCTGGCATCGCGCTTCCCGTGCATCCGCTGATCGGCGTGGTCGTGGCGAGCATCGTCTACTTTGGCGCGCTCAGGTCGCTCGGTCGCTTTCCCCCCGAGATTCTCGAGCTGCTGTCCTCCCGGCGAGCCGCGACCGTTCGCTAGGGTGCGCGCGATGCCCTCCCAAGCGCCGGCGTGCCCGCTGTGCGGCGCAGAGTCCAGATCGGCTATGACCGCGACCGATCGCAACAGGGAGCTCACCTCCGAGCGCTTCGCGTACAACCGCTGCACGGCGTGTGGCAGCGTCTTCCTGTGCGACGTCCCGGATGACCTGTCGCGCTACTACGCGGGCGATTACCACGGCTTCGGCGCGGACGGGACGCCGGAGTGGCAGCAGAATCCGACGCTGCTCGAGGTCGAGCGGTTCCGCGCGCAACTGCTGCGCAAGCACGTCGAGCCGGGCTCGCTGATCGACATCGGCGCGGGCGCGGGCGCGTTTGCCGCCGCCGCGGTCGCGGTCGGCTTTGACGTCGCGGCGATCGAGATGGATCGGCGCTGCTGCGATTACATGCGCGCGAGCCTTGGCGTCGAGGCGGTCTGCAGCGACGATCCGATCGCCGCCCTGCGCCCGATGGCGCCCGCGCGCGTGATCACGATGTGGCATTCGCTCGAGCACTTGCGCACGCCTGCGGAGATGCTCTCGGCCGTCGCCGATCGACTCGAGCCGGGCGGCGTGCTCGCGCTCGGCGTGCCCAACCCGCACTCGCTCCAGTTCCGCTTGCTCGGCAAGCGCTGGGCGCACCTCGACGCGCCGCGTCACCTCTGCCTGATGCCCGAGGATGCGCTCGTCTCGCGCTTGCAGACGCTCGGGCTGCGTCGGCTCGCGGCAATGACCGGCGATCCGTTCGGTCTCATCTGCAGCGTTCATGGTTGGACGTATGCGCTGCGCCGCCGTCCGGCCCGCCGGGAGAGCCCAGCGAGCACGATCCACGCCGGGCGCCTGTTGACGCGAGCGCTCGCCCCGATCGAACACCCCCGGCGGCTGGGGCCGGCACTGACGCTGCTCGCCGTTAAGGACGCTGGCTAGCGCCGCCGTCGGGACCGACGACGGCCTCGAGCGCCGCCGCGTCGATCCGCCGTCGCGCCTGCACCTCGCGGCGCTTGCCGAGCATCCGCGGGAGCCCATGCAGGGCATCGCGCCACACACGCAGCCAGATGTGCAGCTTGCGGTCACGCACGGCGACGGCAAAGTTGACCAGCTGGCCGAGCACCAGCTGATGGGCGTGGCGCAGCAGGGCGCGTGCAGGCAGGTCCTTGACGATGATCCACAGCGTGTTGCGCCACAGGTGGTAGCGGGTGAAGTCGGACAGACCTTTGCCGATCGTCGCGCTGCCCATGTGGTAGACGACGGCCGTCGGGACGTAGCGGCAGCCGAGGCCAGCGAGCTGCGCGCGCAGGTTCCAGTCGACATCCTCGTAGAAGGCGAAGAAGTCCTCGTCGAACTCGCCGACTTGATCGAGCGCCGCGCGGCGGTACACGGCCGCTCCGCCACATGCGCCGAAGATCGCCCGCGGCTCGTCGTACTGTCCGTTGTCGCGCTCCCCATGCCCGCGGCGACCGCCGGTCGCCGCCCAGGTGAACACATCGCCCGCCCCGTCGATGATCTCGCGCTGCCGGAAATCGCGCAGCTTCGCACCCGCCCAGCCTGCCTCAGGGTGCTCGTCCAGCGCGGCGACGAGCTCGCCGAGAAAGTCCTCCTCCAGTTCGAGGTCGTTGTTGAGCAGTGCGACGAGCGACCCACGCCCGGCGCGGGCGCAGACGTTCAGAGCCGCCGTCACGCCGACGTTGTCCGCGAGCGAGACGATCTTGATCTCCGGCCAGTGCTCCCCCAGCCAAGCGACGGTGTCGTCGCGCGAGCCGTTGTCGACGACAACGACCTCGAAGTCACGAAAGCGCTGGCGCGCGAGGGACGGCAAGATCACCTCGAGCAGGTGTCGGCCGTCGTAGGAGAGCACCGCGACGCTCAGCAGCGGCGAGCCCTCGCTGCTCGCTCTCGGCAATGATGCGCTCATGCAAGCCGACAAGCTAGTCGATGTCGTGATCATCTCGGCCGACATGGCCGAGATGACGCTCGAGTGCGTCGCCGAGCTGACCGACGAGCGCATCGCGAGCGTGATCGTCGTCGACAACGCCTTCGACGAGCAGGCGGGCGCGGCGCGTGCGGAGCTCGCCGAGCGCACATGCGTCGTCGAGCTTGACCGCCGGCTCGGCTTCGCGGCGGCCAATAACCGCGGCATCGCCGTCGGCGAGGCCCCGTACGTACTGCTGCTCAACTCCGACATCCTCGTCGAGCCCGATGCGATCGCGATCCTGCTGCAGGCGCTGCGGGAGGACCCGACGGCCGTGGCCGCCGGAGGGCGGCTCGTCGACCCGACGACGCTACAGACCCAGGGCGGCTACCGTCCGCGGCCGTTTCCCTCGCTGGCGAACTTCCTCGTGATCCTGCTCGGGGTCGAGGAGCTGTGGCCGGGCAACCCGATCACGCGCCGCTACCACGGCGCGAGCGTGGACGACGCGAGCGTGCATGCCGTCGCGCAGCCGGCCGCCGCTGCGCTGATCGTCCCGCGCGCCGAGCTCGACGCGATCGGCGGGCTCGACGAGCGCTTCTGGTTCTGGTTCGAGGACTCCGATCTGCTGCTGCGGTTGAGCCGTCGCGGGCGCAACCTGTACGTCCCGGCTGCCGTATTTCGTCATCTCGGCGGCGGCACGTTCAGCCGCTGGAGCAAGGCCGAGCACATCCGCTCGGTGCACCACGGCATGCTGCACTACGCAGACGCGCACCTCCCGCGCCCGCAGCGTGCGCTGCTTGGCCTCGTCGTGCTTGCGATCAGCCTGCCGCGCGTGGCGCTGTTCGGGCGATCGCGCCCGCAGGAGGCGAGCGCGTGGCGCGCTGTTGCGAGCGGCGGTCTCGCGCTGCTTGGCAGTCGGCGCGTGCCCGCGATAGCGCCGTAGGCGCTCGTGCGGCGTCGGTGAACGCGCCCGCACCCCGCCCCGCGCCCGCGAGCGGCCACTGCCAGGGCCATCGATGCCTGCGAGCGCGTCAGCGCCGCTGGGCGAGGATCGCGCGTCCGCCGGCGAGGTAGGCCGCTTCGCGCAGCCGCTGGGGGAGCGGCGGGCGCACGGCGCCCTTGCTCTCGCCCGGGCGCGGCCCGGGCGGCGCCGGCTGGGCGATCCAGCGCGCGAGCGGCTCGGCGACGCGCTCCCAGCGCTGGCGCTCGGCGGCCGCTCGCAGGCCCTCGGCGTAGGTCTCGCGTCCCTGCTCGAGCACGTGCTCGAGCGCCGCGCCGAGCGCTTGCGCATCGCCGGGCGGCGCGACCGCCCCGAGCCGCTCCAGCACGACCTGCTCGGCAAGGTCGTCGCCGGAGGTGCAGACGACGGGCAGCCCCGCCCAGAAGCAGTCGAGCAGCCGCGTGCGATAGGCAAAGCGCGTCTCGAGATGCTCGGCGTGCGCCGAGATCGCGCAACTGGCCTGAGCGAGCCACGCCCCGCGCTCGCGGTAGGGCACCCAGCCCTCGGCGAAATGCACGACCGAACCGAGCAGCCCGAGCTCCTCGGCAAGCTCGCGGGCGGCTGCAGTGCTCTGCACGGCGGCCGGGTGGCTCGCGGTCACACCCATGAAGACGAGCTTTACGCCCGGTCGCCGCTGCGCGACGCCGGCGACGGCGCGGATCGCCGTCTGAGCGTCGAGCCAGCTCCAGATGCCGCCGTTCCACAGGACGATCTCGCTGTCGGTGCCGAGCCCTGGGAGCGCCTCGCGCGGACCGCCCGAGGCGCTCTGCAGCGGGGCCTCGGCGGGCACCCCGAACGGCACCAGGTCGATCGTCTCGCGGAAGCTCGGATCGCGGTCGTAAGTCTGCGGATCGATCAGGCGCAGCGCGAGCATCGTGCCGAGCCACAGGTCGCGCTGCGCCTCGCTCGCGCACATGAAGTGGTGGCCGGTGCGCAGCGCCGCGTGCAGGCGGTCGATCGTCGTCGCAGTCAGCTGCCGGCGCAAGCGCGGCGCGCGGCCTGCCTGCAGCTCGAGCGTCTCGAGCGTCTCCGGACAGTACAGATCGATCACGATCCGCGCCGGCGAGCGTTTCAGCCAGCGGTCGACGAGCGGCCATTGCGGGTGCCCGACGACCGTGTCGGCCTGGGCGATCAGCTCCCGCAGGCGCCCGGGCGCGTGGGCGCGGAAGGGAACCGTGCGCACGCCTTCGCGCTCCTGCTCGGCCGTGCCACCGTGCGCGACTGTCACCGAGGCATGTCCGCGCAGTGCCCGCGCGAGCTCCCAGCAGCGGATGCCGAGACCGGCCATCTCCTCGCCGACCGGGTCGGCGCAGAGGAACAGCACCTCGGGCTTGAGCCGCTCAGGCTGCGCGCCGGCCATACACCCCCCGCCGCAGCGCCAGCGAGTCGCGAAAGCCGATCGTCTGGTCGACCGCCTCGGCGGGCGGACGTGCCAGGCGCGGGACGCGACGCCCAGCGCGCCACCCGGCGATACGTCCCTGCAGCGCCGCGAGATCGCGCGAGATCAACAGGTCGCCGAGCACGACGATGGTCTCCGTCGCAAGCGTTCGCGGCGCTGTGCGCCCTCGCAGCAGGCCGTAGCGGCGCAGCATGTAGCCGCGCCCGAAGCCACCGTGGCGGCGCTGCCAAGCCGAGCGATGGCCGTGCGTAGCGGAGCCGAGGTGCACGCCGACGGCGTCCGTCGCGACGACCGCCTCCCAGCCGGCGCTGCGCAGGCGCAGGCCGAGCTCGAAGTCCTCCATGTACGCGAAGATCCCCTCATCCAGCCCGCCGACCTGCTCCCAGGCGACGCGGCGATACGCCGCTGCGGTGCCCGCCGGGCCGGCGAGCAGCGGCCGCGACGAGCCGGCTTGTGCGACGTCGAGTCCCTGCAGCCTGGGAAAGCCGCCGAGCGTCACGTCGGCGGCGAGCCCTGCGCTGTCGATCAGCTGCTCGCCCGGCTGAAGCATCAGCGCGGCGACGGCGCCGACTTGCTCGCGTTCGACGAGTGGGGCGATCAGCCGCTCGAGGAAGTCCGGCCGGCAGTCGACATCGTTGTTGAGCAACACCACGAGCTCACCTGAGCCGGCGGCTACCCCGCGGTTGCAGGCCTCCGCGAAGCCGCGATTCTGCTCGAAGGACTCGAGCACGACGGCCGGCCACTCCGCGGCGACGCGTGCCCGCGTGTCATCTGTCGAGCCGTTGTCGAGCAGGATCACACGATGCTCGATCGTCTGTGCCGCCAGGTGGCGCAAGCAGCTGTCGGTCAGCTCGTAGCGGTTGAACGCGACGATCACGACGTCGATCGAGGGGGTCATCGGGGTCATCGTATTGGCCGACGGAGCAACCCCCCCTGTGTTGCGAATAGCGTTTGTCCGGTCTTGACTGCGAGCGCGCCGCACATCGGTCTGAACCTGATCTTCCTCGTGCCGGGGGAGACGGGTGGGATGGAGGTCGCCGCGCGTGAGCTGATCCCGGCGCTGCTCACGCAGGCGCCCGCAGGAATGCGCTTCACGGCATTCGTGAACCGCGAGGCGGCAAGCGCAAGCGGGCCGTGGGGCGACTCGTTGCCGGCGCTCACGGTGCCCGTACATGCGCGCAACCGTGTGCAGTGGGTGCTCGGCGAGCAGGCGTTGCTGCCACGGCTGGCAGCGCGCGAGCGGGTCGATCTCGTCCACAGCCTCGCTTCCACGGCGCCGCTGCATGGCCGCTTCGGTCGTGTCGTGACGATCCACGACCTGATCTACGCGCGCTTCCCCGAGGCCCACGCAGGTCTGCGCGATCGTGGCATGCGCCTGCTCGTGCCGTCGGCCGCAAAGCGCTCTGACCGTGTGATCGCCGACTCGCAGAGCACGCGCGACGACCTCGTCGAGCTCGTCGGGTTGGATGCGCGCAAGATCGACGTCGTGCCGCTCGGTCTCGGCGCCGTGCGCCGTGCGAAGCCACTCTCCGAGCGCGACACACGCGCGCGCTTCGAGCTCGGTGAGCGCCGCGTGCTGCTCAGCCTGTCGGCAAAGCGCCCGCACAAGAACCTGCGCGCGCTGATCGACGCGCTCGCAGGCCTCGGCCGCGTGGAGCGGCCGGTGCTCGTACTGCCCGGCTACGCGACGGCCCACGAGGCCGAGCTGCGCGAGCACGCGCGCTCTCTCGGCGTGCTGGAGGACGTGCGCTTTCCTTCGTGGGTGTCCGCCGAGGAGCTCGAGGGACTCTGGGCGCTGACTGCGGCCTTCGTCTTTCCGTCGCTGTATGAGGGCTTTGGCCTGCCCGTGCTCGAGGCGATGGCGCGCGGCGTGCCCGTCGCCTGCGCCGACGCGTCCTCGCTGCCGGAGGTAGCCGGCGATGCGGCGCTGCTGTTCGATCCGCGCAGTCCCGGTCAGATCGCCCGCGCCGTCGAGCGCCTGCTCTCCGACGAGCCGCTGCGCGAGCGCCTGCGCGAGCTCGGCCGCCGCCGTGCGGAGCAGTTCACCTGGGAGCGCGCGGCACGCTTGACGCTCGCGAGCTACGCGCGGGTGCTCGAACCGGAGCGCCGTTCCGATCGAGACGGCGTGGGCCCCGATTCGCCCGCTGCGCTGTCCTCATAGCCCGCGGCTACGGTTCGCAGGGAGGACTGGAGCGACAGCGCCTCTCTGTTGCGGGCGAACCACTCGGCGGTGCTTGCGCGCAGCGCGATGCCCCCCTCGTGGACGCGCACGATCGCTTCGGCTACCGCCTGCGCGTCAGAGCGCGGCGCGATCGTCCCGTTGACGCCATCCTCGATCAGCTCCGTAGCGGCGTTGTCGGCCCCGGCGACGACGACGCTCGGCGTGCTCCTCGCAGCTGCCTCGACGACGACCATCCCGTAGCCCTCGCGGCGGGAAGGCAGCAGCATGCACATCGCGCCGCGCATCTCGCGGTCGACCGTCTCGGCATCGGCGAATCCAAGCGCGACGACGCTATCGCCCAAGCCCTGGGCGGCGATCTCCTGCTCGAGCGCCGCGCGCTCGGGGCCGTCGCCGAGGAAGACGCCGCGCAACTCGCCGATCTGGCGCTTGGCGAGCGCGATCGCCGCCACGCCGAGCGTCGCCTGCTTCTCGGCGATCAATCGTCCGGCGAACAGCACGACGGGCTCGCTCGCTTGCGGCTCGAGCGGCTCGACGCGTTCGGCGAACAGGCCGCGCAGGACGGTGACGGGACCGCGCAGCCCCTCCTCGCGCAGGCGCTCGGCATGCAGCTCGGAGAAGCAGAAGGCGCGCTGTGGCACGCGCGCACAGAGGCGCTGGACGAGCCCGCCGACCCGCCCGCCGACGCCGCCGAGGTAGTCGCGCCAGTAGGAGTCGCTCCAGACCTCGAACCAGTCGACCTCTAGCCGATAGCCGCGCGCTCGCCGCAGCAGCGCGGCAGCGAGCAGCGAGAAGTACGGAAAGGAGCACGCATGCACGACGTCGTAGCGGCGGCCGCGGCGCAGCAGGTGCCCGAAGACACCGAGCCCGAACGCGAGCGGCGGCAGGATGCGCCGCCGTCCGCTGGAGGCGTACAGCGCCATGCGCGGACCGGCGCCGACGACGCGGACGCGCTCGTCGAGGTCCAGCGCCTCGCCGCGATCCCACTGGCGCAGCGTCACGTAGGTCACGTCGTGGCCCTCGGCAGCGAGCCGCTCGGCCAGATTTCGATACCACCGCTCGGCCCCGCCGATCGTGTACGGGTACAGGCAGTCGTAGACGACACAGATACGCATAGCGGTAGCATCATCCGCGAATCCGCCACTTTCCGCCCCCCCGGGCGTTATAACCGCGTGACCTCGAACCCATCCGGGTACTGAGGCATCGAGTCACCGCTCATGAGCACAGTCGTCGAGACCAAGCCACCCGTCCGCGAGGGCGCCGAGGACCAGGCCGCGCCACTGGTGTCGGTCGTTATCCCTTGCCTCAACGAGGCCGAGAACATCGAGGCCTGCGTCAGCGCAGCGTTGCAGGCGCTGCGCAAGATGGGCGTAAACGGTGAGGTCGTCGTCGCCGATAACAACTCAGAGGACGATTCGGCACGTCTGGCCGAGCAGGCCGGCGCACGCGTGATAGTCGAACGTCGGCGCGGCTACGGCAGCGCCTACCTGGCCGGCTTCGCAGCCTCGCAAGGGCGCTACATCGTGATGGCCGACGCCGATCTGACGTACGACTTCGACGAGATCCCACGCTTCGTCGCCGAGCTCGAGGCTGGCGCGGAGATGGTCATCGGCGATCGCATGGACAACATCCAGCCCGGTGCGATGCCATGGCTGCACCGCTACATCGGCAATCCGATCCTGACGGGGCTGTTGAACCTGTTCTTCCGTACGGGGATCAGCGACGCCCACTGCGGGATGCGCGCACTGCGCCGCGAAGTGCTGCCGCGCCTGGACCTGCGCACCACCGGGATGGAGTTCGCCTCCGAGATGGTGATCCGCGCCTCGAAGGAGAAGCTGAAGATCGCCGAGTTCCCGATCGAATACCACCCGCGCGGCGGCGAGAGCAAGCTGTCGAGCTTCCGCGACGGCTGGCGCCACCTCCGCTTCCTGCTCGTCCACAGCCCGAACCACTTGTTCATCTTTCCCGGCACCGTGCTCGCGGGGCTCGGCGCGCTGGTGATCCTCGTCGTCGAGTCGGGGGTCGACTTGTTCGGGCGCACATGGGGCGTGCACGCGATCATCGCCGGCGCCTTGTTGATGATCGTCGGCACGCAAGTCCTCGCGCTCGGGCTGTGCGCGCATGCGTACGGTACGTACTTCATGGGCGAGCGCGATCCCTGGTTCGACCGAATGCGCTCGCGGTTTCGTCTCGAGCACGGGCTGTTGCTCGGCGGGATATTCGCGCTGCTTGGGATCGTTTTGGGGATCGTGATCCTCGTCAGCTGGATTTCGCATGGCTTCGGCTCGCTTTCCTATGAACGCCTGGCGGTGGTCGCAGCGTCGCTGCTGATCGTTGGCATCCAGATCTTCTTCTCGTCCTTCCTGCTCTCCATCCTCGGTCTGCGCCGCCGCTGACGTGGGTGCCCTCCGGCGGCTGCCGGCGGCTGTATTCGCCGGCGACCGTCGGGTCTGGACCGTCGCGGCGCTCGTCGCCGTTCCGTGCGTGCTTCTGACGGCGTTCTACTGCCTGCGCCCGCGCTTCTACTTCACGGGCACCAACAGCGTCGAGAGCATCGGCAGCGTCGTCGAAGCTCATCCCGGTGCGCCGGTCTGTGTGTCGAACCTCCATCTACCGGCGCACACGAGCTTCGTTCGTTTGCAGGTGAGCACTGCCTCCACGCAGTTGCCCGGCATGAAGCTCGCGCTGCGGTCACGCGGACGGACGGTCGACGCCAGCCTCGCGCCGACCCGTGCGCAGCCAAACCGCCTGACGAACGCCGACTTCGAGATACCGCAGACGCCGTCGAACCCATCCGCGAGCGCCGCCACCCTGTGCCTGACCGTCGACGGGCCGGTGGGCGTCGGCGGGACGCCGCTGAGCGCTCCCGGCAGCACGCCTCCGACGCTCGCCGGCATCGCCGTCGCCGCGCGCTTGGCGATCTGGTACCTCCCGCGCGCGGGCAACCGCAGCGGCTATCTGGCGCGAGCTGCGCAGCTGTTCAGTCGCGCGGCGCTGTTCCGCCCCGGCGTGATCGACGCCTGGACATATCCGCTGCTGCTCCTGCTCGTGCTTCCGGCGCTCGCGCTCGCGGCGCTGCGCTGCGTCGCGCTGGCCGTCGCCGGGCAGACCCGGCACCTGGCGCGGTGGCTGTTTGCGATAGCCGCCCTGAACGCCTGTTGCTGGGCGCTGATCACGCCAGCGTTCCAGGGACCCGACGAGGTCGACCATTTTGCGTACGTGCAGTCACTCGCCGAACGCGGCGAGAAACCGAGCGACGACCCCGCCTCTCCGCTGTTGCGCTGGTCGAGCGCCGAGAACCTCGTACTCGAAGATACGAGTTTCCTGACCGATCATCAGGTCGGAGATACGCGTGCGCCGTGGCTCGCCGTGCAGCAGCGCGAATACGCGACGCAGGCGCGGACGCTGCAGCCGAGCCGAAGCGACGGAGGCGGCTACACGACTTCGGCGGCGCACGGGCCGTTCTACTACCTCGCGCTCGTGCCCGCGTACCTCGCGGTCGCGCACGCTTCGGTGTTTACACAGTTGACGCTGACCCGCATAGTCTCGGCGCTGCTCGGGGCACTGATCGTGCTGTTCACGTATCTGCTCGCGCGCGAGCTGGCGCCGCGCCGTCCGTGGCTGGCTGTCGTGGCGGCGTTGCTCGTGGCTTACGAGCCGATGTTCGGCTTCGTCTCCGGGATCGTCAACAACGACGTTGGCGTCAACGCGACGGCGGCATTGCTCGAGTTGCTGCTGATCCGCCTGCTGCGGCGCGGCATCATGCTCTCGTGGGGCGTCTTGACGGGCGCCGTGCTGTTGTTGCTGCCGAGCGTCAAGGGTACAGGCCTCTCGCTCTATCCGATCGCCGCGCTGGCCTTCGCAATCGCGCTGTGGCGTCACCATCGACGTGCCGATCTGATCGCCTGGGCGGGACTTGCGCTGAGCGCGCTGCTCGTCGGCGAGCTGGCGGTCCACATCGTCAACCCGGCGTTCGCGGCGAACGCGGCCGGCGGCGCGAACGTCCCGACCGCGATCGGCTCGAATGCGGGCGCGATCGGTGAAGCGCTGCACCACCTGCCCGACTTCTTTTCCTACCTATGGCAGATGTTCTTGCCGCGGCTCCCGTTCATGACGCCCCATTTCCCGCCGGGCGGCTACCCGGGGTTTCTGATCTTCATCAAGCGCGGATGGGGGGCGTTCGGCTGGTATGACGTCCTCTTTCCCTCGTGGGTCTACTTCGTGATCCTCGCCGTCAGCGTGCTCGTGCTCGTGCTCGCACCAGCTGCTGTCCGCCGCGAGTGGGGCTGGCTGTCAGAGCACTGGGCCGAGGCGCTTGCGCTGATCCTGATGCCGATCGCCGTGATCGCTGGGTTTGCGGCTGCGTACTACACGCCTGGAGCGCGCCCGGCGATCGCCGAGTTCGGACGCTACGCTTTTCCGGCGATCGGCCCGATCGCACTGCTCGTCGTCGGCGCGCTCCACGGCTTTGGACGGGAGCGCATGCTGATCGCGGGCGTCGCCCTCACAGTCGCGGTGATCGCGCTCAGCTACGCGTCCCAGCTCCTTGCGCTGACCTCCTTCTATGCCTGACGTAAGCGTCGTGATACCGGTGCACAACGGCGGAGCACTGCTCGCGGAGGTCCTGCACGCGCTGTCGCGCCAGACGGTCGCGCACGAGCTCGTCATCTGCGACTCCGGATCGCAGGACGAGTCAGTGCAGATCGCTCGTCGGCAAGGCGCGCGCGTGCTGGAGATCGCGCCTGAGCGATTCTCGCACGGGGGTACGCGAAACATGCTGGTCGCCGCCGCCGCCGGCTCGCGCGTGGCGCTGCTGACACAGGACGCGACGCCGTCGAGCGAGCGCTGGCTCGAGACTTTGCTGGAAGGCTTCGAGCTCGCGCCCGACGTGGCGCTCGTCTACGGTCCGTATCGCCCACGACCGGAAGCCCCGTCTCCGGTTCGCATCGAGCTGGAGAGCTGGTTCGGCTCGCTCTCGCCGGACGGCTTGCCGCGGGTCGAGCGCCTCGCCGAGCAAGAGCGCCGCTCGCTGCCGGCGGCAGCGCTGATCGGGCGGCGCGGCTTCTTTAGCGACGCGAACGCCTGCATCGATCGCGCGGCGTGGGAGCGCACCCCGTTTCGCGAGATCCCGTACGCAGAGGATCGAATGCTGGCACTCGACATGCTGCGCGCCGGCCACGCGAAGGCGTACATGCCGCAGGCTGCCGTGATCCATTCGCACGCCTACTCGACGAGCCAGCAGCTACGCCGAAGCTTCGACGAGTGGCGCGGCCTGCGCGAGGTGTATGGCTGGCGCGAGCCTGCCTCGCCACGGCACCTGCAAAGCCGACTGCGCGGAGCGCTCGCGCAGTCATGGAGCGCGCTCGCGGCCACGGCCGCGTCGCCGCTCGAGCGGACGCGGGTGCTGCTTGCGGTTGCCTGCCAGCAGCTCGCGAGCCTCCTCGGGGCGCTGCTTGGCTCCCGCGCGGATCGCGTCCCGGCAGGGCTTCGGCGGCGACTTTCGCTCGAGGGCCGCGCCGGGTTCGCGCCGCTTGAGCAGGCCAGTGCCGCCACGCAGGCCGAGCGCGGTCCCGGTTCGCAGAGCGCGCTGCGATGAGCGACCCGAGCCCGATCGAGGGACGTCGGGCGGGACCGTTCGCGAACCTGAAACGCCGCGTCTATCTGACCTACACGCATTTTGGCCTGCGCACGATCGTGTTCCGGCTGATCACCTTTCCGTTGCGCTTCACGCCGTTGGAGAAACGCATGCGCTTGCGCACGCATGCCCGCGATCAGGAGGTCCGGCGTGCGACGAGCTGGTATCGCGAGCATGGCCGACCGGTCGACATCGTGATCCCGAGCTACCGCGATGCCGAGCATGTGCAGGCACTCGTACGCAGCATTCAGAAGACCGCTCGCAAGGGCATGGCACGGGTGATCGTCGCGGACGATTGCAGTGGTGCGGAGCATCTCGCTGCGCTGCGGCAGATCGCCGGGATCGACGTGCTCGTCGAGTCCGATCGCAACAGCGGCTTCGCAGCGAACGCCAACCGCGCTATCGCGGCCAGCGACCCTCAGCACGACATCGTCATCTTGAACTCTGACGTCGAGGCGCTGCCGGGCTGGCTCGAGTGCCTGCAATACGGCGCATATGGCCATGAGGGCGGTGCTGCGATCGTCGGCGGACAGCTGCAGTACCCGGACGGGCGAATCCAGTTCGGCGGTACCGTGCGCAACCGCGACCAGCCGCAGTGGTTCGATCACCGCTATCGCTTCAAGCCTCACGGCTGGGGGCCTGCCGAGACGCCGAGTCCGGCGCTGGCCGTAACAGGCGCGTGCATGTACGTACGGCGCACGACGATCGAGCGGATCGGTGCGTTCGACGAGCGCTATGCGATGGCATACGAGGACGTCGACTGGTGCCTGCGCGCGTGGCAGGCCGGCCTGCGTGTGCTCTATTTCCCGACAGCGCAGCTCATCCATCACGAGTCGCTCACTCGCGGCACCGAGCTCGGCGAGCGCGAGCGCGAGTCGCAGGACCGCTTCTGGCAGCGCTGGTCGGACTTCTTCGACGCGCGCGGCGCATCCGTCGAGCAGCCAGCCTCGGGCGCGCCCGCCGGCGCCGCTGCCGCGCCCGGCCCAAGCGAGCCTGCCGAGAGCCGAGGGACGGCGGTCGGCGCTGCGAACGATCGGCTACGGATCGTCTACGTGACGGAGGACACCGGAGTCGGTGGCGGCCATCGCGACATCTTCGAGCACCTCAACCGCCTGTCGGATCGCGGACACGATGTCGCGCTGTATACGCTCGGCGACCGCCCGAACTGGTTCGAGCTGCGCGTGCCGGTGCGCAGCTTCGCGGACTACGAGGCGCTTGGCGACGCGCTGGCCGAGGTCGATGCGATCAAGGTTGCGACATGGTGGATGACTGCGGCCGCCGTATGGCGCGCGAGCATCCCGTGCGGCCTGCCGGTCTATTTCGTGCAGGACATCGAGACCTCCTACTACCCCGATCACGAGCGCGCGCGTCACGCGGTGCTCGACTCCTATCGCCCGGAGTTTCGCTACATGACGATCTCCTCGTGGAACCGCGAGCGGCTGCGCGAGCTCGACCTCGACGCCGAGCTGATTCCGCCGGGAATCGACCTGGAGAACTTCCGCCCCCGGCCCGACATCGCGCGCCGCGATGACATGGTGCTCGCGATCGGGCGCACGAATCCGCTCAAGAACCTGCCGCTGACGCTCGCCGGCTGGCAATCGCTGAAGCCGAGGCCGGAGCTGTGTCTGTTCGGGATCGAGCCGGAGCTCGCGCAGCCCGGCGTGCGCTACGTCGACACGCCGAGCGACGAGCGGGTCAACGAGCTGTTCTGCGAAGCGGCCGTATTCATGCAGACGTCGGTCCACGAGGGCTTCGCACTGCCTCCGCTGGAGGCGATGGCGGCGGGTGCCGCAGTCCTCTGCACCGACGCGCACGGTAATCGCGACTTCTGTGTCGATGGCGTCAACTGCCTGATGCCCGAGCCAACCGCTGCGGCAGTCGGCGAGGCGCTGGGTCGGCTGTTGGCCGATCCGGAACTACGTGCCGAGCTGGGGCGTGCCGGGATCGAGACGGCGCAGGAGTATGCGTGGGTGCGACGGATCGAGGCGCTCGAGGATTTCTTCGAGCGCGTCGCCGCGTCGGGGCGCATGGCGTCGGCGTAGAGCTGGCCTAGCCTCGCTCGACTGGGCTCGGCTAGAGATCCTCCGCGATGTGCGACGCCTCGCGATTGAACACCCAGAAGCCGACGATGATGAGCACGACGACAAGCGCAAGCGGCTCGAGCAAATACAGCCAACTGCCCATCACCTGTCCCGCGCTGAAGGTCGAGTGGTTGATCATCGCGTGACGGAACTGCTGGAAGATCGCGACGAGGGGATTCAGCGTGTAGATGTGGTACAGCAGGCTGCCCTGCCCGAGTTCTGCGCGAACCGTTTCAGCGGGAAGGATCACCGGCGCTGAGTAGAACAGAATCTGGCTGAACACTTCCCAGATCGGCGCGATGTCTCGGAAGCGCACGAACAGCGCCGATAGCAGCATCGCGACCCCAGTCGTCAACACTGTCAGCATCAAGATGATCAGCGGCAACTCGAGCCAGCTCACCATCGGACGCACCCCTTCGATCACCGCGAAAACCATCACGACGACGACATTCAGCGCAAGGTTGAACAGCGCCAGTAGCACTACCGAGATCGGGATCGCGAGTCGCGGAAACTGGATCTTCCGCACCAGGTTCTCGCGGTCGACGACGCTGCGCACCGCCCCCGAGGAGCCTTCTCCAAAGCACGTAAAGAGGACGATCGAGCCGAGCAGCTGCGCTCCATAGTGATGTGCTGCTGCGCCTTTTGCCTTATCGACGTGGAACACGAGGACGAAGAAGACGTAGAGCACGCCGAACAGCATCAGCGGCCGCACTACCTGCCAGAGATAGCCCAGCGCCGAGCCGAAGAACTTCAGTTTGAATTCGCTTCGCGCGATGTTGTAGGAAAGGTGCCAAAAGCGCGACCAGCTATCGCCCAGCGCGCGCGGCCCGAGGATCGGGCGTCCAAGCGGCTCGGTGGGACCGGCCGGCGGGTAGGGCGCCGGCTCGAGCAGCTCCGGCGTGCTCACAGCGACTCTCCGGCCGACTGCATCTGCGGAATCGTCCCGAGCCGCGTAACTTCGGTCTCGACCGGGATCTCCACCATGCCGCCGCTCGCGGCCAGGCCGGAGACGACGAACGACAGGCCGCCGGTATAGCGGTCAATCACGTCGACGCCCTCGCCGCGACGGCTGATCGTGAGGGCCGTGTAGTAGCGGCCGGGCGCGAGCATGTTGTGGAACGAGAACGCGAACAGCGCCTGTTCGCCCGGCTTGAAGCCGCCCGTTGTTTCGAGATCCTCAGAAGTGGTTGCGACGACGACCGGCTGGCGGTGCTCGTTGAGCAGCGTCACGCTGACCGCAGGATCGAGCACTTCCTCGTGGAAGTCGACTCTCGCCTTCAGCGTCAGCGCCTCGGACTGTGGCGCTACGCCGCGATTTTCCGACGGGTCCTCGCCGAGCCACACGTCGCTTACACGCGCTGCGCCGTCGCCCATCCGCGCACTGCCGATCTCGGGGTCTTGGTAGCCGACTTTGCGGCCGAACGCGAACTCGAGATAGCGATCGGCCACGTCGCGCGGATCGCCGATGCTGACGACCTCACCGCGCTCGAGCAGCATCGCTCGGTGGCAGAAGCGCGTGACGGCGCCCATGTCGTGGGTAACGAAAACGATCGTGCGGCCTTCCTCGCGCATCCGGTTGAACACGTCGAAGCACTTCTGCTGAAACGAAGCGTCGCCGACTGCCAACACCTCGTCTATCAGCAGGATGTCGGCGTCTACCTGGATTGCCACGGAGAAGGCGAGTCGCACGTGCATCCCCGACGAGTAGTTCTTCAGCTTCAGGTCCTGGAACTCCTCGAGCTCGGCGAACTCGATCACGCGCTCGTATCGTGCGCGCGCCTCGCGCGGGGAGAGGCCGAGCATGATCCCGTTCAGCGCGACGTTCTCATAGGCGGCCAGATCCGGGTTGAAGCCGACGCCGAGCTCGATGAACGTCGACATCCGCCCGTTGCACCAAATCTTGCCCTGGTCCACTCCGTAGATCCCGGCAAGGCACTTCAGCAACGTGCTCTTGCCGCTGCCGTTGCGCCCGACGATCCCGAAGAACTCCCCCGGCGCGACCGAGAACGAGATGTCCTTCAGAACGTGCAGCTCCTCATTGCGCGTACGACGCAGCGGATGCAGCGCGCGCTCCTTGAGCGTGTGGCTGCGCTCCTCGGGGATCTTAAAGCGCTTGTCGACTCCCTGCGCGGCCAGGGCCGGACGTCCTGGCAAATCTGTTTGCTCGCTGGGCACGACGTCCAGGGTATAGGCCGCGGATACCGGTTCAGCCCCCGTGACGCTCATCGCGAGCGGCGCGACAGGGCTTTGATCGGACGAAGAAAGGCCAGCACGCCGAGGAAAACACCGCTGAGGCACCTAAAGAGCGGCCGACTCAGCGCTGGTCGCGCAACCAGCGCCAACAGAGCGCGCTGCACGCTCTCCGGAAGGGCGCCGTTCGGTCCGATCAGGACCAGCCCGAAGCCGACCTCGGCGTTCAGCGCGTCATACATCTGCCGCGCATGCTCGCGCTGATCGATGAGGCTCGCGACTTCCTCTTCGTGCTGGACGCTCAAGCGCGCTTCGCGTGCGACCAGATCTCTGCTCAACGTTGCCGACCCGCGGACCGGTGCGATCGCCGCTTCTCGGTAGATCTCGACTGTTGCGGCCGCGGCGCGGTCCCACGTCAGCTTGCGCGCAGCAGCCGCCAGCGCATGGACGTGGGCGTCGCGCGCCTCGGCGTTCGTCAGCAGGACGAGCGCGCTCGCCGCGCTCGCGACCGCGTCCCAGGGCACGATCGTCGCCGTGCCCGCCGGCGCGACGTCGGCGAGCGAGGATTGCGAAGCGAACAAGCACGGCACTCCGCCAAGCGCCGCCTCGAATGGGATCAGGCCGAAGCCCTCATAGGCCGACGGGTAAGCCACCGCGCCGGCGTTCGCAACGAGCCACTCACGCTCGTGCTCGTCGATCGTGCCGAGTGAGACGACGAACCCGTCGAGCTCGGGGTGTTCGAGCATGTACTCGTGCTCGTCTTGCTCCGAGGAGCCGGGCGAGACGTGCGTGCCCGCGAGCACGAGCCCTCCCGACCAGCCGTGCTGCTGGCGCAGCGCCGCGAGCAGGCGCAGCGCAAAGAGCCTGTTCTTGTGGCGGAAGTCGGTACCTAGGCACAGTAGGAAGCCGGCGGGCCAATCGGCGCCGAGCGCCGCCGGCCGCCGGGCGTCGACTCGACGATGATCGACGCCGGGTGGCACCACCCTGACGCGCGCAGCATCGACGAGCGCGTCGGCGAGCAACTCGTCGCGTGTATGCGGCGAGAAGACGACTACGCGCTCGGCCGCCGAGAGCCCGTGGCGATTCGCTGCACGATAGTCCTGCCAAGAGGCTGCATCGACGAAATAACCCGGGTTGCGATATGCGATCAGGTCGAGTTGGCTGATCACGAAACGCTCGCCAAGCGCGAGCCCGAGGCCAACGTCGCTCGGTGAGAATGTCTGTTGCGGGCGATGGAAGACGACGCTGCGAGGCGTATGTGGATCAAGCCGCTCGGCCGCAAGCAGCTCGGTGTACGGCAGGCCCTCGAGCAACCTGCGAGTCGCTGTATCGATCTGCCCCTCGCGTACGAGCACGCGAAGCTGCAGCGCTTGCGTTCGCGCGAGCGCAAGGATCAGTTCGAGCACGTGCACTTGCGTGCCGGTGATTGCGCCGTCGAGCGCGCGCGCGTCAAACGTCACCGGTAGCCGCGGCCAAGGCGCTCGTGCGCGCAACAGCGCCTCGGCGAGCACCCCCGAGTCGGCCAACGGCGTCTTCTCGAGATACGGATAGCGGCGGCGCAACGGCGGCGCAATATCCGCTGGTGACCCGCTATCGGCAGCGTCGAGGCGCTCGACGACGACGTCATCCGCGGCGACGTGCCGGAGCCCGTCCAGCACGCAGCGCTGAGCGAAGTCGACCTCGACGGCAGAGCGCAGGTCGAGCGCCTCGTCAAGCGGGCCGGCGAGCTGCAGGGCGTCGCGGCGAAGGTACACGCACGGAGCCACGGCTCTGCTGATTCGGGGATGGAGCGCTTGCGAGCGTCCGAGCGGGCCGACCGTATGCCGTGCGTCATCCCCGCTGGGCTCGCTCCGATCGCCCAGCGCTAGCGGCGTGCCTGCATCGGCGAATGCGCTCGCGCTCGCCGTATTCGTGTCGGCGTTCGCGGCCGCGGTCAGTCGCTCGAGCCAGTCTGCGGAGACCTCGCACGCCTCGGTCAACAAGATCACGTCGGCGGGCGCGTGCCGCTCGATCTCGCGGTTGACCGCACTCGCGCTGTGCTCGACCTCGACGACTGCGACGTCGCTCGGCGTGTGCTCGCGGATCGACGCTCGGCAGCGGCAAAGCTGCTCGGGCTCGGCGCTCGCCGCAACCAGGACACACCTGCCGCCAAAAGCTCGACCTTCGCGCGTATTGGGCTGCTCGTTCATGCTCATCGGTACCAGCCGGCAGACCAGCCAGCCTAGAGCAGTCTCGCGGACGTCCGGGACGTTTAGCGATAATCGAGGGAGCGCGATGACCGCCGACGATCAGATCACAACGCAGTTTCGCGTTGCTCGACCGCTTGCGCGACTGCGTGCTCGGCTACGCGACCCGGCGCGCAAAGCGATCTGGCGCTACGCGCCCGCCTACGCGCAGCGGCGCGGCCTCGGCGCGCGCGTTCAACGCTTGGAGGCCGACTTCGAGCACACGCGCAAGCGGCACGCCGAGCAGCTCGAGCGCCTCGAGGACCTAGCGCGAGAGTTCGTCGAGACCGCAGAGTCGCTGCGGCGCGAGATCGCCGAGCGCGAACATCGAAATGGTCGCTGATGCAGATCATCTCGCTCGCCACGATGAGCACGTTGCCGCGTGCTCGCGCGCTGGCCGCATCGCTGCGCCGGCACACGCCCGACAGCGCGCTGACCGTGATGCTGATCGCGCGCGAGCCGACGGTCGAAGCTGTAGCGCGTAGCGAACCCTCGCTGCGCGTCGCGTCGGTCGCGACGGAGCTTGGCCTGGACGTCGAGTCGCTGCTCGCCCGCCACGGCGAGGAGGACCTCACGGTGCTGCTCGCTCCGCACGCGCTGCTGCATCGTCTCGAGCGCGACGCTGAGCCGCTCATGCACCTTCCGAGCAGCGCGTGGCTTCTCGCTGGCCTCGAGCCGATCGAGTCGCTACTCGAGGAGCGCGGCGTGGTGCTCGTGCCACGGCTCACCGGTGAGCTGCCTGACGACGGCCTCGAACCATCGCGCGCGCAGCTCGAACGCGCTGGTCGAATCGACGACACGGTGATCGCCGTCGACGCCGGCGCTCGAGCGAAGGACTTCCTTCGGTGGTGGAGCGCACACGTGCAGTCGACGCTTGGCTCGCTCGACGCGCTCGCGGTCGGCGCTCGACCGGAGGACCGGCCTTGGCTGGCGCGCTTCCTCGAGCTCGCGCCGGCGCGCTTCTCAACCGGAGTCCTCGCCGACCCAGGCAGCAACCTCGGACAGTGGAACCTGCACGAACACGTGCTTTCGTCCGACGGCGCAAGCGGTGACCACGTCATTGTCGATGGGCGCGGACCGTTGCGGTTCCTCAACCTTCCCGGCTTCGATCCCGACCGGCCATTCCGCCTCGCCGCCAGCGCCAGCCGCGCTCGCGTCAGTCGCTCGCCGCTCCTGCGCCGGCTGTGCGAACGCTACGCGCGCGAGCTGCGCGAGGCCGGTTGGAGCGACGCGGACTATCGCCACGACGTCGGGCGGCGGCTCGCCGACGGGCTCGTCTACGACGACGCGCTGCGGAGCATCTACGCGCGGGCGCTCGCGCTCGGCGACGGGGTGGACGACCTGTTCGGCGAAAATGGCACGCGCGAGTTTCTAGAGTGGCTGGAAGCTCCAGCACCGCGAGGCGGAAGCCGCGGCATCAATCGTTACCTTTTTTATCGCGTCTCGCGCGAGCGCCCGGACGTCCTGCGTGTCTATCCCGACCTCAACGGAAGCGACGGCGCAGGATATGTGCGGTGGGCGTGGGAGTTCGGCCGCAACGAGCTCGCTGTCCCTGACCGTTTCATGCCCCCGCGCCCAGCTTCGATCGCTGCCGCGAAGCGCTGGTCACAGCCGACGCCGAGGGCTGCCGCCCAAGCCTCTCGACCGCGTCCGCGCCGCGCCGCGCCGCGCGGCGCGGACGGCGTTGCCGTACGCCTGACGGGGTATCTCGGCCACACACTCGGTCTCGGGGCGGCGGCGCGCGGATACGTCGAGGCGCTCTCCGCGGCAGGCGTGCCCGTGAGGACGGCCAGCGTCCCGCTTCACCACCTCGCGCCCGCCGTGCAGCTCAGCGAGGACTATGGGCTGCACAGCTTCGAGGAGATCGTGCACGGCGCGCGGCACGGCTTTGAGATCGTCGCAGTCAACGCCGATGAGCTTCCCGACTTCGTCGAGCGCCTCGGCGAGAGCTATTTCGAGGGGCCGCGAATTGGCATCTGGGGCTGGGAGACGAACAGCATCCCGCCGCGTTGGCAGCGGGCGTTTGCGCTCATCGAGGAGATCTGGGTGTACTCACGCTTCATGGCCGAGAACATCGGCGCGCAAGCGCCGGTTCCGGTGCTTGCGCTGCCGCCGCCCGTCACTCGCCCGAGCGAGCCGGTTGAACCGACCCGGCTTGGCGTGCCCGACGGATTTCTGTTCCTGTTCGTGTTCGACTATCTGAGCACCGTGCAAAGAAAGAACCCGGTCGGCCTGATCGAGGCGTTCAAGCGCGCGTTCGCGCCTGGCGAGGGCCCGCGGCTGCTGTTGAAGACGATCAACGCTCCGCTGCGTCCGCTCTCAGAGGAGGAGGTGCTGTGGGCGACCGACGGGCGCGAGGACATCCACGTGATCGATCGATCGCTGAGCCCGCAGGCGCTCTCAGGACTAATGGCAGCGTGCGATTGCTACGTCTCGCTGCACCGCGCCGAGGGTTTCGGCTTGACGATCGCCGAGGCGATGGCGATGTCCAAGCCGGTGATCGCGACCGGCTACTCGGGCAATGTCGACTTCATGGACGCCGAAAACAGCTACCTGATCGACTACACCATCGGTCGCGTCGGGCCCGAATGTGAGATCTACCCGCCTGAGGGCGAATGGGCGGAGCCGAGCGTCGACCACGCGGCCGAGTTGATGCGCCGTGTCCATCGAGACCCGCAGGAGGCCGCGCGCAAGGCCGCGCGCGCCGCCGCCGACATCGCCGAGCGGTTCTCGCCCGCGGTGACCGGGCAGCGCATGCGCGAGCGCTTGGAGCAGCTCGCCGGTTTGGCGAGCCCAGTCCCGGCGGAGCACCAGTAACGCGATGACCGGCGTCTTCCTGCTGGCGTGGATTGCGTTCCCGATCCTGATGCTGGTGCTTTGCGCGGGCACGGGCTTGGGCGTTCGTCGCATCTGTGGCTCCGAGGCGGTCCCGGCTCTGCTTACGCTCCCCGTCGGCCTCGCGGTACTCGTCACCGTCGGAGGGCTGTTCTGTTATGTCCCGTCGCTCGCTCCGCTAGCTGCCCCGGCGTTCGTCGTCGTCGGCCTCGGTGGCTTGTGGTTCGGTCGCGCGATCGTGGCGGGCGCGATCGCGTGCCGCGGGCGAGGCACCGACCTGTGGGCGGTCGTCGCGGCGTTCGGCGCGTGGGTGCTGATCGCATCGCCGATCGTGCTCTCGGGCAAGCCGGGCTTCACTGGATACGGCCACATCGTCGACATCTCCTACGAGTTCGACCTTGCGGCGCACTTCGCTCACAGCGGCCGCCACGTCCCTGGCGGCGCCGGCTCGGCGTACGAAATCGTGATGAAAAAGTACCTCGCCTCCGGCTATCCCGGCGGCGGTACGTGGACGCTCGGAGCGCTGTCGAACCTGACGCCCGTCGACCTCTCGTGGCTCTATCAGCCGTTCCTCGCGTTCGTTTCGGCGATGGGGGCGCTCTCGCTCTACTTTCTACTCGGCACACTCGTCGAGAACCGCCCGCTGCGTGCGCTCGGAGCAGTCGTTTCGGCGCAGCCGAACGTGCTCTATGCGTACGCGTTGGCGGGCGGGATCAAGGAGCTCTGCACGAGCTGCTTCCTGCTGCTCACGGCCGCATTGCTCGTGCCGGTCGCGACCCGGCTGCGGCCAGGGCGCGGTCTACTCGCGGTGCCCATTGCACTGACGGCGACGATCGCATCGCTCTCCTTGACCACGCTCCCGTGGGTCGGCGTGCTCAGCGTCGGCGTCTGCGCGACGGTGATCGTGCTCCAGCGCGGTCGCATCGCGGCGATGCTCGCATCGGCGCAGATGGCGCTCGTCACATTCGTGCTGTCGCTCCCGACGCTCGCGGCCGCTTCCAAACTCCTACCGGTCGTGACCGGCGCCGGTCCCGTCGATCTCGGCAACCTCGGCGCGCCGGTGCCGGGGATCGCGGCTGCAGGCGTCTGGATCACCGGCGACGTGCGCTTTCCGCAGTTCGCGAAGCAGGGGCCAAGCAAAGCGCTCGCGATCGTCGTTCTGGTGCTCGCCGTCGTCGGGTTCGTGTTTGCGATCAAACGACGAGCTTGGAGCGTGGCGTGGGTTGGTGTCGCCGGCGCCGTCGCCCTGTACTACGTCGCGCATCGCTACGGGCCGTGGATCCAGTTCAAGGCCGACTGCCTAACCGCGCCGATCACGCTGCTGCTCGCGTTCGCGGGCGCCGGAGCACTCCTTCGCGAGACGGCGCGCCGAGATCCGGCGGCGGCCGCGAGGAGCGCCATGCGCAAGCTCGCTACCAACATGCGCTGGCTCGCGGGAGCCGCAGCCGTGCTCGCGGCGCTCGCGATCGCCGCTGGAGTTCTGCTCGGCAACGCGCTGCTCTACCACGACACGCCGCTCTCGCCCTACGCGCGCCTGCACGATCTGCAACGGATCGGCGAACGCTTTGCCGGCCAGGGGCCGACGTTGACCCCGGACTTCGAGGAGTACGCCGAGTACTACCTGCGAGATGACACACAGGACAGCGTCGTCAACGGACCTTCGCTTGGGCTGCGCCCGGGCGTAAACCGTGCGACTGAACCCGGCGGAATCTACGCCTACGACATGAACGAGTTCGCGCTCGAATGGATCGAGCTCTACCGCACGATCGTGATGCGTCGCAATCCGCTGGCCAGTCGTCCGCCGGCGAACTACCGGCTTGTCTACGTCTCTCCCTACTACGCGGTTTGGCGGCGTTCTGCGCCAGCCTCGACGGTCTATGCCCACATCCCCTTCGGCGGATCGCCGGCCAGCCGCGAACGCCGTGCCTGTGGGGAAACCAGGACGGCTCTGCGCAAGGCGGGCGCCGGTGCCAGGCTGCTCTTCACGACGCAGCCAAGGCACTACCTGCAGCTCGGCGGGAGCAATATGGTCTTGAGCGGTGAGCTTGTCAACGCTGGCGGAGCGATCATCGCCAACGGCGCCGGGCGAGCGACGCGCGAGGTTTTGATTCCAGCGACGGAAACCTACGGTTTCTTCATGGGCGGCTCGACCGGCCGTCCTGTGGACGTAAGCGTGGACGGGCGGCATGTCGGAACCGCGGCCTATCAGGTGAGCTACCCGGGCGCAACGATCGAGATCGGCGCGGCGAAGCTGACCGAGGGCATCCACCGGATCGAGATCTCCCGCGGTGGCCTGAGCCTGCGCGCGGGCAACGGCGAAGGCGTCGACACGTTCAACCGCTCGATCGGACCGCTTGTAGTGGCGCCGAGCTCGCCTGCAACGCCGCCGCTGCAGCCCGTAAGCGCAAGCGGGCTCGCGCGTTTGTGCCGCTCCTCGCAGGTTCTGCACTGGATCGAGGTCGTCCGCCCATCGCGCTCGCAATGAACTACGACCGGTGGAGACGCAGCCAGGTCCAGCTACGCGAAGCGGTGCGCAGCGGCCGGCGTGCGGCCGGCGTCTCCACGGCTGAGCCGGGTGTGCGAACCGCCACGGATCGCTGCACGGAGGGGCCATTTGCCTCGGTGATCGTCGTCTGCGCAAACGCCGAGCGCGTGCTCGGCCGTTGCATCGAGCAGCTGCTCGCCCAGGACTATCCGCGCTACGAGCTGATCGTCGTAGACGACGCCTCAACCGATCGCAGCGCCGCGGTCGCAGACGCGGCGGCGCGCGAGGGGGCGCTGCGGCTCGTGCGCAGCGAGCGCAACCGGGGCTGTCCGGGCGCGCGCAACCTCGGTCTGCGTCACGCCCGCGGCGAGATCGTCGCGTTCGTTGACGCCGACGGCTTCGCTGCGCCAGACTGGCTCAGCGAGGTCGTCGCCGTATTCGGCGACGACCAGACGATCGGCGGCGTCGCATCGACGGTCTTCTTCGACCGCAACCCGCTCGTGATCAACGGAGCGGGCGGCACGGTCAATCGTCAGGGGTGGGCGGCTGACCTTGCGATGAACGAGTCCTATGAGCACGCCGAGATCGCCGCGCAGGCGCTCTACCCGATGGGCTGCGGGATGGCGATCAGGCGTGAGGCGCTCGAGCGGGTCGGGTCGTTCGACGAGCGTATGCACAACTATTACGACGACGTCGACTACGGCGTGCGCCTGTGGCGCGCCGGTTATCGCGTAGTCGTCGCGCCCGAGGCCTGGATCGATCACGGCTCGGGTGACACCGACGACGAGGAGGATGCGGGGGCGCTGGCCGCCGATGGGGGAGCCGTCGGCGTGCGCAAGCGGCTGCTCTGTGAGCGCCACCGGATGCGCGTCGTGCTCAGCCACGCCCCGGCGCGCACGCTTGCACGCTGGTCCGCCTACGAGGCGCGTGAGCTGTCTAGGGCATCCGCGCCGGTGCGCGTGCAAAAGCTCAAGTCGATCGTCTGGAACGCCCGCCACCTAGGAAGCGTGTTGGCCTGCCGAAGGCGGCTGCGTGGCTCGGCGGCCGTTCCATTCGGGCTGCTCGATGACTCGTGGGGCGACGGCTTTCCGATCGGTGTCGCCGAGCGGCTGAGCCCGTCGCCGCAGCGTGCTGGTTCAACGGTCGCGGTCGAGCGTCCCGATGCAGAGCGGCAGTTGCTGTACGGATGGTTTCCGCTCGAGCGCGTGCCCGGGCGCAGCTACCGCTGGGCTGGAGTGCATGCGGCGGTGTTCGTGCACCTCGACGAGGCCGCGCGACGGATCAGGCTCGACTATGCGCACGTCCCAGTCGACATCGGCGGTATCGACGTTCGCGTCCGCCGCGTCGACTCGACAGACCCGCAGAGGACGCTGTGGAGTACCAGCTTGCGATGGCAGTACATCGCGCGGTCGGTCGAGAACCATCCACTGACGCTGCCGGCCGGCGACTACGAAGTCGTGTTCACGAGCGCTCGCGGGTGGTCCGATCCACCGGCCGAGACGCGCTCGCTGGCCCTCGCGCTGTCCGAACTCTCGTTCGCGCGATCGTTCGACCTGCCGCCGGGCGGCCTCGAGATGCGCTCGCCGGGCGTCGAGCAGCAACTCGTACGCGGCTGGTTCGAACCGGAGGAGAGCCCCGACCGCAGCTATCGCTGGGCGTGCGGCAATGCCGCAGCGGTCGTCCGCCTCGATCGAGCGGCTCACAGCGGCCGCCTCAGCTATCGACTGCCGCCGGCATCGATCGGCGGCGTGCGCCTCACGATGAAGCCACTCGGCGAGGCGCACGAGGCGTTCGCCACGCGGCTCGCCTGGCGGGATGCGGAGTGGCGGGAAGAGGCCTTCGCGCTGGAGCTGGACGCCGGCGACTACATCGTGTCGTTTGACACCGAAGCGGAGTGGTCGAACCCCGTGGGAAGCGACGCGGAGCTCTGGCCGGAGAAGCGCTCGCTCGGCCTCGCGCTGTCATCGCTGACTTTCTCCAGCGAAGCCGCCTGAGGGGCTCAGCCCTGAACGGCACGGCGCCGCCTGAAATGCCGAATCAGCCACGACGAGGGCCACAAGGCGATCAGCAGCAACAGAACCAGCCCGACGGCGCTCACGGCGATGCCCTCTTTCAGGCCCGGCACTTTGTAGTGCCACGCGAGCGCGTGCTCGCCGGCGGGAACGTCAAGGCCGCGCATCACGCCGTTGACGCGGACGATTGTCGCCGGACGCCCGTCGATCCTCGCTGACCAGCCCGGCGCCCACGAGTCGTTCAAGACGACCAATCCACCTCTGCTGAGGCGTGCCGTCATCCGCACGTCGGCATCCTTGTCGCGCTGCACCGATACTTCGCCGCGCGCCGCCTGCAGGGCGCCTGCGGCGCCTTCGACGAACGCTTCACGGGTCGGCTGGTAGGCCGGCGAGGCGATTCGGCTCAACATCTCTCGCTGGCCAGAGACGCGGACTACTTCGGTCGGCGTGAATGCGGCGGGGGCGGCGTGGGTGTTTTCGTAGACGACGGCGTCGGTCCCGGCGTAGATCGTCTTCACGCCTGGAAGGCTCAGCCGCGTTTCGGCGGGGTCGGCGAGCATGAAGCGAGCGCCGAGCAGGCTCATCACTTTCAGCGCAGTCGGCGTCATCTGCGGCACGCTGAGATCTTCGCTCGGTCCCTGTGTGGGATTCGCGAGCTGCCAGAGCCGGAAATAGCGGTTCGTCGGCTGCGGCGGATCGTAGCCGCGAACGTCGCGCAAGCCATAGTTCATCGTGTAGTCGTTCGTCAGCGCGCTGTTGATGCCCACTGTGCGCCCTTGCTGGGCGCGTTGCTCGAGGAACTTGACGGACGGCGGGGTGGGAGGAATCACCTCGCCGGCGGGCCCGATCGGCTGGAAGCCATGTGCGAAGTGGAACATGTCGAGCGCCGCGAGCAGGACCAGTACCGCAGCGAGAACGGTGCGGGGGAGCCGGTTGCGGCAGATCGCGACCACGACAACGGCGCCGAGTGTGAAGATCGTCCACCAGCCGATGCTCGTCAGCGCGAGCACGTCTTCGACGTGATATTCGGCTCCGGTCCGGAAGTGGTTGAGCGCAGTGCGCAGCTCGTGGAACGAGGGGTCGAGCAGGATCGCCGCGAGCACGCCCGCCAGCAGTCCGGCTCCGAGCACTGCCCAGACCCGACGTTGGAACTCGCGCGAGGCGCTCAGCAGCGCCTGCAGGCCGAACGCCGAGAGCATCCCGGCGGCGAACTCGAACCAGAAAATCATCCGTGCGTCCTGGACCGAGGAGAACAGCGGCAAAGCGACGAACGCGTTGTGCACGACCGGCACCGAGAACGGCACGAGGATCCCGAGCGCAGCGATCACGAGGAATGGCAGCTTCAGCCGCCACTTCTCCTTGGTCGCAAGCGCGAGTACCGCGAGCAGCAGCGTGATCGTGCCGGCGTAGAGCGTTCGCTCGACGTAGTTGACGGGACCGCCGTAGTTCATCTCGCTCGGACGTCCCCACCAGTCGGGGAACGCGATCGTTCGCAGCGCCGACCACGGCATCACGAACCCGCCGCCTTCGCGGTAGGTCAATCCGACGGTTCCAGAGGCAGACTTCAGCACCGGGATCAGCAGGAACGCGACGAGCAGCGCGCCGACGAATGTGCTCAGCGCGATCACCAGTAGCCGTTGGATGCGTTCGCGCGCTGCCTGACTGGCGAGCGTGATTGCCCGGACCAGCGCATAGACACCAGCGGCACCCATCGTTTGCACCTCCGTCCCCGGGTGTCCACCGTTGAGCACGAGCGCCGTCACCAGCGCGAGCAGCATCACGTCTCGTCGTCTGACGCCGTGGAGCAGGGACTCGATCAGCACGATCGCCCACGGCAGCCAGATCGCGCTCGCGACGAGCGTCTGATGTGCAAGCCAGACGACGTTGAACGCAGAGAAGCTGTACGCGACGCCGGCGAGCATCGCCGGCCAGAAGCCAAGGCGTAGACGCCGCGCCAGCAGGTAGCTGCCGAAGCCGGCGATCATCAGCTTGAGCCATGCGACGAAGCCGAGCGCCCAATGGAACGGCAGCAGCCACAGCGGGATGTTCAGAACGGAGGTAAGCCCAGACTGGCTGTTCGTGTAATACGGAAAGCCGGCAAGGATCTCGTTGTTCCAGCTGGGGAAGACTCCGCTGCGGATCGAGTTGCGATCGAACAGATCCCAGGTGTAGTGGGCGCGCGGCACGTCGATCAGGATCGTGTTGTCAAACTGGCCGATGTTGCTCGGCGTGAATGCCTTCCACGGAGCAAGGCTGTAGAGCGAGGCGTCGGCGGTCAGCACGCGTCCTTCGACGAGCGCCGGCCAGAGGTAGATCAGCAGCAGCAGCCCGAGCAGGACCGCGGCCCATACATGCGGATGTATCCGCCGGAGCGCATTCAGTGCACCGGCACGCGAGAAAGTGCTTGACCGGCGCGCCGAGTTGTCGTTGGCATCGGTAACGATCATCGGCGCCGCAGCGAGCCTGCCACGCGGCGAACCTAGCATGAAGTCCAGTCGCGCCGAGTGGGATCGGCGCGCATTGGGCTTCGCGGGCTCCTCTCCGCCGGTCTATATCCTCAGCCGATGAGCGATCATCTGCTGAACGACGCCGCGCCGGCTTCTGAGGTGCCCGAGCGGTTTGACCCGGAGACGATGCAAGGGCAACTGCTCGAGGCCGAGCATCTCGCGCGCTACCGATGGGCGGCGCAGCTGGCCGAGGGTCGCCGTGTGCTCGATGCCGGCTGCGGCACTGCCTATGGCACGGTGCTGCTCGCCGGCGCCGGCGCCGCACAGGTCGTCGGACTCGATCGCGCTGCCGAGGTGCTCGACGCGGTCCGCGCGACGATGCCCGCGAACGTCGCCCTCGAGCAGGGCGACGTGACCTCGCTGCCGTACGAGGACGGCAGTTTCGACGTCGTCGTGTGCTTCGAGGTGATCGAGCATCTGGGTGACCCCGGCAGCGCGCTCAGCGAGTTTCGGCGAGTGCTCGCAGCCGACGGTGTGCTTGCGGTCTCATCGCCAAACCGGAACGTCTATCCGCCAGGTAATCCACACCACGTGCACGAGTACACGCCGGACGAGCTCGAAGCCGAGCTGGCGAGCCGATTTGCGTTCGCGACTGCTGAGCGACAGCACACATGGATTGCCTCGGGCGTGCTCGACGACGAGCAGTTCCACCTCGGCGAAGATGCCTTGATGACTGTGGACGTGCGCAAGCTGATCGCCGACGAGCCGGGCGGCGAGCTGTATACGGTCGCGCTCGCCGGGCAGCGCGAGTTGCCCCGACTTCGGCCGATCTTCGAGCTGACGACCTCGGTCGAACTGCGCAAGTGGGACGAGCTATGGCACGAGCAGGCAGTGGTCCTCGAGCAGCAGCGCGAGCTGCTCACGGCGCACGAGCAGGTGTTTTCCGACCACGCGATCACTGATGGACAGCTGCGCAACGAGATGCACCAGCTGCGCAACCAGCTCGCGAAGACAGAGTCAGAGCTGGCGCGGATGCCCGAGCTGGACGCGCAGCTGCGAGAGCTGCTCGACGTCAACGACCAGCTGCTCGCGATGAACCACGAGCTCCAGCGACGGCAAGTCCATCTCGAGCAGCTCGAGGAGATCGCGACACGCTACACCGTCCTCGTCGAGTCCTCGAGTTGGAAGCTCACCCGTTTCCTGCGCCAAGCTGCCGCGCTGGCGCGCAAGTTCGCCAAGTGACGACGACCGGGCAGGGGTCGGGGCAGCCCGAGGTCTCGTTCGCGATGGCGCGCGGGCAGAACCAGTTCTTCGTCGAGCTGGCCGAGGCGCTCACGTACGAGCTTCGCGCGCTCGGGGTGAGCGCGAGCATCGCGACCGGCGAGATCCCGTTCCCGCGCAAGGGTCTCGTGCACGTCTTCCTGCCGCCGCACGAGTACGTCTCGCTGTCGCGATACCGCCCTCCGGCTCCGCTGCTGAAGCGCAGCATCATGATCTCCGCCGAGCAACCCGAGACGCACTTCTTCACGGCGAACGTGCCGCTGGCACGCGAGGCGGGAGCCGTGTTCGACATCAACCCGCGATCGGTCCGCGCCTATCGTGCCGATGGCGTCGAGGCGAAGTTGCTCGAGCTCGGGCACACCGAGCTATGGGACAAATTCGACGGGGAGGCGCGCGCGAACGGGGCGAGCGCGCCCGTGGAGCGCGACATCGACATCCTCTTCCTCGGCCGGCTCAGCGATCGTCGCGCGTTCGCCCTTGCCTCCTACGCGGACGTGTTCGAGCGCTTTCGCTGTCACATCGGCTTGTCTGACAATTCGCGGCCGAACGTCGCCGGCGGCGCGGCGTTCGTCGCCGGGGAGCAGAAGCGTGACCTGCTGGCACGCGCGAAGGTGCTGCTCAACGTCCATGGAGAGGAGGAGCCCTACTTCGAGTGGTTGCGAATCGCCGAGGCGATCTGTGCGGGATGCGCGATCGTCAGCGAGCACTCCTCTGACGTCGCGCCGCTGGAGTGGGGCCGCCATCTGATCACTGGCGAGCTCGGCAGTCTCGGACTGCTCAGCGCCTGGATCGCCGAGGATGGCCCGCGTCGGGAGCGGATGCGCTCTGAGGCCTACGAGCTGCTGCGCGATCGCCGCCCGCTCGCACACGCAGCGGCTGCGCTGGTCCACGCGGCGCGCGAGGTTGACGCTGCTCCGATCGGGATCGATCTCGAGCTCACCTCCAGACAGGAGCGCGCACGCGGGCATTTTCGCGAAAACCCGCCGGTCCTCGAGCATCAGCCGGCTCAGCGCGATCTATCCGAAGGCCACGGCCTGATCCTGAAAGGGCTGAAGAACCAGTTGCTCTCGGTCAGCTCGCTGCGGCGGCAGATCGATCGCGTCCACTACGACATCGCCGCGCAGAGCGTGCACGAGCCGCGCACTCGCGTGATCGCGGAGTCGGAGCGGTGGTCGGCCGAGCCGTCGTCGGCGCTCAGCGTGATCGTGCCGCTGTACAACCATGCCGAAGAGGTGCTCGCCGCGCTCGGCTCGCTCGCGCGCTCGTCGCGATCCGATTGGGAGGTCGTCGTCGTCGACGACGCCTCGACAGACGGCGGCGGCGATCGAGTCCGTCGTTGGCTCGAAGCTAATCCGCGGCTGTCGGGCAGGCTCGTGCGCCACGATCTCAACCGTGGGCTCGCGGCCGCGCGCAACACCGGTGTCGAGCAGTCGCGTGCGGATTGCTTGCTGATGCTCGACGCCGACAACGAACTGCGCACGACAGCGATGGGGCGGCTGCTCGAGGCGCTCGAGACCAGGCCGGAGGTGAGCTTCGCCTACGGAATCATGGAGCGCTTCTCGACCGACGGGCCCGAAGGACTGCTGAGCTGCTTCGACTGGGAGCCGGCTCGTTTGCGCGCGGGTAACTACATCGACGCCTTCTCGCTGATTCGACGCGAGGCGATCGAGGCGCTGGGAGGCTACTCCTACGACCCCCGCCTATATGGATGGGAGGACTACGACCTATGGGTACGGATGGCAGAGGCCGGCAGGAGCGCGGTGTTCGTGCCGGAGATCATCGCTCGCTACCGGGTCGGCCACAGCTCGATGATCACGCAGACGAACCTGTCGGCCGGCGACGCGTTCGCGGCGTTGATCGATCATGCGCCGGAGCTGATGGCGGGAGTACGAATTCCGTCCTGACCGACGACGGCTGGTGTCGGTGCGTCGCCTGCTCCGCGTCACCGCCCGGCTCACGGTTTCTCGAACACCGCCTCGAAGCTGTCGGGCTGCAGTTGCTGTGGACGCTCGAGCACACGTCGCCAATGCGGCGGGTAGGGATACTCGCGCTGCTCGATCGCGACGTCGTCGACGTGGTTGACCGAGACCCGCCACTGCTTCGTGTAGGCCCATCCGCAGACGTGGCGGTCGGCCTGCTGGAGGTGCGCCGCGATCTGCTCGCGTGACGGGCCATGGAGAGAGAAGACACTCAGCCAAAGATCTGCGCCGAGCGGCGGCAGCAGCGCGAGCTGGTTCGGCGTGAGAAAAGCGATCTCCGAGGCAAGCAGCTCCTCGAGCAGCTCGACGGGCTCCTCGAAGTGGCGGTAGGGGAAGACGCGCCGCTCCGGCAACGCCTCGGTCAGGTAGCGCTGCGCGATCGCGAGCGAAGGCGGGTAGTCGACCAGCACGTAGCGCATGCCGCGATTCAGTGACAGCGCCAACCATGGCAGCCGCCCGTAGCCGCCACCCAGCTGGATCGCACGCGCAGTCGTCAGCCGACTCGCCGGAACGACTTCGGCGATCGTCGCAAGCTCGAGCGCCGAGATCGCGAGATCTTCCGAGATCAGCCGTCCGCGGTGACGTACCGAGGAGTCGTCCGGTTGTGGCTCCTGCAGAGCTTCAAGTGGCGACCCGAGTCGGCCGCGCGCAAGCTCCCAGGTCATCGCGATACGCACTGCGCGCGCTCGCCTATCGACGCGCAGCGACCGTCGGGCGCCGCGCGGACGCGCCAGCAGCACAGCTGTCGTGGGCTCGCTCAGCCACGCGCGCGCCACTTCGACGTACTCTCGCGAGAGCCGGACGCCGTGACGCTCGGGCGAAGTGTCCTCGACGGTGCGCCGCGCCGCCTCGAAGCCGGCTTCGTTGAGGATCTCGAGCGTGTGCGCGTCGCGCTGCTCGCGCCAGCCGCTCGCGCGCCATTGCGGATCGGCGCTCTGCGCCGCGCGCGTCATCTCGGCGAGGCTCGGAAGAGCTTCGTGCGCCTCAGCGATCGGCGGCGCCTGCGCCGGCTGCGATCCGACGATCTCAGCGGGCTGCCTACCGGGCAGGGAGCGGACGGCGACGATTGCGCTCGCGCCGCTCGCGCGCTGGTCGCCGTCGTACCAGCCGTCGAAGCGCTCCACCGGTGCGATCACCAAGCGGTAGCGGCCCGGGAGCGGCGGCGGCGTGATCGACATCTCGACGCTGCGCTTCGTCTGCGGGCGCAACGGCGGCCACAGCTTCGTCGGAGAGCCGGAGTGAGCGACCGCTCCCGTCTCAGGATCCTCCCAGCGACACGCCAGCCAGGCCGAGAACGGCCCGGCGGAGGACAGCTCGACCGGGCCTCGATTGACGACGCTGAGACGGACCCACGTCGCGTAGCCCGTGTACATCTCGGAGGGCAGCTCGTTGGAAACCTGGACGTTGCGCTCGTGTGCGGCTGCACGACGCGATGCGCGCCGGCGTGGCCCACCCGAGGCGTAGCGCAGGGGCGCGATCGGAACCAGCAGGGCAGGCAGCGAATGTCGCCAGTACTCGCTCGACCACCAGAAGTGACGCGTCAGGCTGAGCAGCTGGATGTGCTCGCGGAAGCGCACGACGCTCATTCGCAGCTGCAGCAGATCGCCGTGCGTCGCCATCTGGCGCAGCGCCTTGAACATCAGCGCGCGGCGCACGTACGCGCGGCTGCCGTGCAGCGACCTCCACAGTCGGTCGAGCTCGTCGATCAGCTCGCGCACGATCCGCGTGTCGAGCCCGATCTCGGACGGCTCGCGCAGAAAGATGTCGCCCTCGCGCGAGATCACGAGAAGCTCGGGACACCACACCCAGTCCGGGTCAGCCGCGGCGACGCGTCCGAGCATGTACATGTGGGGCACGAGCGGGAACTCGAGCATCTGCGCGCGCTCGGAGTCGGCGACCCGTTGCCAACGATCGCGGCGCACGACATTGTTCGACAGGAACAACGTGAGATAGCTCGCCAGCCCGACCTCCCTGGCACCGCGCAAGCGCGTCGTGAGGCGCTGAGCCGGATAGGACTCGCTGGCCACTGCCGTGCCGATCCGCGCGAGGTCCGGGGTCACGCGCAAGTGGCCGAGATGGATGCCCGAGGTCCCGGCGTGCTCGTCGATCAGCTCGAGCAGCCTGCGAATCGATCCGGGTGCCGGCGCGTCGTCTGACCCAAGCAGCCAGCAGTATTCGCCGCGAGCCAGCTCGACGGCGCGCAGGAGGTTCTCGCCCCATCCGACGTTGTGCTCGTTGCGAGCGTAGTGCAGACGCTCGCCAAAGCTCGCTCGATGACGCTCGACGATCTGGGCCGTGCCGTCGTGAGAGGCGTTGTCGCTGATGCACACCTCGATCTGCGATCGGTCGGGCTCGGCCGCGAGGCGTTCGAGCAGTTGATCGAGCTTGGTGCCTCTGCCGTGATGCGTCGGGATGCAAACGCTCAAGCGAAGTGGACGCTCAGAGCCGTCGATCTGGGGGGCCTGCACCGGCTGCGTTAGGCGTTCAGGCGTTCACGCAGGCGACGCTTGAGATCGCGAAGCGGAGCGGTGAGCCGCCAGCTGACGGAGCCTTCGATCCCACGCAGCCATGCACGGTGACGCTCGAGTTCGATCGCGAGCGCCGCGACCTGCCGATCGTCGGAGCGATCGCTCTCGGCGATCAGCGTCAAATCGGAGAGGCGAGCGGCTGCGTCTGGCCCAGCCTGGCGAATCCATTCGGCTGCGGGCCAGATCAGCTTGTGCTGAGCAAACAGATCGGTGCCGCGCGTCGGTCCGCCACCGCGGAAGGCTCCTGAGGAGTCGACGACGATCAGGCCGAGACCGCCCCAGCACTCGCCCAAGCGCGCCGGCAGCTGGGCGACGTAACCGGGGACGAAGTCGAGGTCGATCCAGGCGACCTTCTCGTAGGAGTCGTAGTCGACTTCTTCAAGGCCCTGGCGGACTTCCTCGTTGAGCGTGTCGTGAGCGAGGATCACCGTGCGCTCGATCGCTGCGGAATCGAGCAGATCGATCATGTCCTGCCGGACCCCGGCGGTCGTGTGATCGCCATCGACCAGCACGAAGTCCACGTTCCGCTCGGCCGCAGCCAACCGCGCCAGTTCCTCGGGCAGCATCGCGTGACTGTCGCCGGCGAGCGCCCGCACGTTCTCGAGCTCCGCCAGCTCGGCACCGGCCTCGACGATGTCAAACGAGACGACTTCTTGGGCATGCGCAGCGATGCGGCGCAGGCTCCCACCCTCGGCGCGACCGATCTCGATCGCCAGCGCCGGCTCGAGCATCGCCAGAACGCCCTCGATCGCCGTGCGCTCGCCGTAGGACATCTGCCACGGCTGGTGCACGAACGCCGGCAGCTCTCGAAGGGCGGGTCGTTGGTTGGTTGAGGAGTCGATCGTCAAGGTGGCGATTATCCCAGCTATCCCCCGGAAGCGCCGGCTAGCCGGATCGCGCCGTTCCCGCCACGCGCCGCTCCGCGGCGTCACTGCTCGCGTTTGCCCGGGGGCAGCCTCGGCCCTTGGCCCGCCCCGCTGAGCGACAGCGCACGCTCGATCTTCAGGAGGGTCGCGCGATCGAGAACGAGGTTCGATGCTCCGATCCAGCCGTCGACTTGTGCGGCGTTGCGCGCGCCGACGATCGCGCCAGCGACGCCCGGCCAGGTCAGGGTCCACGCGATCGCGAGCTCGGCCAGCGAGATCTCGAGCTCGCCGGCGATCGGGCGCAAGCGCTCGACGAGGTCAAGCGTGCGAGCGACGAGCGGCTGGCGGAACTGGCTGCGCGTCCGTCGCCAGTCGTCCTCCTGCAGCGATCGCAGGCGCTGCTCGGAGAACCCGCCGGAGAGCAATCCGGACTCGAGCGGGCTGTAGACGAGGCCCGTTGCACCTCCTCTTGCGATCCACGGCAGCAGGCCTTCGCCGGCGCTTCGGCTCAGCAGCGACATCGGCAGCTGAACCGCGTCGAGCGGGCGCTCGGCGCTGCAGCGTTCGAGCAACGCGAGGTCGAAGTTGCTTACGCCGGCCCAACGGATCTTGCCCTCGCTCTGCATCGCACCGAGCGTCGCCCAGGCCGATTCGACGGCCTTTGCGTCCGCGATCGGCCAATGAAGCTGGTAGAGATCGATCCGCTCGACGCCCAGTCGCCGGAGCGAACGCTCGCATTGCCGGCGCAGCGACGCGGGATCCAGATCGCGAAAAGTTCGCCCGCTGCGCGAGTCGACGCAAACGCCGCCCTTGGTGAAAACCAGCGGTCGCTCGGAATCGGGCAGTTGCGCGATCGTCGTGCCGATCAACCGCTCGGAGTGCCCATCGCCGTACACGGCTGCCGTGTCGATCCAGTTGACGCGCAACTCGACGGAGCGCAAGATCGCCGCGCGCGAGTCGCTGTCGAGCTGCTCACCCCACCCCGTGCGTCCGAATGCCCACGCTCCGAGGCCGACACGGCTGAGCGGCGGATCCGCGCCGAGCGGGATCGGCGGATCGGCGGCGGAATCTGCGATTGGCGTCGGCATGGCAATCGGTATCTTGGCGTGGTGAGAACGGACGTGAACGGCGCCGGCGCCGAGACGCGATTGAGCGCCGTCGTTCCGTGCTATCGCGAGGGCGAGTCGGCGCCGGTGATGTACGAGCGACTCGCAGCGACGTTCGAGGCGCTCGGCGTCGATTGGGAGATCATCTTCATCGACTCCGGAAGTCCCGACGACACGCCGAAGGTGCTCGCCCAGCTGGCCGCGCGCGACAGGCGCGTGACGATCGTTCACCACACTCGCGCGTTCGGTTCTCAGAGCGCCTACTCGAGCGGCATGCGTCTGGCGACCGGCGACGCCGTGATCCTGCTCGACGGAGACCTGCAGGACCCTCCGGAGCTGATCCCCGAGCTCGTCGCGCGCTGGCGCGAAGGCTACGAGGTGGTTTACGGCGAGCGCGTCAAGCGCGAGGGCCCGACGATCATGAACGCCACGCGCAAGGCGTTCTACCGCGTCTTTCAGCGACTGGCGTACGTGACGATGCCAATCGACGCAGGCGACTTCTCGTTGATCGATCGCCGGGCGGTTGACGCGATCAACCGCCTCCCGGAGACGCACCGCTTCGTGCGCGGGCTGCGCGCATTTGTCGGCTTTCGCCAGATCGGCGTGCCCTACGAGCGCCCCGAGCGGCTGTTCGGGCGCTCCTCGAACAACATGATCGCCAATTTCGGCTGGGCGAGAAGGGCGATCATTTCGTTCTCCTACGTCCCACTGGATCTGATCGGCTGGCTGGCGTTGGTCACGACCGCCGCCTCACTCGTCGCCGCGATCGTCGAGATCGTGCTGAAGATCGTTGATCCGGGCGCCGCGCCGAAGGGCTACGCAACCTTGATCGTCGTCGTCCTGTTCGTCGGCGGGATCCAGCTGATCTGCTTCAGCGTAATCGGCTCGTATCTCGCGCACATGTACGAGGAGGTCAAGGCGCGACCGCCGTACATCCTCGAGCGCGTGCTGAACCCGCCACGAACGCGCGACGGGGACGCGGCGCAGCGAGCCGAGCTGGAGGGCGTCGAGGTGCGTGTGGTCGCTACCGAGAGCGAGCCCACGCGGCTGCCGCAGGACGTCTGACAGGGCGCTGACGCAACGAGCCTCCCTGCTAAGGTCCGGCGCATCAGACGCGACCCCCACGTCCTGCCCGCGCAGCTCCGGCGATGAGCCTCGACAGCGACCGCGCGACGCAGCTGCGAGGTCAGATCCTCGACCTGGTCCGCGAGTATCACGGCGCCGAGTTTCCGCCGGCGGAGTTCGACGCGGGCGAGACGCAGATCCACTTTGCCGGACGGGTCTTCGACGAGCGCGAGATGGTCAACCTGATCGACGCATCGCTCGACTTCTGGCTGACTACCGGCCGCTACGCCGATGAGTTCGAGCGCAAGTTCGCCAAGTTGTTCGGCCTCCGCCATGCGCTGCTCGTCAACTCTGGTTCCTCTGCCAACCTCGTCGCGCTTTCGTGTCTGACCTCGCGCAAGCTGGGCGCGCGCCGCTTGCAGCCTGGCGACGAGGTGATCACCGTTGCGTCGAGCTTCCCTACGACGGTCAACCCGATCGTCCAGAACGGTCTGGTGCCGGTGTTCGTGGACGTCGATGTCCCGACGTACAACATCGACGTCGAAATGCTCGAGGACGCGCTCTCCGATCGCACTCGCGCGATCATGGTCGCGCACACGCTCGGCAATCCATTCGACCTCGACGCGGTCACGACGTTCGCCCGCGAGCACGACCTGTGGCTGGTCGAGGACTGCTGTGACGCGCTCGGCTCGACGTATCGAGGCAAGATGGTTGGGACGTTCGGCGACTTGGCTTCGGTCAGCTTCTACCCCGCGCACCACATCACGATGGGCGAGGGCGGCTGCGTGCTGACGAACAAGGGCCGTCTCAAGGTGCTCGCGGAGTCGTTTCGCGACTGGGGTCGCGACTGTTGGTGCGCGCCGGGCAAAGAGAACACCTGCGGCAAACGCTTCGACCACCAGCTCGGCGAACTGCCGCATGGCTATGACCACAAGTACATCTATTCGCACATCGGCTACAACCTGAAGCTGACCGATATGCAAGCGGCGGTCGGCGTCGCTCAGCTCGACAAGCTCGAGTCGTTCGGGCGGGCGCGTCGCCGCAACTTCCAGCTCCTTCTCGACGGTCTGCAAGATCTGCAAGATCACCTGATCCTGCCCGAGGCGACGCCGCACAGCGATCCGAGCTGGTTTGGCTTCCCACTTGCGCTGCGCGAAGAGTCGCCCGTCTCGCGCGATCATATCTTGCGCTTCATGAACGATCGAAAGATCGCGACGCGACTGCTTTTCGGCGGGAACCTGCTTCGTCAGCCTGCGTATTTGGACGTGCCGCACCGCCGCATCGGCGACCTCGCGCGCGCCGACTTCGTGATGAACCGTGTCTTCTGGGTTGGGGTCTACCCGGGCCTGACCGACGAGGCGGTGCAGTTCATGATCGAGAGCTTCCACGATGCGATCTCCACCGGCGGGAACTCCATCGGGCACCGGCGGGGTAGCTCGCGAGAGCCGCAGGGCGAGATCGAAGAAGCGACTCGCTGATGCAATCCTCGGACTGGATCGCCGAGGCCCTCGTCGCGCAGGGCGTCGACACGGTGTACGAGGTTGTCGGCGGAATGATCGCCAACTTTCTCGACGCGATTCACCGCGACGGCCGCATCCGCATCGTCTCCTGCGCCCACGAGCAGGCGGCTGGCTTCAGTGCCGAGGCGCACGCGCGGATGACCGGCGTCCCGGGCGTCGCGATGGGTACCAGCGGCCCGGGCGCGATCAATCTGCTCACCCCGCTCGGCAGCTGCCACTTCGACTCGGTGCCGGCTGTGTTCATCACCGGCCAGGTCAACCGCGCCGAGCAGAAGGGCGAGCGGCCGATCCGCCAGCTTGGCTTCCAGGAGACAGACATTGTCGCGATGGCGGCGCCGATCGCCAAGGCGGCGTGGCGCGTACGGACCGCAGAGGAGTTGCCAGAGCGCTTGCTCGCCGCGTTCAGACTTGCGCGCACCGGGCGCCCGGGACCCGTCCTGTTGGACATCCCGATGGATCTTCAGCGTGTCGAGTTGGCCGTGCCGGCACCGGCACCGGAGGCGCAAGCCGAGCCGGTCGAACTGGTGGACACCGCGGCGATCGACCTGCTGCTCGGCGATCTGAGCGCGGCTTCGCGGCCGTTGATCCTTGCCGGCGGAGGAATCCGCACGGCCGGCGCCGTAGAGGGTTTCCGCCGGCTGGTGGACGGGCTCGGGGTGCCGGTGGTCAACTCGCTGATGGGCGTCGACGCGCTGCCCTTCGAGCATCCGCTGCGCGTCGGCATGATCGGTACGTATGGCAATCGCTGGGCGAACATCGCGCTCGCGCGGGCGGACCTGCTCTTGGTGCTCGGCAGCCGCCTCGACATCCGCCAGACCGGGGCCGATACCGACAGCTTCGCGTCAGGCAGGCCGATTCATCACGTCGACTGCGATCCCGGTGAGCTGAACAACCGTGTGCTCGGTTGCCGAACGACCGTGGCGCAGCTCGAGCCGTTCGTCGTCGCGGCTGGCGAGCGCATCCCCTCGGCGGAGTCGCCTCGCTTCGAGGCTTGGCGCAGCGAGATAGCCGACTTGCGTGCACGCTGGCCCGACACGGGCGAGTTGCCAGACGTGCCCGGCATCAATCCGAACGCTCTGATGCACAGAGTTTCGCGCAGCTCCGCCTTGGCGGCGGCCTACGCGACCGACGTCGGCCAGCATCAGATGTGGGCTGCACAGTCACTCGAGCTCGGCGGCCAGCAGCGCTTTCTCACGTCGGGCGGGATGGGCGCGATGGGCTCCGGGCTGCCGTTCGCCGTGGGCGCGTGCATAGCGGTGGGTGCACCAGTCGTGCTGATCGCCGGCGACGGCGGCTTTCAACTGAACATCCAGGAGCTCCAGACGGTCGCGCGAAACGAACTGCCGCTGAAGATCGTGATCCTCAACAATCGCACGCACGGGATGGTGCGTCAGTTTCAGGAATCCTACTTCGACGGTCGCTACCAATCGACCACCTGGGGTTATTCGGCACCGGATTTCGTCGCTGTCGCAGCCGCCTTCGGAATCTCGGCTGGACGCGCCGATCGCGAGAGCGAGCTGGAGAGCGTGATCGCGGACATGTGGCGCGACCCCGACTCACCATTTCTACTGGAGGTGGCGATCGACACGTTCGCGAACGCCTATCCGAAGGTTGCGTTCGGGCATCCGATCAGCGAGATGGAGCCGTTCGTCGCGCCGAAGGCAATGGAGTCGACCTGACATCGGTCGCGCTGTGCCCGAGCGACGCAAACCTACCGTTACGCTCGTCCGCCCGAGTCTGAGCTCGGCGGGCGATCTCACTCAGCATCTGCGCTCGTCGCGCTCGGGGCTGACCGGACAGCTGGTCCGCTTCGGGCTTGCCGGGGGGCTGGTCACGCTCGTGTACCTCGCTGTGACGACCGTCCTCTCGCAGATCGTCGGGCTTCCGTTCCAGATCGCGCTAGCGATCGGGTTCGTCTGCGCGATCTCGTTGCACTTCACGCTGCAGCGTCTGTTCGTGTGGGTTCACGAAGACGGTTTTGCCCTGCCGTTCCGACATCAGGTTGGCCGCTACCTCGTGATGGCGCTCGCACAATACGGAGGCACGGCTGCGTCGACGGCGGTGCTTCCAGGGGCGCTCGGCGTTGACACGGAGATCGTCTATCTGGCGACGATGGCGATAGTCACCACGACCGGCTTCATCGTCATGCGCTTCGTCATCTTTCACGGCTCGCCGCCCGCTGCTCCGCAGGATGAGGCGGGACCGAGCGCGCAGCGAGGCGGCCAAGCGCCGATTGCGCGCCCACTCTAGCGGTGCTCGGCGCCGCGCGCGATCCAGCGAGCGTCGTGCGACCCGTGCCGCATCCCCCGTATGTCCGTCTAAGCGCGTTTCGCTGGACGTTGGCGCGGTGAATGCCGAAGCACCAGAATGATCGAACGACACACCCACATCCCGAGGCTCGACCATCCTGTCCGTCGCATGCGCTCGCTCCTGGTGGCCGCCGCCGTTGCGGCCTTCAGCGTGCTCTGTGTCCCGTCCCCCAGCGACGCAAAGCTGACAACGATCGGCAGCCCGCTGTCGGTCCCGGCGACGCTCAACACCGCCGAAGATCTCGGCTACCCCGGCACGTACACGCAGGTGCCGCCGAGCGCGGACGCGCCGAACGGCATCTTCCACACGTTCCATTTCGGCGCTGACACGGCGATCTGGAACTTCTCGAAGGCCCGCGGTGGAGCAGCCGTGCCGGCGACCGGACAAGCGAAGAAGATCGAACTCGAGGGCTGTGCACAGAAGGCCGCGAACGACCTGATGCCACTTAACACCATCCATTTCCAGGACCTTTCGCCGATACCCGGCGGCGGTGTCAAGGTGAGCCTCACCTCACAGGGGTTCGACGTCCCGATATGCGGAGAAAACGGTGCCGACGCGTCGACGATCTCCAGCTATCTGCCGGTCAACCTGTGCGTCAGCGCCGGCGACTACGTTGGCTTCAACGACAGCGGCGGCTACGTCCAGAATGTCTACCGCGCCGGCGTGCCGTTTCAGGTGCTTGGTGCGGTCCCCGGCTCGACGACGAACTCGTTCATCAAGGACGAGGGCACCGGCAACGGCGCGACCCTGTCGCCGGCCGTGACATCGGCCGACGACGGTTTTGCGGTGAGCCGCAACGAGGAACTGTTGATGCGCGTCACGCTGGCGACCGGCAGAGACGCCACGCACATTTGCCCCGGTGGCAAGGATGGCCTGCCCCCGCCACTCGCGCCGATCCGCGTCAGCCCGCAGACCGACGGCATCAACCACAGCCGGATCGTCGCGGTCGCCGTGTTCTGCCGCGTCAGCCCGTGCAAGGGGACGGCGACATTGACCGTGCCCGGCGAAAGCAACTACGCCGGCGAAGCGACCTACGGTCGTGTCGGCTTCAGCCTGCAGGCGAACAAGACGGTGCACCTGCCGATTCGCGTCCGATCGGAGCTGGTGAGCAAAATCCGCGCCAAACACGGCGTCTCGGTGAAGCTCGCGGCGGTCGTCAACGGCAAGACAATCAGTCAACGGATAACCGTGAAGATCCTTTAGAAGGCGTACCTCCAGCGCTGTGGCTCGACCCCACGCGATCGCAGTGCGAGCGCCGCGGCGGCGCGGGGTCCGACGTCCAACTCGACGATCCACGGGCTTGCGTGCGGGGCGACTGCGACTGTGACTGCCGAGCTACCCGTGCCCGTCGCCGTCGCGTGCGCTCGAGCCTTTCCGCCGATGCCAGTGCCGCGCCGCTTCAGCTCGGCCTCATGGCGCGTCCACAGGCGCAGGAACTCTTCTTCGCGCGATTTGGTCGAGAGATCGCCCAGGTAGCGGGCCGCCTCATCGCCGAGAGCACGTCTTGCGAGTGTGACGTAGTCGGTCTTCGCCTCTCGCGTCCGGCTGCGTGCGACTTGCACGTCGACACCGACGGGTCCCGTTGCGGTGAACGCGTAGAGCGCGAGGTCGCACGAATGCGAAAGGTTGAAGAACACGCGTCTGCCGAGGCCGGCCGGCGTCGGCTTTCCGTGCGCCCCGCACGTAAGCGCAACAGTGCTGGCCTCCTGACCCAAGTATCGCTCGAGCAGCGACCTGAGGACACCGCGCGAGCGGGTCCACATCAGACGAACGTCACTGCGGAGGATCCGGGCGGCGCGCTCGTTCTCATCGGCGCTGAGCAGCTCTATCGCGCGGTCGCCGACCACCGTGAGATCTGCCCGCCAGACGTGGACGGACCCATCGCCAAGTTCCGGAGCGGCTGGGCCGCTGGTCCATCCGACCGATGGGCTGGCGATCGCAGGCAACCGGCAGGTCGCGTTCGGGCACATGCTCACCGCGCGAATATAGGAGAGCTGAGCGATCGGTAACCTCAGCCACCGTGCGCGTGCTGCCGACCCGCCTATCCGGCCTCGTTGTGATCGACCCGGTCGCACACGGCGACGAGCGGGGCTTCTTCTGCGAGACGTACCGCAGCGAGTGGCACGCCGAGCTCGGTCTCTCACCCGACGAGCGCTTCGTCCAGGACAACCAGTCGCGCTCGGCGCGCGGCGTGCTGCGCGGAATGCACTTCCACATCGGCGACGGCGTCGCGAAGCTCGTGCGCTGCGCACGCGGCCAGATCGCTGACATCGCCGTCGACTTGCGCAAGGGCTCGCCGACATACGGCGAGTGGGAGCGCGTCGACCTCGACGCTGAGAGCATGCGCGAGCTGTTCGTGCCGGTTGGCTTCGCGCACGGCTTCTGCGTGCTCAGCGATGTGGCGGACGTCATCTACAAGCAGACCGCCTATTACGACCCGCAGGTCGAGCGCGGGATCGCCTGGAACGACCCGGACATCGGCATCGAATGGCCGCTGCCCGTCGACGAGCTGATCGTCTCAGAGCGCGACACGCGCGCGCCGTTGCTGCGCGAGCTCGCAGACGAGCTTCCGTTCGTGTTCGGCGAGGCGTGAGCCACCTGGCGGTCGCCCGCGCGGCTGCGATGCTTGAGCGGCCATGCGCACGGCGATAGTCACAGGATCGGGCGGCCTGATCGGCTCGGAGTCGGTCGCGCATTTCGCCAAGCTCGGCTATGACGTGCTCGGCATCGAGAACGACATGCGCGCGCGCTTCTTCGGTGCGGACGCCTCGACGGCGCACATGACGAACGCGCTGCTCGAGCGATACCCGGACGCGTTCAGCTCGCTCGCTATCGATATCCGCGACCGTGCGGCGGTCGAGCGCGCGTTCGCCGAGCGCGCAGGCCAGATCGAGCTCGTGATCCATACGGCCGCGCAGCCGTCGCACGACTGGGCCGCGTCTGACCCGCACACGGACTTCGAGGTCAACGCGCTCGGCACGCTCAACCTGCTCGAGGCGACGCGTGCGCACGCGTCGGACGCGACGTTCGTCTTCTGCTCGACGAACAAGGTCTACGGCGATCTGCCCAACGCGCTGCCGCTGATCGAGCTGCCCGAGCGCCTCGAGCTCGCCGAGGACCATGTCTACTACGACGGCATCGACACGTCGATGTCGATCGATCGCAGCACGCACTCGCTGTTCGGCGTCTCGAAGACTGCCGCGGACCTGCTCGTGCAGGAGTACGGGCACTATTTCGGCATGCGCACGGTCTGCTTTCGCGGCGGCTGCCTGACCGGGCCGAACCACGCCGGAACGATGCTGCACGGCTTCCTCTCCTACCTGATGCGCGCGACTGTGACGGGTGAGCCGTACACCGTGTTCGGCTACGGCGCCAAGCAGGTTCGCGACAACATCCACGCCGCCGACCTCGTCGCGGCGTTCGCAGCCTTCCATGCCGCGCCGCGAGGCGGCGGCGCCGTCTACAACATCGGCGGCGGGCGCGCCTGTAACTGCTCGATGCTCGAGGCGATCGAGCTCTGTCAGCAGATCGCCGGGCGCGAGCTCGACTGGACGCTCAGCGAGCAGAACCGGCGCGGCGACCATCGCTGGTGGATCAGCGACCTGCGCCCGTTTGCCCGTGACTATCCCGAATGGAGCCTGACGCGCGGGCTCGAGGGCATCCTGCGCGAGGTGCACGAGCAGAACGCCGAGCGCTGGCTCACGGGCGGCTGAGCGCCGCCGCAGCGCGCCGGCCGGGCCTGACGTGCCGGCACGCCCCACGTGCACGAGCGCTCGCGAGCGGCCCCAGGCGAGCGATGCGCGCCGAGTTGGCAGACTTAGGGCGATGAGATCGAGGCTCGAGCGCCTGCGCGCCCGCACGAACGGCTTCACGGTCACGCCGCATCAGTACGTCTACGCCGCGTACGTAGCGCTCGGCGCGCTGACGCTGATCGTGCTGAGTGGCGCCGCCGTGCGCTTGACCGGCTCGGGCCTCGGCTGCCCGGACTGGCCGCGCTGCTACGGCAACGCCTATCCGCCGCTCACGACGCACGCCGTGATCGAGTTCTCCAATCGCTTGATCACCGTGCCGGTGTCGATCGCGGCCGGCGCTGCATGGCTGCTCGCCTTGCGCCGGCGCCCGTACCGCCGCGACCTGATGTGGCTCGGCGCGCTGCTGCCGCTCGGCGTCGTCGCGCAGGCCGTGCTCGGCGGCTTCACCGTACGCGGTGCGCTCGACTACGGCTGGGTGATGGGCCACTTCGCGCTGTCGATGCTGATCCTGCTTGCCGCAGCGCTGCTCGCCTGGCGCGCCGCGCACGAGTCGGCGCTGAGCGAAACCGTCGAGCAGAGCGCCGTCGCCGGCTCTCAGAACGGCTCGCACGCCGCCGCGCGACCGCCTGCACCCGACCGCACGCTGATCCTCGCCGCGCGAGGACTCGTCGCGCTCGGCGCGCTGACGATCTTCGCCGGGACTGCCGCGACGGCGGCGGGGCCGCACGCGGGCGGCTCGCCGGGACAGAAGATCAACCGGCTCGACTTCGACGGCCGCGGCACGATGGACTTCGTGATCCACCGCCACGGTGAGATCGCGCTCCTCTTCGGCCTCGCGGCGGTCGCGCTGTGGTGGTTCGCGCGCCGGCGCGAGGCGCCGCAGACGGTCAGGCGCTCGTCGACGGTGCTCTGCGTGCTGCTCGCGCTGCAAGGCGTCGTCGGGCTCGACCAATACGAGACGCACCTGCCGACAGAGCTCGTCTGGGTGCACGTCGGGCTCGCCTGCGGAGCTTGGCTGGCCGCTGTCTGGGCGGCCTGCGCGGCCGGCTCGCTGGTGCCGCGACATGCCGCAATCGCGCCCGAACGGGGCGCGAGCGCCCCAATCGGTGCTCCCCGGCCCGCCGAGTTCCCCGGAAATTAGGGCCTTCGTCGGGCCGATGTCCCGTGTTTACTGGTTTCGTCGTCCACGCGAGCGGTTAGCCTGCTCGCAGTAACGACACCCTAGAAGGGAGCGGTATGACAAAGAACGAGCTGGCCGAGCAGGTCGCCAGTCGAAACGGACTGGCAGCCAGTCAGGCCCGACAGGTGGTGGAGACGGTGATCGACGTGGTCTCCGATGAGCTGGCCGCCGGGGGTGAGGTCGCGCTGGCTGGTTTCGGCAAGTTCAGCGTCAGTCACCGTGCTGCGCGGCAGGGACGCAACCCGTCGACTGGCGAGACGATCGACATCGCCGCCAGCAAGGCTGCGAAGTTCTCAGCGGCCAGTGCGCTGAAGAAGCGTCTGAACGGCTGATCGTCCTTCGCGATCCCCAGAGGTCACCGGCCCGACGCGGACCGGCGACCTCTGGGCCCCGAAGGCCGCGCGAGCGATGCACACCGCCCTACGCGCGAGTTCTTGCGGCGCGCTAACCCGGGATTTAGACCGACCGAGGAGGCTGTGCAGATCAGCTTCCTCCTCGACCATCCGGGCGGTGCCGCAATGAGACAGACCGAACAGGTGCGCAAGGCGCCACGCGCACGCAAGAGCGTGCTCAGGCGCAGGACGGGCTCGACGCGCTACAGCTCGCTGACAGGCTTCTACGCCGCAGACCCTCGCCGCGTCGCTTCGCGCGAGCGCGACGTCGGCCTGTGGTGGCGCGAGACGCCGCACGGGCCGCTGCACCGTGCCGCGTGGGTGAGCGACACCGGCGAGCTCTACCTCGTCCGGCTCGGTCCGCCCGAGCAGGGCGGCGGAAAGGTCGAAGTGCTGGCGACGATCGCCGAGCACGAGCGCCTCGAGCACGTGCTCGAGGGCTGGCGCGAGCGCTGCGGCGAGCCGCGCTCGCTGACGTGGCTGCGCGAGCGCGCGGCGCGGCTCGGCGGGCACGTGCGTGCGACGCAGACGGCCGCGGTCGTCGGCGCAGGCGGCGTGCTCGCGGCCGCGCTCACGCTGGCCGGCGAGCTCGCTTAGGCCGAGCGCTGCTCAGCCGCCGCGCGAGCCGGCGAAGCGCTCGAGGCCGTCCTCGGGGACCGGCTCCCACGGCGGCGCTGAGGCGACGAACTGCCGATAGCTCGGGCGGATGCCCGGATCGCCGTCGAGCGCCCCGAGCCGCACCGCGACCTGCTCGTCCGAGAGCGGATCGCCGCTGAACAGCGCCGAGCCGCAGTCCGCGCAGAACACCTTCGGCTTGCCGCCGGGTGGCTGGAAGGACGCGAGCCGGTCCACTCCCTGCAGCAACCGAAAGCCGCTCTGCTCGACGCGGGCGTTTACCGACGAGCCCGTTCCGGTGCGCCGCCGGCAGTTCGTGCAATGGCAGTAGCCAGACGACGAGAACGGCGCTGTGATCTCGAAGCGCACGGCCCCGCATAGACAGCCACCCTGCAGCGGCGCTTGCGGGGATGGTGGGGCCGCGACGTCCATCGTATACATCCTAGGAGCCGCGGACGGGGGCCCGCGCGGGCACCCGAGCGGGGCGCTCCGGCAGGCCGAGCGCCCGCGCGACAGACGGCTCGGCGAGGCTGCCGGCAAGCATGCTCGCGCCGGCAATCTCCGTCCCGGCGAAGTACGGCACGCCGATCACGAACATCCCCGCAGCCGCGGCCGAGGCGACGCCGATCGGCGAGTCCTCGAGCGCGGTCGCGTCGCCCGGCGCGACGCCGAGCCGGGCGCAGGCCTCGAGGTAGATGTCGGGCGCAGGCTTCGGATGCTCGACGTCGTTCGCCGAGACGATCGTCGCGAACGGACCGTCGTGGAGCAGCCCCGCGCCGCCGAGCGTGCGCTCGAGGAAAGCCCGCTCGGAGTTCGACGCGACGGCCAGCGGGACGGCGGCGTCCGTCAGGCGCTCGAGCAGCGCGAGCGCGCCGGGGCGCGGCGCGACGCCTTGCAGCGCCTCCTCCATGACGAGCTCGTGCAGCTCGTCCATCAGCGCCTCGCCGCCACCGGGGCGCTCGAGGATCGTTTCGAGCTTCTGTGCCGCGAGCGAGCGCGAGGAGCCGATCAGCGTCCGCTTGTGCTCGACCGTGAACTCGCGGCCGAGCCCGGCGAACAGCGTCTGCTCGGCGCGCGTCCATGCCTCCTCGGTGTCGAGCAGCAGACCGTCGTTGTCGAAGACCACTGCGCTCGGCGTCGGCATCTGGGCACATCTTCGCGGAGATTTGCGCCGGACGCGTGATCTTTGTGCCTCGGCCTGTGTCTCAGGGCCACCAACATCCAACCGGCCGTCGATTTTCGGTCGAAGGAGGCTTCAGAGATGAGACGGATCCTTGTTGCAACACTCACGACAACGGCCCTCGCGCTGCCGGGCGTAGCGCTCGCCCACGACGGCGGCGAGCACAGCCGTGCCACCGAGCATCACGGCGCGCGCCACCACCATCGCCACCGCGGCGCGCACCTGCTCGCTTTTCACGCCCAGGCGCCGGCCACTTCGCCGGGCGCAGGCGCGAGCACGACCCCGGCGGCGCCTGTCGCCGAAGCGCGCGCCGGGACGATCGCGTCGTTTACGGCCGGCACGTTGACGATCACGCTGAACGACGGCTCGAGCGTCAGCGGCAAAGTCGGGTCTGCGACCGAGATCGAGTGCCGCTCGGCGATGGCGAGCGCGGCAGACCACGGCGACGACGGGGTCGGCGAGCACGGCGACCGTAGCGGTCCCGGCTCCGGAGACGGCCAGTCAGGCGCGCGCTCCGGAGATGACGAAG
>DASZLB010000206.1:0-5858 GCA_035552575.1 Solirubrobacteraceae bacterium | reverse complement strand
CCTCCAGCTCGCGGCGGCCTTGCCGCGCACGAGCGCGAACGGGCGGAACAGCCCGTTGTTCGTGACGAGCGTCCTGTTCGCGCCGACGATCTCCTCGCGCGAGCACCAGCCGAGCAGCAGCGGGTCGAACGCGCCCAGCAGCCGCGGCGGCGGCTGCGGCTGCGTCCCGCCGCGATGGGCGCGCAGCTCCAGCAGGCCGTCCGCGCGCTCGTGCAGCTCTGCCGCGATCGCCGCGAGACCCGCGCGCGCGTCGCGCAACGGCAGGCCCGCCCAGCGCGCGAGGTCGCGTGCGTCCGCGGGCGCGTGCCCGGCGAGGTAGCGGCGCGCGAGCTCCGCGAGCGCCGTCTCACGCTCGACCGCCGCCGGCGGCTCGCCGAGCCAGTCGCGCACGAGCACGTAAGCGTGCTCGTGCCCCGCCATCGGCCCGCGCACCGTCAACCCGCGCAGCGTCGCGAGCATCAGCAGGTGGACGAGCGCCTGGCCCTCCGTCTCGACGCGCGCCGCCGCGATTCGATCGCGCAGCTGCGCGCGAGTCAGCGGACCGTCGGCGGCGAGAGCGCGCTCGATCGCCTGCACGCCGCGCTCGGCAGCGCTCGGCGTGACCCCCTCCTGCCGCAACCGCCGTGCATTGCCCGTCAACAACGGCGGCGTCGTCAGCGCATGCAGCCACGGATAATCCTCGCTGCAGACGAGGTGCAGCGTGCCGCGGTTCAGCCACGTGATCAACAGCGAGCGATCCTCGCCCAGCGCACGATCGACGCCGGCCGCCGTCAGGCCTCTGCTGCGCGCGCGGATCGCCAGGCGCGCGCCGCGCGGGTCCTGGCCTTGCACCGCGAGCAGGCGCCGCGTCACCGCGAGCGGATCGTGCGCCGGCGTCCCGGCGAGCAGCTGCGCCGCGAGGCGTTCCTGCGTGATCGTCGCGGCTCTCGTGCCGGCTGTGCTCGATTCGGGCAAGGGCCGAGGAATAGCAGCGAGAGCGGACTCGCGCAGCTGGCAGGGCGAACGTGCTCAGGACTTGGCTAGCCCGTCCGCTGCGCGGACGGCGACTCAGCGGCGAGCCGCTCGAGCACCTCCTCGACGTCCGTCCCGTGCGCGCGCAGCGCGCGCTCGAAGACGGTGCCGTAGACCTCGAGCACTGCCATCAGCAGGTCCGTCGTGCCGACGCCGCCCGCGCCGCGTCCGTGCGCGATCAGCGATGCGCGCTCGCCGACGCGAGCGATCACGTCGCGGTTCTCCGAATCGCAATCGGCAGGCTGGGCGCTCTGGGCGCCCGTGCGGTCGATCCGCTCGGCGTGCTCGCGGATCGAGTCCTCGCTGACGCCGATCGCCTGCAAGACCGCGCCGACTTCGCCGTGCAATCGCAGCAGGCGCAGCCAGCGCTCGGCCTCGTCCTCGGGCGTGCGTGCGAACGGGATCGCCGTCGCGGCGATGCCGAGGACCATCGCAGCGTCGGGGGCGAGCGTCGGCGTCGCGCTCATCTCGCGATCGCCTTCCTACGACGCGCTCGCCGCCGCGAGCGCGACCGGGTGGATCACGTTGTCGTCGTTCAGCGAGACGACCGGCTCGCCGCTGCCGAGCCGCAACTCGAGCAGCACCGTCTCGGCGCGCTCGAGCCTCGCGCGCGCACTGCGCAGCAGCTGCGCCGCTTGCGCCGGGCGCACGCCGCAGTCGCGCAGAAAGCGCTCGACGCGAGGGCTCGTGGCGGCGTCGCGATCGAGCTCGAGCTGCTCGAAGACGATCGACGGCGCGCCGGCGCCGTCTTGCACGCGCAGCAGGCAAGCGGCCATGTCGTCCGGGCGCGCATCGGAGCGTGCCGCGACGCGGTCGAGCAGTGCCGAGGCGTCGTCCTGCGGGCCGAGCTGCGCGAGCTCCTCCGCGAGTCGCTCCGAGCCGAACAGCTCACCGGCGATGCGCGCCTCCGTGACACCGTCGGTGTGAAAGCACAGGCGTGCTGCGCCCGGCACCGAGACGACCGTCTCGCGCGTGCCCGTGCGCGTACCCGCTCCAACCGGCGGCGCCGAGCACGTTGTCACCACTGAGATCGCCTGCGTCCCGTCTGCGCGCTCTCCCTCGCCGAGCACGACCGGTGGCGGGTGGCCGGCGCTCGCATACGTCAGCGTGCGCTCGCGCGGGTGGTAGATCGCGGTGAGGACCGTCGCGAAGGAGCCAGCGAGCTGGCGCTCGAGCACGTTGCCGGCCGTCTGCAGCGCCTTGCCCGGCGCCATCCCGGCCTCGAGATACGCGCGCACCGTGAAGCGCACGAGCGCCGTGTGCGGCAGCGCCTCGCGTCCGTGCCCGGAGACGTCGCCGACGATCACCGCGAGGCGCCCGTCCTCGAGCGCGAACACGTCGTAGAAGTCGCCACCCGCGCCAGGACCGTCGGCGGGACGGTATGCGACCGACGTGCCGACCGGCCCGAGCCGCTGCGGCGGGACAGGCAGCAGCGCCGCCTGCAACGCGCCGACGTCCTCGAGCAGCTCGCCACGCTGGCGCACGAGCCGTCGTGTGCGCACGCCGCTGAGGAGCGAGCGCGCGCCTAGCGCGAGCGCGAGCGCGCCGAGCGCGAGGATCAAGATGCGCACCGGCGTCGGCACGACGCCGACGATGCGCGTGATCGTTTTGACGATCGCCGGCTGGCTCGATGCTTTGTCCGTGTGTTTCGCCGCCGCCTGCGTGCGTGCCGAGCCCACGCCCGTCGGCGACTGTGCCGTGGCGAGCGGCGTTCCCGCCGCGGTGGCGCCCGCGAGCGCGCCCGGCCGCGGCCCGCTGCGCTTGCGTCGCGTGGCGCGAGCGGAGCGCGCTGCGAGCACGCCTACGCTTCCCGGCTGCGCTTTCACCGTTGCCGCAAGCGAGCTGATCGAAGCCGTGCCCGTGCCGCCGGCTGGAGTCGGCGTCGCCACCGCTGCCGGCGCGCTGACGGCAGCCGCGATCGCCGCCGGCTGCGTAGCTTCGAGCGGGCCGAGCGTGGCCTTGCCGCCGATCGTCGCCCCGCGAGAGCTTTCTTCGCTCGCTTCTTCAGGCGGCGGGCTCGTCTTCTTTTCTTTTTCCTTGCGGCTTTCGCGTTCTTTCGCTTTCGTTTTCTCTTTTTCTTTTTTCGCTTTTTTCTGACCGCGGGCGAGCGCCGTCGCGTTTGCCGCAGAGACGCTTTCGCCCGCTTCGGGCGTGGCCGTGGCGGGCGTTGAGCTCGTTGTCTGCGCACGGCGTTCTTCGCGACGGCGAGCGTGCGCCGCCGAGGCCGGACGGTTCGCCCCGCGCGATAGCGGAGTCGATCCCGCGCTGCTGCCGAGCGGCGCGGCCAATGGCGGCGGCGCAGGCGATGGCGTGCGCGCGCCCGGCTGGCCGTGATGGCCGCGCGCGGGATTCGGCGTCGCCGGCGGAGCTTCCCCGGGCGCGGGGACCGGTGCGGGCGCAGGCACGGCCGCTTCGGCGCGCGCCGCCGCACGTTCGGCGCGGCGTGTGCTCGCGGCGGTCGTTTCGGCGCCTGGCGCGAGCGTCGCCGAGGTGCTGTCTTTCGCGGCCGCCGCGCTCGGCAGCGACTGGAGTCCGAGCGTGCCGCAACCGACGGCGAGCACGAGTGCTCCGCGCCGAAGAAGCTGTGCGCGTCGCGCGATCGCGTGAGTGCATGCGGCCATCAGCGGCCCACGCCTCTCAACCGATCCGGACGGTGTGACCTCGAACGTGTGCGAGCGCGTCGTCGACCGTCGGGAAGATCGCGAAGACGCCATCCATCCCCGAGAGCTCGAAGATCTTCAGCACGTTCGCGTTTACGCAGACGATCGCCATGCGCGCGCCCTCGTCGAGGCTTTTGCGGACCCCGACGAGCACGCTCAGCGCGGTCGAGTCCATGAACCTGACCTGCGAGAGGTCGATGACGAGCTGGCAGCGACCCGCATCGACGGAGTCGATCAGCGCCCACTTCAGCGAAGGCGCGCGTTCGAGGTCGAGCTCGCCTTCGAGTGCGACGACCGTCGTGCGCTCGTCGGGCTGGCTCTGGATGATCCCGAACGCACCGGTGAACGGCTGCGGGCTCGACTTCTTGGCGGTGCTCAGCATTTTGGTCCTTCTCTCGGGGTCCTCCCTGCGAGCTTCGCCCTGCCCGGCGCGGTGCGTTACCGCGACGGGCAGTGATCAAACGTCTGTCCACTTTCGCGCTAGAACTGAGCCGTGCCCGAGGAGCTTCCCGAGCTGATCGTTGCCGACGAGCGCGCTTGGCTGCAATGGCTGCAGGCGCACGGCGCCGAGCAGCAACGCGGCGTCTGGCTCGTGATCGCGAAGAAGGGCGCGACCGAGCCCACGTCGCTCAGCTACGCCGAGGCGCTCGAGCACGCGCTCTGCCACGGCTGGATCGACGGGCGGGTCAAGCGCCGTGACGAGCAGACGTTCCGCCAGCGCTTCACGCCACGGCGCGCGCGCAGCGCGTGGTCGAAGCGCAACGTCGCGATCGTCGAGCGCCTGCTCGCCGAAGGGCGGATGCACGAAACCGGCCTCGTCGCGGTCGCCGCGGCGAAGGACGACGGCAGGTGGGAGGCCGCATATGCCGGTCCGGCGACGATCGAGATCCCCGACGACCTCGCGACGGCGCTCGCAGCCGAGCCGCGAGCGCAGGCGATGTTCGAGATCCTGACGAGCCAGAACCGCTACTCGGTGCTGCTGCGGATCGACAGCGCCAAGCGCGCCGAGACCCGTGCACGGCGGATCGAGCAGTTCGTCGCGATGCTCGCGCGCGGCGAGACCGTCTATCCGCAGAAGCGCAAGCTCAGCGACTGAGCGCGAGCCCCCTCAGCGACTGAGCGTGAGCCCCATCCAGACGTGCTCGATGCCGGCCTCCTGAAACGGCGCCGACTCGATCGCGAAGCCGGCCTGCTGATACAGCTCGACGGCGACGACCTGCGCGGCGAGCCGCACCCGCTCGAAGCCCTGCTCGCGCGCGCGGGCGAGCGCTATCTCGAGCATCCGCGAAGCGATCCCGCGCCGGCGCCAGCGCGCCGCGACCGCGACGCGCCCGATCTTCGCTTCGGCGCCGAACGAGAGCAGGCGCAGCGTGCCGATCACGCTGGCGCCGTCCGGATCGAGCGCGACGAGCTGCTGCGCATCGCGGTCGAGCTCGTCGACGTCCTCCTCGCGCGGCACGTTCTGCTCGCCGTAGAAGACCGCTTCGCGTAGCGCGAAGGCGCCGCGCACATCCTCGCCGCCGCGCGCCCAGCGAATCTCGATCTGCACGCCTGCCATGCAGGCCAACATAGCCGCGCACCGGCCCGGGGCCTACCGGCGCGGCGGCAGGGCCGTGGCGGGCGCGGCGGCGCGGATGTGGCGGGCGCTGCGACGCGGCCGTGGCGGGCGCTGCGACGCGGCCGTGGCGGGCGCGGCGCTCAGATCGAGCGGCCGCGCTTGCGCCCGAACGGCGACTGCAGGTCGCTCTCCTCGAAGGGCCCCGGCGCGGTGCCGTCGGTCGCGTAGCGATACAGCGCGACCGCGAAGGTCTGGCGGACGACGAGCTGCAGCGCGACGATCGCAGCCAGCGCGAGCGCGCCGAGGACGATCACGGCGTCGCGCACGGCCGGGACGTCGTTCGTCGCGACGGCAGCGATGACGAACACGACGATCACGCCGAGCACCGCGATCGCCGTCCAAGCGCCGATGATCAGGCTGCCGCCGATTCCCTCGCCCCAGCGCTTCTTGACGACGTGCGCCGAGCGTTTCAGCGCTTCCGGCGCCGAGCAGTCTTCGAGCGCGATGACCGGGATCGCGAACAGGCTCGCAAGCGACCAGCCGACGCCGACCAGCCGCGCGGCGATGCTGCCGCCGAGCGGCAGGCGGCTCGAGAGCTGCTCGAGCACGACGCCGACGACGGCGGCGAT
>DASZLB010000205.1:0-9764 GCA_035552575.1 Solirubrobacteraceae bacterium | reverse complement strand
CAAGCTCTCGGGCGTCGTGCCGCAGGTCTGCGTGCTGTTCGGCCCGAGCGCCGCCGGCGGCGCCTACATCCCGGCGTTCTGCGACATCGTGATCATGCGCGAGGGCAACGCGTCGATGTACCTCGGCTCGCCGCGGATGGCCGAGATGGTGATCGGCGAGAAGGTCACGCTCGAGGAGATGGGCGGCGCGCGGATGCACACGGGTGTCTCCGGCTGCGGGCATCAGCTCGTCAAGTCAGACGAGGACGGGATCGCGACGGCGCGTCGCTACCTCTCCTTCCTGCCGAGCAACTGGGAGCAGAAGCCGCCGGCGGCCGCCGCGGCGCCCCCCGGCTCGCTGCCCGACGGGCAGGCGATCGCCGAGTTGATCCCGGCGGATGAGAACAAGCCGTTCGACATGAAGACGCTGATCGCCGCGCTGGTCGACGAGGGCTCGCTGCTGGAGATCCATGCGCGCTGGGCGAAGGAGCTGATCGTCGGCTTCGCGCGACTCGACGGCGAGGCTGTCGGGATCGTCGCGAACCAGCCGAAGCACAAGGGAGGCGTGCTGTTCGGCGACTCTGCCGACAAGGCGGCGCGCTTCATCTGGACGTGCAACGCGTTCAACGTGCCGCTGCTGTTCCTCGCCGACGTGCCGGGCTTCATGATCGGCACGCAGGTCGAGCGCGAAGGGATCATCCGCCACGGCGCGAAGATGATCAGCGCCGTCAGCGAGGCGACGGTGCCGAAGCTCTCGGTCGTCGTGCGCAAGGCCTACGGCGCGGGTCTCTATGCGATGGCCGGTCCTGCGTTCGAGCCGGACTGCTGCCTCGCGCTACCGAGCGCGTCGATTGCCGTGATGGGGCCGCAGGCGGCGATCAACGCGGTCTACTTCAATCAGCTCCAGGCGATCGACGACCCCGACGAGCGCGCTCGTCGCACGGAGGAGCTGCGCACGGAGTACTCGCAGGACATCGACATCCTGCACCTAGCCTCGGAGCTCGTGATCGACGCCGTCGTCCAGCCCGAGCTGCTGCGCGAAGAGCTGATCCGCCGCTTCGCGCAGGCTGCCTCGAAGCGGCGGACGTGGCCGGCCAAGCACAACGCCGTCACGCCGGTCTAGCTCGGCGACGGGGCCTCCGGGATCGTCGGGCCGGGCGTGCCGGCCGTGCGCGTCGTTTCGTCCTGGAACGGCGGATAGGTCTCGCTCAGCAGGTACAGGTACGCGTCGCTGCGCGCCGTGTAGGAGTTCGCGAGCACCATCAGGTCGAACAGCCCGCGTGGCATCTTGCCGGTGACGACGATCACGAACCACGCCGCGAACGCGCCGATCTCGAGCAGCAGGCCCATCACGTAGCGCATGATCATGATCGGGATCGCGAGCAGCGCGCGGAAGAACGTCTTCAAGCGGCTGTAGCTCTCGAGCGGGCCGGCGAACTCCATCCGCACGGGGTAGCTCTCGTCGGCCTCGCCGCTGAACGGCGGATAGGCATCGGTCAGCAGCACCCCGTACGCCGTCACACGAGCGACGAAGCGATTGAAGTTAGCGACGAAGTCATACAGGCCCTTCGGATAGCGCCCGGTGATGACGATCGCGAACCAGGCGATCAGGATCGCGACGCTGGCAACGATTCCGAACACGTACAGCACGATCGCGACGGGAATAATCAAAATAATCCTGAAAAACGTCGTCAGCCGACTGTGCTGCTCTTTGTAGTCGGCCTCGAACGTGACTGGATAGGACACTCGACACGCTCCCTGTAGCGGATTTACCGGATGGGACTGTCCACGTCGTGCGGTGCCTCCGATGGCCATCGCCATTCCCCACGGCCCCCGCATTCCGCTTGGCGGACATCCTAAGGCGACGATCGGCGCACGCGCGCGACTTTCAATAGATTCATCCGCGGATGGACGAAACAGAGATCGCCTTCGCCGGAATCGCCCGCCAGGCCGACTTGATCGCAGCCGGCGAGCTCTCCTCGCGCGAGCTCGTCGAGCTCTACCTGCGGCGCATCGGGCGTACGCAGCCGACGCTGAACGCCTTCAGGATCGTGTTCGCCGAGCGCGCGCTGCTCGAAGCCGATCAAGCCGACGCGCGGCGCGGGGCCGGAGGTGGCCGGCCGCTGCTCGGCGTGCCGTTCGCGGTCAAGGACGACATCGACGTCGCCGGCGAGCCGACGATGCTCGGCACGAACGCCGTCGAGGATCCGGCCACGGCAGACGCCGAGGTCGTGCGCCGGCTGCGCGCGGCCGGCGCGGTGATCGTCGGCAAGACGAACGTCCCGGAGCTGTGCATCTGGCCGTTCACCGAGACGTCGACTTTCGGCGTCACGCGCAATCCGTGGGATCTGCAACGTGCGCCCGGCGGCTCGAGCGGCGGCAGCGCGGCGGCCGTCGCCGCGGGCCTCGTCGGCGCGGCGCTCGGCTCCGACGGCGCAGGCTCGATTCGCATCCCGTCGGCTTGGTGCGGGTTGTTCGGCCTGAAGCCGCAGCGCGGGCGCATCCCGCTGGCACCGCGCCCGCGCGCGTGGCACGGCCTCTCCGTCAACGGCGTACTGACGCGACGCGTCGCCGACACTGCGCTGTTCCACGACGTCGCCTCGGGAGCGAGCGAGGTCGACATCGATCGCGCACCCGTGCCCGCGACGCCGTTCGCGCTTGCTGCCGCGACGCCTCCGCGGCGCTTGCGGATCGCCTTCTCGACACGCTTTCCGCCAGGTACGATCGGCAAGCTCGACCGCGACGGCGAGCGTGCGTTCAGCGAGACCGTCGAGTTGCTGCGCTCGCTCGGGCACGACGTCTCCGAGCGCGATCCGGACTACGGGATGGGAACGCTCCTGGCGCTCCTCCCGCGCTACGTGTGCGGCGTGCGCGACGACGCACGCAGCGTCACGCATCCGCAGCGCCTCGAACGCCGGACGCGTGGCATGGCGCGACTCGGCGAGCTCGCCGGCGCGCCGCTGCTCGAGCGCTCGTTGGCAGCCGAGGCCGAGTTCGCGCGGCGGCTGAACGTCGTCTTCGACGAGCACGACGTGCTGCTGACGCCGGCCACCGCGAGCGCGCCACCGCGGATCGGGCAGCTGCAAGGGCGCGGCGCGCTGTGGACGCTCAACGCCGTTGCAGCGATGGTCCCGTACAACGGCGTCTGGAACGTCACCGGCCAGCCCGCAGCATCCGTCCCTGCCGGCATCGGCGGCGACGGCCTGCCGCGCGGCGTGCAGCTCGTCGGACGCTTCAACGACGAGGCGACGTTGCTCTCGCTCGCCGCGCAGATCGAGACCGAGCGCCCCTGGGACGGCCAGCGCCCACCCGAGCTGCCGTGAGCGAGACGGCGCGCGCCGGCGGTTTCTCGACGCCGGCAGAGGAGGCTGAGCTCGCCGAGCTGGCGAGCGAGACTGCGCGCATGGCCGGAGCGCTGCTGCTCGAGCGCGTTCGCGACGGCGCCGAGCGCGAGGTGACGAGCAAGAGCACGCCGACGGACCTCGTCAGCGAAGCCGACGTCGCCTCGCAGCGCGCGATCCGCGAGCTGCTGCGCGAACGCCGCCCCGACGACGGCTTCCTCGGCGAGGAGGAGGGCGAGTCCGAGGCGGGCACGAGCGGGCTGCGCTGGGTCGTCGACCCGCTCGACGGCACCGTCAACTTCCTCTTCGGCATCCCGCAGTGGTGCGTCAGCGTCGCCGTCGGCGACGGCGACGGGACGCTCGCCGCGGCCGTCTTCGACCCGAACCGCGACGAGCTGTTCTGCGCGACGCGCGGCGGCCCGGCGCGGCTGAGCGGTTCGACCGCTGTCACCGAGCTGAGCGTGCGCGCCGGCGGCGATCTCGAGCACGCGCCGGGTCCGACAAGCGGGCACGGCGATGTCCTCGCGAGCGCGATGGTCGCAACTGGCTTTGCCTACGACGCTGACGTGCGCCGCGAGCAGGCGCAGGTATTCGAGCGCCTCGCGCCGCGCGTGCGCGACATCCGTCGCTTCGGCAGCGCGGCGCTCGATCTCGCGTGGACCGCTGCAGGCCGCTTCGACGCGTACTACGAGCGCTCGGTCAAGCAGTGGGACATCGCCGCGGGCGCACTCCTCTGCGAACGCGCCGGCCTCGAGATCCACGAGCTCCCGGCACGCGACGAGCTGCCGTGGGGCGTCCTCGCCGCGCCGCCAGCGCTCGCGCCGGCGCTGCTCGAGATCGTCGGCGCCTAACCGGCGCCGCTCAGCGCGTTCGCGTCGCGGTCGCGCAGCGCCGCGAGCGCGGGTGCGTAAAGGCGGCGCTTGATCGCGCCGAGCGTCTGCGGGTTCTTCGCGGCGAGCGCCGCCGCGAGCTCGATTCCGCGAGGCAACACGCGCTCGGCCTCGACGGCCTCCTCGACGATGCCGGCCGCTTGCGCGTCGGTTCCGCCGTAGCGTCGACCGGTCGTCATCGCCTCGTGCGCTGCCTGCGGGCTCAGCCGCGCTGAGATCAGCGCGTTCATGCCGTGCGTGAACGGAATCCCGATGTCGACCTCGGGCAGGCAGAAGAATCCTCGGTCGGCGCGCATCACGCGCTGGTCGTGCGCGAGCGCGAACATCGCGCCGGCGGCGAACGTGTGCCCCTGAAGCGCCGCGATCGCCGGAACGTTCAGCTCGAGCACGCGCGCGAGCAGCTCGTGCACGCGCGGCACGAATGCCGCGATCTGCTCTTGGTTGGCGCCGATCCACTCGAGGTCGAGCCCGTTCGAGAAGATCTTGCCGGTCGCCGTCGTGACGAGCGCACGCGGCGCCGGCGCTGCCTGCACCTCCTCGAGGCACGCCTCGAGCGCGTCGAGCGAGTCGGCGTTGAAGCGGTTCTCGCCGTCGCCGAGGTTCAGCACGAAGACGTCTCCGTCGCGCTGCAGGCTCGGAAGCGATCGGGCGTGGTCGTCTGGGCTCAACATTGCTCCTATGTCTGTCGTTGCCGCCGAGCGGCTTGCTCGTGCGGGTCGCGTCTGCCGGATCTTCTCAAGGCCTTCAGTGGACGGGGAGAAGGGTGAGCGATGCTTGCTCGCGCCAAGAAGAAGTGGTGCGCCCGCGGGGACGAAAATCAAACAGTAAAGCGCAGGTTGAGACTATTGTACGGCTGTTGCTGGAACCTGTCGAGCGCAGGCAGCGACAGAAGCTACTTCAACTCATGAGAACGACGTAGGGGAGCGCTCGCTTCGATAGGAGCCATTGAGACGGCGACACCGCTGTGACTTGCGTATTCGAGTGCCACGTATAGAACTTCGGGCTCGCCGGCGAAAACCGCGACGGTCGTGATCACATCGTCGACGGAATCCCGGCGAGCCTCAGCGATGAGGTCGATGAAAAGCACGGCATCGTGTTCGCGGAGGTACGCCGCACGGTCCTCTTGGCTGTCTGGCATTCGTCTCGAGACCATGAATCCACTATCCGCCTACTGGGCGGCTCGCGTCAAGGGCGCCCGCGCGCGCGAGCGCCCTTGACGGCTGGTTCGATTCGGGCGATGTCGTTTTGGTCGTTCTGACATCGAAGTGCAGAGCCTCTACTGCTTTTTTCGCGGCCCTTGCCACGCCGATTGCTCGCCTCCTCGCCCGCAGGAATCGTTGCCGCCATAAGGAGGCTAAGCGCCTGCGGCGAATGGCTCTCCATGACGACCGCCGCGCCAGGCACACGTATTCGCTACATGGGCAACAAGGTTGCGCTCGCCCAGGACGTCAGTGCGATCGTCGAGACAGTAGAGCCGAATCGGGTTCTGGTTGATCTATTTGGCGGGATGTGCTCAGTTGCCGGCGCAGTCTCGCGTTCTGGGCGGCACGTTTGGAACAACGACATCCAGCACTACGCGCATCTAGTGGCACGGTGCCTACTCACTAGCAAGGTCGCTCCGCCATCACGTGACAAGGCTGTGCGCGTTCTAACTTCTAGCTACCGTTTCAATCTAACTGCGCTGCGCGCCAGATTTGAGGAGGACCTCAGAATCGAGCGGGAGGTCTTGAGCCGGGGCTCCACGTCTCTCTATCGGGAGACACAAGGCTCGTGGAAGCACGCTGGAAATGATCGAGCCATTGGTCAAGAGGTCGCCCGTCTACGCCGACGTCCAAGCGGCCCTTACCGCCTCGCCACACTGACGTTCGCATGGGGATACTTCGGCTTGCGCCAAAGCATCGAGATCGACAGCGTACGCGCAGCCATCGATGCTGCAGATGCGGACCAAACCCTCAGTAGCGATGAGGCGGCCTGGTGTCGTCTGGCGCTGCTGCAGAGTTGCAGTCGGGTTGCTAGCACGCCAGGGCACTTTGCGCAGTTCCTACGCGGCGAGCAACCGAGCAGTCTGCGCCGCATCCTGGCAGCTAGGCGTCGCTCCGTTTGGGATGCGGTCTTGGACGACCTTCAGCACCTCTCGCCCTTTGGTAATAGAAAATGGCGCGCGGGAAATCGCGTCCTCATTGCAGACGCACTGACAATTTGGCGAGAGCTCGACGATGCGCGTCTCGGGCCCGCAGTGTTCTACATGGACCCGCCGTACTCCAAGGAGCAGTACTCACGCTTCTACCACGTGCTCGAGACACTTGCGCTCTACGACTATCCGGATTCGTCCGGAGCGGGTCGCTATCGTCCCGACCGCTTCGCCACCCCTCTTGCGACAAAGAGCGGCGTACTCGCAGCGACAAGAACGTTGCTCTCAGCCATCGCAGAACGAGACGGCATCTTGCTCCTGAGCTATCCGTCAACTGGACTGCTCACGAGTGGCCTCGGTATTGATATGGACGCACTACTCGGAGAGTACTTCGCCAAAGTACGTCTGGCGATCGACATCCCGAGCCGACACAGCACGCTCGGTGGTAGGCACGGGGCGTCCAGGCACGAGGTCCTCGAGTACGTTTGGGTCGCTTCCTAGATAGTCTGGTTAGCAGCATACGTCAGCTATTGGGAACGATATGGCCACCAAACTCAAAGACATAGCACCCGAGAAGATCAAGAGTAACCCGGAGAACCCCCGGATGCACTTCCGTGATACGGGACTCAACCGGCTCGCGGATTCGATAGAGGAGTCTGGCGGCGTGCTTGTTCCTGTCTACGTCTATCCAGATCCAGACGAGAGCGGGGTATATCGCCTAGTTGACGGCGAGCGGCGGTGGCGAATGGCGCTCCGCCTAGGATTAGACACGATTCCGGCTCTTGTTCGCGACGGTCCGCCTGACCCAGCCCAAAACATCGTGGAGATGTTCAACATCCACAAGGTTCGAGAGGACTGGGAGGAGATGCCGACAGCGCGAGCCCTTCAGGAGGTGATGAGGCGAAAGGACACAGAAGATCCCGATGTCCTCAAGCAACTCACCGGACTGTCGAAGGAGCAGATCGCACGTTACAGATTGACGCTAGACCTGCCGAAGCGGTATCAGCAGCTAATCGAGGACGGGAAGGTTCCTATGAACTTCTTCTGGGAACTCGATCGCAACGTAATTCGCCCACTCGAAAAATCAAGGACTAAGCTCGCGAAAGAATACACAGCCGCCAAACTTCGTCAGGCGTTCCTTTCGAAGCGGGATAGCGGTGCATTGAAGGATCTGATCGACCTCCGCAAGGTGAAGCCGATCATCGATCGTGCCGCGATGGATGCCGGCGCCCCGGATGCACCTTCGTCGTTGGACGGCTTTCTCAAGACGCTTTTCAAAGATAAGTTGACCACAATTGATGAGGTCTACGACGCCTCGGTCTCCTTCGCAGTTGAGAGTGACAAGCTGACCCAACAAGCACAGCAATTGCCCGCTTCCTTCGCCTTGATGCTGTCAAAGGCGGGGTCTAGCGAGGAGCGCGATAGCGTTCTCGATCAGCTACGTAAGACCCGCGACGCGCTCACCGCACTTGTCGAGGAGCATGATCCAAGGCCGTAGGTATGGACGGTGCGTCTGACTTCGACTTCGCCAGTTTTGGTCCAGGCGATCAAGAGCGTAACCGGGCTCTGGCGGCGATCCAGGAGCTCGACGGCGGCTGGAAAGCATCGTCAACGACGCTGTCCTTTGGGGCTATGCGCTGGCGGCCGGACTTGCAGGACGGCGAGCAGCGCGCGCTACATCTTACCCTCACAGGCGAGATCCCTGGGGCGCTAAAGCAGCGTCTCCGCGCGGCGCACGAGGCCGGTATGCGCATCACCGTGGCGCTCGGATCGCGCGGGGTCGACATGCCCACGCTTGAGTTCGTGCAGGCGATTGACGCACGGATCGTTGCTGTTGACTGGGGCGAGGAGGGAAGTGGAGTACGTATATATCGCTCAGTGGCTGATTGGATCGCTACAGAGCGCATCTCACTTGCGCCGGATGAACTCCGTAAGCTCGCCGAAGCCAGGCTCGACGCGGCGCTCGCGGAGCCAACGAACGTCAAGGGTCGGTACTACGAGGAGACGCTGTGTCTTGTATTCAGTCAAGTGCCGTGGTTGACGGTTGAGGAGCATGCCTACCGAAATGCCTCCGAGGAGATCGACCTTGTACTTGGCATCCACGCGACCGGGCACGTTGCTGCGCTTGTAAAGGGCGGCGTAGCGGTCGCGACAGCGAAGAACGAGAGTACGGCTACGGGCTCTAATACGGTCAAGTACCTGAAGGAGCAGGTAGCAAATCGTAAGGGGCGATGCACGCTCGGGTTTCTATGTTCTGCTAGCACGATCTCGAAAGACGCTAGGACCGAGGTGCTACGCGGGTCGCAGTCGGCAGAGACGGTGATCGTCCAGCTCGACCTTGATGATCTACGAAACCTAATTAGGAACTCAGAGGAGCTCGACCAGGGCCTTCAGAGGCTGATAATCCGCGCCGTCAATGCGTAGGTAGCCCGTCAGAGCGAGCGTCGAGACTGGCGAAGGGTCGCACAAGCGGCAGTGCGCGACGCCGTGCGACGGCTGCTGCGTGTCGACTAGGACCTCGGCTCGGACATCTGCGACTCCGCCGACAGCACCAAACGCCAAGCATCTCCGACTTGCCTCGCACCGCTTCGCCCAGTCCACCAAAGCTGCGAGATCAAGACGCCATTGAGACACGTGCCCGCGATCAGAAGGGCGCTCCGCCACGTCTCGCGGCCTGTTGAGAGATCGGTCGTGAACCATGCAAGAAGAAGTCCGGACGCCAAAACGGTGTATGCCATCGCGAGGCCCGAGGATGCGAGAACTGAGGAGCGTATGAGTAGCCGGGGAACTCGCGGGCGTAGGCTGCCTCTGTGCCGCGCAGACTCGGCACCCGACTGTCCCAGTGCGTGATGGAAGCGGCGGTTGCGTCCCTGAAAGCGAAGCTCACGGGTATTCGGCTCGATGAAGATGCGGATGTAGTGGCCCGCGCTCGCGACACCGATCGTCGCACGGATCGTCATCACCTCGGCGACCGCGGCGATCGACAGCGCGATGCCGATCAGGATGAACGCTTGGCTCGACGACGGTGCTCTGTTCGACTGATGCACGAGCAGCCCCAATACTGCGCTGCTCGCCGCCAGGGCAAACCCAAGGAATACAAGACGCTCCCTCTGATCTTGCCGCAACCCCTCTCGGAGGAATTCAAAATCGGCAAGCAGGAATGCGCTCGGCGCCATTTGGTCGGCGCCAATCTCAGCTTCGCTAGCTGCATGCGATGAGCCCCGCGACACGTGCTTCATTCGCATAGCCTAATCGCAATTCAGAGTAGAGGAAACCCTCATGTGGCCCGACCCCTTAGATTCGGTCCGCCTCGTGTGAGAGTCCTTCAGCCCATGCAAATGGGCGAGAGGAGGATCATCGAGGTGAAGCGCAGACGACACACGCCCGAGCAGATCGTCAGGAAGCTCAGAGAGGCCGACAGAC
>DASZLB010000204.1:0-2858 GCA_035552575.1 Solirubrobacteraceae bacterium | reverse complement strand
TCGAGCTGTTCGCCGAGCTCGGCTTGGCTGGCTTCGAGCAGGCGCACCCACGCGAGCTCTCCGGCGGCATGCGCCAGCGCGTCGCATTCGTGCGAACGCTGCTCTCGGGCAAGCCGCTGTTGTGCCTCGACGAGCCGTTCGGCGCGCTCGACGCGCTGACGCGTGCGGAGATGCAGGACTGGCTCGCGCGCGCGCTCGCGCACGAGCGGCGCACGGTCGCACTCGTCACGCACGACGTCGAGGAGGCCATGCTGCTCGCCGACCGCGTCGTCGTGCTCTCGCCGCGCCCCGGTCGCGTCGTTGCGCAGCTCGAGGTCGGGCTCGCGCGCCCGCGCAGGCGTAGCGACACCGCGGTCGTCGGGCTGCGCGAGCGCGCGCTCGAGGCGCTCGCGCTCGGAAGATCGGCGGCGGCAACGTGAGCCGTCTGCGCGCCGCACTGGCGCCGCTGCTGCTCGTGCTCGTGCTGCTCGGCGCGTGGGAGCTCTACGCGGACCTGCACAGCGCGTCCTCGTTCGTGCTGCCGGCCCCGCACGCGGTCGCGGCGGCGCTGTGGGAGAATGCGGGCTTCCTCGCGGCGAACCTCGCGAAGACGGCCGAGGAGGTCGCGCTCGGGCTGCTGCTCGCGCTGGCGCTCGGCTTTGCGCTCGCCGTGCTCGTGCATCTCTCGAGCCCGCTGCGCCGCGCCGTCTACCCGCTCGCGGTCGGCTCGCAGGCGATCCCGGTGGCCGTGATCGCACCGCTGCTCGTTTTCTGGTGGGGCTTCGGCGTGCTGCCCAAGCTCGCCGTGATCGTGCTGATCTGCTTCTTCCCGGTGCTCGTGACGACGGTCGACGCACTCGGCGCGATCGACCGCGACCAGCTCAAGCTACTGCGCACGCTCGACGCCTCGCGCTGGCAGGCGTTCCGCTTCGCGGAGCTTCCGGCAGCGCTTCCGGCGGCGCTCTCGGGCGCGCGCATCGCGCTGGCGATCGGCGTGATCGGCGCTTACATCGCGGAGTCGCAGACGGCGACGAGCGGCATCCACGCGGGTCTCGGTCACGAGATCAACGCCGACCTCACGGCGTTGCAGACGCCACGCGCGTACGCCGCCGCCGTCGTGCTGTTCGCATTTGCGATCGTCTGCTTCTATGCCCTTGCCCTGGCCGAGCGAACGCTCGCGCCGTGGGCCACCCGATCACGAGGAGAGATGCCTTGAGAGTGAAGCCCGCTGCGCGCCGCACCCGTTCCCGCCAAAGGCACCCGCGGCAGGACGCGCTCGGCACGAGCGTGCCTCTGCGCCGAGCGCTCGGCGCACTGCTCGGAGCACTGCTCGCGGCGTGCTGCGTGCTAGCGCTGGCGGCGTGCGGCTCCAAGCAGGACACGGTCTCGGCGGCGGCCAACAAGCCGTTCACGGTCGTGCTCGACTTCTTCCCGAACGCGGATCACGCGGCGCTTTACTCGGCACTCGCGCACGGTGACTTCGGCGCGGGCGGCCTCGCGGTCAAGCCGGAGGCGCCGGCGGACCCCTCCGAACCGCTCAAGCTGCTCGCGGCGGGCAAGGCCGACATGGCGATCTCCTATGAGCCGGAGCTGTTGCTGGCGCGCGACGAAGGGCTGAAACTGGTCTCGATCGGGGCGCTCGTCCAGCGCCCGCTGACGTCGATCATCGCGCTGCCGAGCGGGCACGTCAAGAAGGTCGCAGACCTCGCCGGCAAGACGGTCGGCACGGCCGGGATCCCCTACCAGGCGGCCGAGCTGAAGACGGCCGTGCAGGCGGCCGGCGTGAACCCGGCGAGCGTCAAGGAAGTCAACGTCGGCTTCAACCTCGTGCAGGCGATGCTCGCGGGCAAGGTCGCGGCGACGCTCGGCGGCTTCTGGAACTACGAGGCGATTCAGTTGCAGCAGATGCACAAGCGCCCGGTCGTGATACCGGTCGATCGCGCGGGCGTGCCGGCGTACGACGAGCTAGTGCTCGTCGTACGCGAAGACGAGGCGCACAAGCGCGGCGAAGAACTGCGCGCGTTCCTGCAGGCGCTGACGCGCGGCGAGCGCGAGGTGCGCGCGAACCCGACGGCCGCGGCCGAACTCGTCGTCAAAGCGAACCCGTCGCTCGATCAGAAGCTTCAGCTCGCATCGATCGAGCAGACGCTGCCGGCCGCGCTGCCGAGCGAAGCCGGCAAGCCGTACGGCTGGCAAAGCTCATCGGCTTGGGCATCATTCGGCAACTGGATGTTCTCGCATGCGCTGCTCAAGCACGACCCGAACACGGCGCTGCCGCCGTTCAGCAACGAGTTCCTCCCGGGGCAGGGGATCTAGATGCGCATCGGGCTGCTGACGGGCGGCGGCGACTGCCCAGGGCTGAACGCGGTGATCCGCGCTGTCGTGCGCCGTGGGCTCGCGCAGGACGGCAACAGCTTCGTCGGCTTTCGCCACGGCTGGGCCGGCGTGGTCGAGGACGAGGCCGACGAGCTGACGCTCGCGAGCACGTCGGGGATCCTGCCGCGCGGCGGCACGATCCTCGGCACGTCGCGGACGAACCCGTACGCGGACGGGCGCGACGGCACGGCGGCCGTGCTCGCATCGATGCGCACGCGTGAGATCGACGCGCTGATCCCGATCGGCGGCGAGGACACGCTCGGCGTCGCGCTGCGCCTGCACACCGACGGCGTGCCGGTCGTCGGCGTGCCGAAGACGATCGACAACGACCTCGGCGGCACCGACGTGACGTTCGGTTTCCAGACGGCCGTGCAGATCGTCACGGACGCGATCGACCGGCTGCACACGACGGCCGAGTCGCACAACCGCGTGATGGTGCTCGAGGTGATGGGCCGCCACTCGGGCTGGATCGCGACGCACGCCGGGATCGCCGGCGGCGCCGA
>DASZLB010000203.1:0-3203 GCA_035552575.1 Solirubrobacteraceae bacterium | reverse complement strand
GTCTGGATCGGCACCTGCTTGCCGAGGTCGACGACCGTGTAGCCGTTGTTCGTCAGGATCGTGTTGACGAGCGACTTGCCGATGTCGTGCACGTCGCCGAAGACCGTCGCGAGCACGACCGTGCCCTTCGTGTAGCCCTCGATCTTGTCGAGGTATTTCTCGAGCTGCGCGACGGCGCGCTTCATCACCTCGGCCGACTGCAGCACGAACGGCAGGATCAGTTCGCCCGCGCCGAACTTGTCGCCGACCTCCTTCATCGCCGGCAGCAGCACCTCGTTGAGCGTCGGCACCGCGCCGATCTTCTCGACGGCCTTGTCGATCTGCTGCTCGACGCCGTCGCGGCGGCGGCGCAGGATGTGGAAGTGCAGCGCCTCCTCCGGCTCCATTCCCTCCGTCGGGTCGGCCGCGCCCTGTGCCTGCTCCTCCTCGCCCTTGGACTCGAAGTGCTCGATGAACTTCTCGAGCGCATCCTCACGGCGGTTGAAGACGAGGTCGTTCGCGAGCTCGCGCTCGGCGTCCGGGATCTCCGAATACGGCGTGATGTGGTTCGGGTTGACCATCGCCAGGTCGAGGCCAGCGTCGACGCAGTGGTGCAGGAAGACCGAGTTGAGCACCGCGCGGGCGCCGGGGGAGACGCCGAAGGAGACGTTCGAAACGCCGAGCGACGTCTTCACGTGCGGGATCCGCTCCTTGATCGCCGTGATCCCCGCGATCGTCTCGACCGCCGACGGGCGCCACTCCTCATCGCCCGTCGTCAGCGTGAACGTCAGGCAGTCGAAGATCAAAAGCTCCGGGTCGAGCCCGTGCTCCTCGCAGCACAGGTCGCGGATTCGCTTGGCGATCTCGACCTTGCGCTCGGCCGTCTTCGCCATCCCGACCTCGTCGATCGTCAGCGCGATCAGCGCCGCGCCGTGAGCCATCGCCAGCGGGACGACGCGGTCGAGCTTGTCGCGGCCCGCCTCGAGGTTGACCGAGTTGACGATCGCGCGCCCCGGGATCTGCTCGAGCGCGCGTTCGATCACCTCCGGCTCGGTCGAGTCGATCTGGATCGGCGCCGGTTGTGTCAGCGAGACCTTCTTCGCGACGAGGCGCATCTGTTCGTCCTCGTCCGTGCGCTCCGTCAGCGCGACGCACAGGTCGAGCACGTGCGCGCCGCCCGTCACCTGGTCCTCGGCGATCTGCACGAGCCCGTCGTAGTCGTCGGCCAGCAGCAGCTCCTTCGCCTTGCGCGAGCCTTGCGAGTTGACGCGCTCGCCGACCATCGTCGGCGCCGGCTCCTGCTGCAGCGGCGTCGAGGCGATCATCGAGGAGAGCTGCGCCGGGCGCGGCGCCGGGCGCTCGCCGACCGGCCGTTTCGCGACGCGCTCGGCGATCGCCTTGATGTGCTCCGGAGTAGTGCCGCAGCAGCCGCCGACGACGCCGACGCCGTAGCGCTCGACGAACTCCTTCAGCGCCTCTGCCAGCGGCTCCGGCTGCTCCGGGAAGATCGTCTCGCCGTCGGGTCCCTGCAGCGGCAGGCCGGCGTTCGGGATGCACGCGACCGGCACCGGCGAGAACTCGCCGAGGAAGCGGATCGCGTCGCGCATGTCCTCCGGCCCCGTCGAGCAGTTCAGCCCGATCACGTCGACCTTCAGCGCCTCGAGCGTCGTCAGCACCGAGGAGATGTCCGTGCCGAGCAGCATCTTGCCGCCGTTCGGCAGCAGCGAGACCGACGCGTGGATCGGCAGCGTGCGTCCCGTGCTCTTGAACGCCTCGCGCGCGCCGAAGATCGCCGCCTTGACCTCGAGGATGTCCTGCGCCGTCTCGACGATCAGCAGGTCCGCGCCGCCGTCGATCAGCCCGGCCGCCTGCTCGGAGAAGACCTCGACGAGCTCGGAGAAGCGGATCTGCCCGAGCGATGGGTCCTCCGACGCCGGCAGGAAGCCCGTCGGTCCGATCGAGCCCGCCACGTAGCGATCCTCGCCGGCCGCCTTGCGCGCGATTTCGGCGGCCTTCGTGTTGACCTCGACCGTGTAGTCGGCCAGTCCCCACTCGCCGAGCTTGATCCGCGAGGCCTGGAAGGTGTCCGTCTCGAGCACTTCCGCGCCCGCCTCGAGCATCGACTCGTGCACGCCTTCGATCACGTCCGGGCGGTTGAGGATCAGCGCCTCGTGGCACTTGCCCTCCAAGCCGCCGTAGTCCTCGGCCGTCAGCTCGAACATCTCGAGCGTCGCGCCCATGCCGCCGTCGTAGACGACGACGTGCTCGGAGATTGCTTTCAGGTAGTCGCGAGCCATCGACCAATGCTAGCTAGCCGCACCGTCTGCCCGATTCGGGCAGCGTCGGGACGGGCTCGGACGACACACGTATGCCCTTCCGTGCGCATTCGTAATACGGCCGTCCAGACGCGTTGGCGATCGCCCCGGCGGTGTGCAGACTGCGCCGCGACGAGGACGCGAATGTGGATGACAACTCCGCTCGTTCGAGGTCTAGCGTCGATCCGCCAGGAGCCAGATTCGCGCCGGGGGCGCGAGGCTCCGGGCTAGAACCTGACAAGACAGACCTAAAAAAGGGGAAAAGCATGTTGCGCGACGTGGCAGTCGAGGCGACCGTCGAGCAGGTTGCGCAGGACACCGCGGGCCGGACGCTTGGGGCGGGGCCGGGCGTAGCGCCGGAGGTCGGGCACGCGATCGTCGCGGTCGTCGGGCTCGGCTATGTCGGCCTGCCCACTGCGCTCGCGTTGCGCAGCACCGGTCACAGGATCGTCGGGATCGACACCTCAGCGAAGCGGCTCGAGGCGATCCGCGCCGGCGAGGTCGAGCTGCTCGACTCCGAACTGCTCGCGCTCGACGCGCACCTCGCCGGCGAGGGCTTCGTGCTGACCGACTCCGCCGCCGCGCTCAACGCCGCCGACCTCGTGCTGATCTGCGTGCCGACCCCTGTCAGCGAGCAGCGCCGGCCCGAACCGGCCGTGCTGATCGAGGCCTGCGCCTCCGTCGTGCGCCACGCGCGGCCGGGGCAGACGATCGTGCTGACGTCGACGAGCTACGTCGGCTCCACGCGCGAGCTGCTCGTCGACCCGCTCGCCGAGCGCGGACTGATCGCCGGCGAGGACGTGTTCGTCGCGTTCGCGCCCGAGCGGATCGACCCCGGCGTCGAGGCGCACTCGCAGACGATGACCCCGCGCGTGCTCGGCGGCGTCAGCGAGACGTGCTTCCACCGCG
>DASZLB010000202.1:0-14195 GCA_035552575.1 Solirubrobacteraceae bacterium | reverse complement strand
GCGCCACGACCTGCTGCAGCGTCCGCGCGAGAACCCGCGACGCACCGCGCTGGCAGCAGCCGTGTTCTCGGCTGTCGCGGTCGTGTTCGCGGCGGGGTCGGCGGACCGGCTGTTCTACCAATTCGGGTTCGGCTACGAAGGCGCGATCTGGTTCTTCCGCGGGGCGTTCTTCTTGGTGCCTGTGTTCGTCTACTGGCTCACTCGTCGTATCTGCCTGGAGCTTGCCCGCGAGGACGTGCACCCGCTGCGAGCGTGGGACGGAGAGCGCGTCGCGCGCAACGAGCGCGGTGGCTTCGATACCCGCTGAAGGACGTGCGCGCAGCTGCGCGAGGCCTCCGCTCAGGCCGTCGGAACCGAGCCGTCGCGCTCCAGCGGGGCGAGCGCGCGCTCGCCGCGTATCCCAGCGGCGAGCTCCGGCGAGTCGAATGCCGGTCCCTCGCCTTCGAGCCAGCGCTCGAGCTTCGGCGGGCGCAGGCGCACGCGTCCAAGCACGTAAAGGTATATGGCGAGCAGCCCACCGCCCGCGGCTATGCCGAAGCACAGCCAGACGCCGTCGCGAATGCCGGTCGCCGGATCGCTGGACACGGTCTTGCTCAGATGCAGGACGATCGGCGCGAACATGAACGCGGCGACGCCGCGGAGCAACTCGACGACTGCGAACACCCTCTGGATCTGTTCGGAGGGCAGCGAGAAGCCCGCCGTGAACAGGGCCGGGGAGACAGATGCGCCGACCCCGAGGCCGACGAGCCCCGAGCCGACGGCGACGAGCGAGTCGGGACCGCGCGCGACGCCGCTCAGGACGGCCGCGCCGGCTGCCAGCGCGAGCAGGCCGCTCAGCGCGAGCACGGGAATCAGCCGCGTGCGAAGAATCGCTCCGAAGAACAGCGCCGTCATCACGGCGGCGCCGAACTCGGGCCAGAACAACATCGCCGCGTGGCCGGGTGAAGCCTTGCTCTGCAGCGCACTCTGCGCGAGCTCGACGAGTGCGACCGATGCCGCGCCGGCGCACATCGCGATCAGCACGCCGGTCAGCGGCAGCGTGCTCATCAGCGAGCGGACCGGGATCAGCGGACGCTCGATCGTGCGCTCGAAGAGCAGCAGCAGGAGGATCATCGCCGCGCCGCACACCAGCGGCGCGAACACGATCAGGCTGAGCAGTGGATGCGTTTGCAGCTCCGAGGCGCCGAAGAAGGCCGCGGCGCAGCCGAGCCCCGCGAGCGTCTGTGCGACCCAGTCCCAGGGCGCGCTGCGGTCCTGCGGGGGCTGATCCTCGAAGGTCAGCAGCACGAACAGCAAAGCCAGCGCGCTGACCCCGGCGACGATCCAGAACAGCGGCCGCCAGGCGTGCGCCTGGGCCTGCACGCCGCCGATCACCGGTCCGAGCGCAACGGCGCCGAAGATGCACAGGTTCATCGTTCCGGCCGTCCAGCGCATCTTCGTGGCGGGCCAGCCGATCACCAGCGGCGGCACCGCCGCGATCAACATCAGGCTCGTGCACAGCCCCTGCATCACGCGCCCGGCGACGAACAGTCCCGACGTCCACGCCGAGGCCGCCAGCACGGAGGCGAGCACGAACAGGCAGGCGTAGAGGACCAGCAGGCGCCGCCCGGGCAGGTGCACCGCGAGCTGCACCGCCAGCACCGTGCCGAACGCGTAGGCGGCGTTCGCCATGCCGTTGGTCAGCTGCAGCGCCTGTTCGGAGAGCCCGAGGCTCTTCGACAGCACCGGAGTGAGCGGCACCAGAGCGGTGCTGAGCGCGAGGTAGGGAACCAGCGCGCACACGACCAGCACGACGGCGCTTGGATAGCTGCTTGCGAGCGGGCCCTTCAGCCTCATCTCAGGAAACCGAGCCGAGCCTGGCACGCGCTCGGTGATCGACAGCCTGTGCCTCAGCAGCAGGCGACGAGCCGCGCCGCAACGCAAGCTCGACGAGCACCTCGTGCACGACGAGCCCGACGAAGGCGAACAGCACGAGCGTCGCGGCGCTTGCGAACGCAAGCCAGTCCTCCGCGACGCCGTGAAATACGCGCGAGCTGACGATCGTCCACACGGCCACCAGCAGCATGCCGGCGTCGAACGCCCGCTGGGCCACGCCCCGTTCGCGCATCGCGAAGCCGGCCGCGATCGTCAGCACCACGGTCGCGCCAACCGCGAACGCAAGCCAGGAGACCGTGCCGGCGGCGAACGCGAAGGACGCGGTCGCGAGACCTGCGCCCAGGAGCAGCACTGCCAAGTTGGAGGCGAATCGGGAGGCCATCAATCAGCAGCTACCCGCTCGCCGAGATCCCAGACGCGGGCCGCTGTGCGAGCCGAGCGTCACGCGACGAGGCGGCGAGGGTGCCGTCGCCGTCGAGGCCGCGACGGTCATCGAGAGCCGTTGTAGCGGGGCAGGATCTCTTGCGAATAGAGCTCGAACATGCGCTCGTGCCCGTCGCCGATTTGCCCGATGTACAGCTCGTCGAAGCCGGCCTGCTCGAACTCGCGAATCTTCTCCAGATGTGCGTCGAGGTCCGGCCCGCACGGAACTTCCTCGGCGATCTGATCTTCGCTGACGAGTTCCGAGGCCTGTTCGAAGTGCGCGGGGGTCGGCAGGATCTGTGCGAGCTCTCCCGGAAGCCCCTCGTTCGGCCACAGCCGGTATGCGGTCGCCCGCGCGCGCTGCTCGTCCTCGTCCCAGCACACCTTCGTGCCGCCGGCGACCAGCTTGTCCTGCCCGCCGTTCTGGCGGATCGTCTCGACCGCTTCCTTGACGGGCGCCACCGTGCAGAAGCCATCGCCGATCCGCGCCGCGAGCTCGGTCGATTTGGCGCCGAAGCCGGAGATCAGGATCTGTGGGAGCTGCTCGGGAAGGTCGTAGATGCGTGCGTTCTCCACGCGATAGTGACGGCCGCGGTGGCTCTGGACACCTCCCTGCCAGAGCGTGCGGATCACTTGCACGGACTCCTCGAGCATCTCCAAACGCTCGTCGGCCTCCGGCCAGCGGTCGCCGAGGACGTGCTCGTTGAGGGCCTCGCCGCTGCCGAGGCCGAGCGCGAAGCGACCCTCCAGCAGCACTGCGGACGTAGCCGCCGCCTGGGCGACGATCGCGGGGTGGACGCGGATCGTCGGGCACGTGACCGCCGTCGTCACCTTCATCCTCGTCGTCGCCTGTGCGATCGCGCCGATTGTCGACCAGACGAAGCCGCTGTGGCCCTGCTCGTCGTTCCACGGGTGGAAGTGGTCGGAGATCCAGAGACCCTCGAAGCCGGCCTGCTCGGCCAGGGTCGCCTGACGCACCAGCTCACGCGGAGCGGTCTCCTCACTTGACAGGAAGTAGCCGATCTTCATCTCTCGATCTCCTCTGATCGCGCTCGTTGGATGCTGATTCCCTACCCGGCCTCGACGCGCTCGACACCGGCCGCGGATTCATCGCGCTTGCGCTATCGCTTGGCGCAGTTCGTCCTTGCCCATTTTCGAGCGGCCTGCGATGTTCAGACGCCGCGCCTCCGCATCGAGTTGCTTGCGCGTCTTTGCTTCCCCTTTGCGCACCTGGTTTGCCTCTTCACCGAGAGCGCTGCGCGTCGCCGCCGAGAGGTGCTTGAGCGTTTGCTTGCCTTTTGCGGCGGACTGCGCCTTTTTCACGTTCTTACGCGCAGCCGCTTTCTGTCGCTCGCTGGCCATGTCTTACGCGGAGATCGTCTCGAGCAGCTCTCCGGTCTCCTCGCGCCCTGCACGCTCCGCGTCCGGGCCGATTGCCTCTCGTGCCGTCTTGCTCATCGTCTGTCCTTTCGTGAACACGCAGTGCATCGCGCCTGCCCTCCCTATACCCGTCACGCGTCTAGCGTCACGCGCCTGGCGAAAAGCGGGCCCGCCGCCGCCCGCGCCCGCCGTTCAGATCGAGCGAACGCGGGTAGCCGTAGAGGGACAGCGGATCTACCGGCGTTTGAAAGGAGTTGTGATGGCCAAAGACCACGGTTCGAGCGTGAAGGACGACAAGCAGTACGAGGGGTTGCGGAAGAAGGGGATGAGCAAGGAGCGCGCGGCGAAGATCGCCAACAGCGCGGGTTCCTCCAAACGCGGTGGCGAAAGCTCAGGCAGCGGCACCAAGCGCAATGCGAGCAGTCAAGGCGGCACCAAGGCGCAGAAGGCTGCAGCGGGGCGCAAGGGCGGCAAGGCGGCAGGCAAGAAGAGCTGACACTGCCGGTCCGCCGAGCTTGCCTAGGCTCGTTTTACCTCCGAGCGGACGGGGTACGTCTGAACATGGTCGCCGCGTCCAGCGGCGCGGCGATTGACTTACCGCGCTGAGGACGGCGCTTCTCCCGAAAGGGGGCCCCGACCGGACTCCAGCCATAGCAACGGCTCGCTCGGCGAGCGATGGCAAGGAGGTACCGATGACGCAGACGAATTGTCCTCCATGCGGCCTGACGGTTTCGCTCCGGCGCGGCGAGAGCGGCGGAGGCGCATCGTGCCCGCGTTGCCTCGCGCGCAGCAGCGGGGCGATGTCCGTTCGCCTCAAACGCGGAGCGGCACCGCGTGGTCTTGGCAGCGAGGCGCGTATCCGTCAGTTCCTCAGAAAACGCGGCCTGAGCCGCATCGCACCGACTTGAGCGCTATCGCACCGCCCCCGTCGCCCGATCCGGCGCTTGCGACGATCAGAGTCGCCTCCGTGCCGGGCTCGCATGTCTATGTCCGGCACCTGAGCGATCCCGACGGAGCGGACGCGGTTGTGCGACTCCCGGACCCGGTGCCCGCAGATCGCAAGCGCGTGCCGTGGGGCTGGTGGCCGCCGCTGATGCTGGACCCGCAGTGGCTGCGCGATCACGCCGAGCGCTTCGACCTCGTTCACGTGCACTTCGGCTTCGACGAGAAGACGCCTGAACAGCTTCGCGAAGTAGTCGACTGCCTGCGCGACCTGGGCCGTCCGCTCGTCTATACGGTGCACGACCTGCGCAACCCCCACCAGCCCGATCCGGGCGCGCACGCGAGGCTGCTCGACGTGCTCGTGCCGGCGGCCGATGCGGTGATCACGCTGACGGCAGGCGCGGCCGCCGAGATCGAGCGGCGCTGGGGCCGCTCCGCACTCGTCCTGCCCCATCCGCACGTTCTCGAGCTCACCGAGCTCGAGCGCCCGCGCCGTCGCCGCGAGCAGTTCGTCGTCGGCGTCCACGCGAAGAGCGTTCGCGCGAGCATGGAGCCGCTGGCCGTAGTCGAGACGATCGCCGAGGCGTTCGCCGAGCTCCCCGACGCCCGGCTCAGGGTGGACTTGCACGACGAGGTGCTCGAGGCCGACAGCTACTGGTACGACCCGGACCTCGCGGGCGAGCTCGTCGCGCTCGCCGCGCAGGATGCGATCGAGCTGAGCATCCATCCGTACTTCTCCGACCGGGAGCTGTGGGACTACCTCGCCGGCGTCGACGTCTCGGTCTTGCCTTATCGCTTCGGGACCCACTCCGGCTGGATGGAAGCGTGCTACGACCTCGGGACGGCCGTGATCGCGCCTGACTGTGGCTTCTACGCAGAACAGGGGCCCGTGCTCGGCTATCACCACGACGAGCGCGGGCTCGACGCAGCCTCGCTCGCGCGGGCCGTGCACTCGGCCTATCAGCGACGCCCGTGCTGGCAGGCCACCCGCGCCGAGCGCGAGCAGGAGCGCAGACGGGTCGCGCAAGCGCACCGGCGGCTCTACGAGCAGCTCCTGCGCCGATGAGCGAGCACCTTCGCATCGCCGTCCTGGCGGCGGCGCGGCACCCGATCCGCGAGCCCTTCGCGGGCGGTCTCGAGGCCCACGTTCATTCGCTCGCCGTCAGCTTGGCCGCGCGCGGGCACGACGTCGTCCTGTTCGGCGGGCCCGGCTCGGAGCCGCTCGCGGGGGTACGCGTGCGCGGTCTCGCCCGGCCGACGCTGAGCGCCGCGGCTTGCGCAGACGCGAGCATGACGAGCGTCGAGCAGGTCGGCGAGCACCACGCCTATCTGCGCTTGATGCTCGAGCTGAGCGCGAGCGACGAGTTCGACGTGATCCACAACCACAGCCTGCACTACCTGCCGATCGCGATGGCGCCGGCGCTGAGCACGCCGATGATCACCACCCTGCACACTCCGCCGACGCCTTGGCTCGAGTCGGCGATTCAGGCGACGAACGGCACTTCGCTGACCACCTTCGTCGCCGTCAGCCGCCATACGGCACGAGCCTGGTCGCACCTGCTGAGGTCTCCGCGCGTCGTCCACAATGGCGTCGATCTCGAGCGCTGGCGTCCCGGCCCCGGTGGGGGGCCGCCGATCTGGTTCGGACGGATCACCCCCGAGAAGGGCACGCATCTCGCGATCGAAGCGGCCGAGCACGCAGAGGAGTATCTGAGCATCGCAGGCCCGGTCAGCGACCGCGACTACTTCGACTTCGAGGTGAAGCCGCGGCTGAACGAGAAGATCCGCTATCTCGGCCACCTCAGCCGCGCCGAGCTGGCCAGGCATGTCGGCCGCGCCCGCACGGCGCTGATCACTCCGTGCTGGGAGGAGCCGTACGGCCTTGTCGTGATGGAGGCTCTCGCCTGCGGCACACCGGTTTGCGGCTTTGACCGCGGCGCGCTTGCGGAGCTGGTCGACGACTCCTGCGCGCGGCTCGTCGCGCCCGATGACGCTCGCGCGCTTGCCAAAGCGCTCCCCGTGGCTGCGTCGCTCGCCCGCTCCGATGCGCGAGCACGCGCAGAGCGTGCCGGCGCGCAGACGTGCATGATCGCCTCCTACGAGCGCCTGTATGCCGAGGTCGCTCGCGAGCGGGCGCGAGCGTGATCGGCTATTACGTCCACCACCACGGACGCGGGCACCTCGAGCGCGCTCGCGCGATCGCGGCTCAGCTTCACGATGAGCTCACCGTGCTGTCCTCGCTCGAGCGGCCCGCCGAGTGGGACGGCGGCACCTGGATCAGGCTGGACACCGACCGCGCGGATCACGCGAGGGCATCCGCGCCCGACGCCGGCGGAGCGCTTCATTGGGCGCCGCTGCATCATCCCGGGCTGCGCGTGCGGATGGCTCAAATCGCCGAGTGGGTAAGCGGCGCCGAGCCGGCCGCCCTCGTCTGCGACGTCTCGGTCGAGGTCGCCTGCCTTGCCAGGCTGATGGGGGCCCCGGTCGTCAGCATCGCGCTGCCGGGTGTGCGTGACGACGCGCCTCACCTACTCGGCTATCGCCTCTCGCAGGCGATCGTCGCGCCCTGGCCGCGCGCGCTCGCGAACTCCGACTGGTCCTCGCGCTGGAGCGGCAAGACCCAAGCCGTCGGCGCTTTCTCGCGGTTCGACCGACGCGCGCGCCCGACGCCGGCGAGCAAGCGAAGCGAGCCGACGGTGGTGTTGCTGCTCGGAGCCGGCGGCAGCGAGATCGTCCAGCAGGACCTCGACGACGCCGTCGCCGCGACGCCCGGCTGGAGCTGGCGCGTGTTCGGCTTCGAGCATTGGATCGAGGACCCTTGGCTGGAGCTGTGCGACGCGACGGTGATCGTGACGCACGCGGGTCAGAACTGCATAGCCGAGGTCGCCGCGGCTCGCACGCCGGCGATCGTGATTCCCCAACCGCGCCCGTTCGCCGAGCAGCTGAGCACCGCCCGCGTGCTCCGGCGCGAGCGCCTGGCGATCGTCAGAGAGAGCTGGCCGCCACCTGCGGACTGGCCTGCGCTGCTGGAGGCCGCGGCCCGGCTCGGAGGCGAACGCTGGGCGAGCTGGAGCGATGGACACGGCGCCGAGCGCGCCGCTGCGGTGATCGAATGCGTCGCCCGGCGCGACGCGCCGCAAGTTGGGTGATCGGGTGCGCTGCGCGGTCATCACGCTTGCCCACGGGCGTCACGAGCACCTACTGCTCCAGCAGGAGGCTCTCGCGACCGCCGATCCGCCGCCGGATCGCTACGTGGTCGTCGCGATCGGCGACGAGCAGATCGCCGACGTGCTTGCCAGGCGCGAGCCCGCCGCCGAGGTGATTGGCCTGCGAGCTTCGCGACGGCGCCTGCCGCTCGCCCGGGCGCGAAACGCAGGCGCCGAGCTCGCTCTGCGCCACGGCGCCGAGCTGTTGGTCTTCCTCGACGCGGACTGCGTGGCGCACCCGCAGCTGATCGCCCGCTACGCCGCCGCAGCGACGCTCAGCGGGCCCGCGCTGCTCTGCGGGCCGGTCGGCTACCTGCCTCCGGCCCGCGGCGGCGGCTACCGGCTCGAGCGCCTCGCGGCGCAGGCCACTCCGCATCCGGCGCGCCCCGTGCCGCGCGAGGGAGAGCTGCTGCCCGCAGCAGACCTGCTGCTTTTCTGGTCGCTTTCGTTTGCGATCACCGCCGAGGGCTGGCGACGCGTCGGCGGCTTCTGCGAGGAGTACGAGGGATACGGCGGCGAGGACACCGACTTCGCCCAGCTCGCCGCCCAGGCGGGGCTGGGGATGATGTGGGTCGGCGGCGCCTGGGCCTATCACCAGCATCACGAAAGCGAGGACCCGCCGCTGCAGCACGCCGAGGACATCGTCCAGAACGCCAACCTGTTTCACCGGCGCTGGGGGTGGTGGCCGATGGAGGGATGGCTCGCGCAGTTCGCCGCCCGTGGCGTTGCGCGCTTCGAGCGCGCAAGCGCACAGTGGCAGCTGCTCGACGGCTAACGGAGTCGCTCGTTTGTTGTTCTGGGCCGCGGGTAGGTCATCTTCAACCAAGACCCGAGAGGAGCCGTCGTGAAAGCGTTGACATGGCAGGGAAACCACGACGTACGTGTCGAGGAGGTTCCCGACCCCAAGATCGAGCAATCGACGGACGCGATCATCAAGGTGACCTCGAGCGGGATCTGCGGCTCGGACCTGCACCTGTACGAGGTGCTCGGCGCGTTCATCGACCCCGGCGACGTACTCGGGCACGAGCCGATGGGCGTCGTCGAGGAGGTCGGCTCGGAGGTGACGAACATCGCGCCCGGCGACCGCGTCGTGATCCCGTTCAACATCTCCTGCGGACACTGCTACACCTGTGAGAAGGGCTTGCAGTCGCAATGTGAGACAACGCAGGTGCACGAGTATGGAACCGGCGCTTCGCTGCTCGGCTACACGAAGCTCTACGGCCAGGTTCCCGGCGGTCAAGCCGAGTACCTGCGCGTGCCGCAAGCGCACTATGGGCCGATCAAGGTGCCGGAGGGCCCGCCGGACGATCGCTTCGTGTACCTCTCGGACGTGCTGCCGACGGCGTGGCAGGCGGTCGAGTACGCCAACGTGCCCGAGGGGGAGACGGTGCTCGTGCTTGGTCTCGGTCCGATCGGCGAGATGTGCACGCGCGTCGCACAGCACAAAGGGGCCGGGCAGGTGATCGGCGTCGATCTCGTCGAGGAGCGCTTGATGCGCGCAAGCTCCCACGGCGTGCGCGTGCTCGACCTCGAACGCCACGACGACCTGCCCGAGACCGTTCGCGAGCTGACCGACGGTCGTGGGCCGATCGCGGTGATCGACGCAGTCGGCATGGAGGCGCACGGTGCGCCGATCGGCAAACTCGCGCACAAGCTCGCCGGGATGTTGCCCGACCAGCTCGCGCAGCAGCTGATGCAGACGGCCGGCACCGACCGCCTGAGCGCGCTGCACATGGCGATCGAGCTCGTCCAGCGTGGCGGCAACGTCTCGCTCTCCGGCGTCTACGGTGGCGCGGCCAGCCCGATGCCGCTCATCCAGATGTTCGACAAGCAGATCAACGTTCGCATGGGCCAGGCCAACGTCAAGCGATGGATCGATCAGATCCTGCCGCTGCTCACGGGCGAGGAGGACCCGCTCGGGGTCGACGACTACGCGACGCACCACCTGCCGCTCGAGCAGGCGCCCGAGGGCTACGAGATCTTCCAGAAAAAGGAAGACGGGGCCTTCAAGATCCTGCTGAAGCCCTAGGAGCGAATGTGAAGGTCGTAGTCACCGGAGCCTCCGGCAACGTCGGCACGAGCGTCTTGCAGGCGCTTGGCGAGGATCGGGCGGTGAGCGAGATCGTCGGCGTCGCGCGGCGGCTTCCGGGCCGTTCCTTCGCGAAGACGAAGTGGTGCCAGGCGGACGTCTCGCGCGACGAGCTCACCACGCTGTTCAGCGGCGCCGACGTGGTGATCCACCTTGCGTGGCTGATCCAGCCCTCGCGCGAGGAGGCTTTGACACGGCGCGTCAACGTGGAGGGCAGCGCGCGCGTGTTCGATGCCGTCGCCCGCGCGGGCGTGCCGGCGCTCGTCTATGCCTCGTCGGTCGGTGCTTACGCGGCCGGGCCGGCCGAGCAGCGCGCCGTCGACGAGTCCTGGCCTGCGACCGGTATCGCCTCCTCGTTCTACTCTCGCCACAAGGCCGAGGTCGAGCAGTCGCTCGACCGCTTCGAGGTCGAGCATCCGCAGGTGCGCACGGTGCGCCTGCGTCCCGCGCTGATCTTCAAGCGCGAGGCGGCGACGGGTATCCGGCGCCTGTTCATGGGGCCGCTGATGCCGAACCGGCTCGTACGCCGCGGCCTGCTGCCGATCCTGCCCTACCCGCGCGGGCTTCGCACGCAGGTCGTTCACTCGCGCGACGTCGCTCAGGCATACCGGCTCGCCGCCACCAAAGCCGTCACCGGCGCCTTCAACATCGCCGCCGAGCCGGTCCTCGACGAGGCGGCGATCGCAGAGATCCTCGGCTCGCGAGCGCTGCCGATCGCGCCCGCGATCGTGCGGGGCGCCGCTTGGGGGAGCTGGAAGCTCCGCTTGCAACCCACTCCGCCGGGCTGGCTCGATATGGGGATGCTCTCGCCGATAATGGACACCGGCCGGGCTCGTCGCGAGCTCGGCTGGACACCGCTCGCCACTGCCGGGGAAACGGTGAGCGAGCTGCTCGAGGGCCTGCGCGACGGTGCGGGTATCGGGACCCCGCCGCTCGATCCCGCCAGCAGCGGATCGCTGCGCGTGCACGAGTTCGCGACAGGCCTCGGCGCCGTCGACAAGCTGCGCTGAAGGCAGCAGGCCCGTCGTCGGATCGTCCGCCTGCGCCCGCACTGTTAGCGGCCGTCCCGCACGGGTAGGTCAGTCGCAAAGGGGCCTTCTGCCCCCCCGACGAACACGGAGGATCCGATGAGCAGTCATACAAACGGCGCAGGCTCGGGCGAGCGTCCGCTTGCCCTCGTAACGGGCGCGTCCAGCGGCATCGGCAGAGAGCTTGCCAAGCAGTTCGTCGACAACGGCTTCGACCTGCTGATCGCGGCCGAGGACGAGGGCATCGAGGCGACCGCCACGGAGCTTCGCGGCAGCGGAGCTGACGTAAAAGCGATCCAGGTCGACCTCTCGCGGCCAGACGGCGTCGAGCAGCTCTACAGCCGCGTATCGGGCGGTGGCCGTCCGCTGCAGGCTGCCGCGCTGAACGCAGGCCTAGGGGCAGGCGGCGCGTTCGTCGGTGAAACGAAGCTCGAGGACGAGCTGCAGATCGTCGACCTGAACGTTCGCTCGACCGTGCATCTGGCGAAGCGGGTGCTCCCCGACATGGTCGAGCGCGGCGAGGGACGAGTGCTGTTCACCTCGTCGATCGCCTCGACGATGCCCGGAGCCTTCCAGGCCGTCTACAACGCCTCGAAGTCCTTCGTTCAGTCCTTCGCTCTCGCGCTGCGCAACGAGCTGAAGGACACGAACGTCACGATCACCTCGCTGATGCCGGGGCCGACCGACACGGAGTTCTTCGAGCGCGCCGACATGCTAGACACGAAGGTCGGAAGCGAAGACAAGGACGACCCGGCCGAGGTGGCACGCGACGGCTTCGAGGCGATGATGGCGGGAGACGAACGTGTCGTCTCTGCCTCGCGCAAGACGAAGTTGCAAGCCGGTGCGAGCCGCGTTCTCCCCGACAGCGTCAAGGCGCAGATGCATCGCCAGATGGCCGAGCCCGGGTCCGGCAAGTCCGCCTAGGCAACTCCGCTCGAGCAGCGCGGGGGGATCAGTCCACGAGATATTCCTTCCAGCCGTCCCCGTGGGTGACGCAAGCGCTCATGTTGAGCTCCATCATTCGCAGCGCAGCGCGAGCGAGGTCCTCGTGGATGTGGGCGACGGCATTCGCCGGCACGACGATCTCGTAGTGGCGGACGTAGGCATCGAGCGCTGAATAGAGGATGCACTGCTCGGTTACCTGACCGACGAGGACGAGCCGACGGACACCGCGATCGCGCAACAAGTAGTCGAGTTGGGTCTCGTAGAAGATCGAGTGCCGCGCCTTGGTCAGAAACGCGACTCCCTCGGACGGGACGATCGGCTCGACCAGGCTGGCCTGCGTCCGCCGAGAGCGTTCTCTGAGAGCTCTGCGCGCGAAGCGCTCCAATCGCCGTAGTTGTCGTTGACGTAGACCAGGCTCACGTCGTTGCGCGCGGCATCCTCCACGACGTCGTGCATCGCCGGCAACGCTCGCTCGACCGATGCACAGAGGGCGTCGGCGTCCTCGTGCTCGTAGCGATTGAGCATGTCGATCACGATTACGGCCGTCTCCCCCCGCGGTCTCTGTTCTTCGAACACGATGAAACAGGCCTGCCTGCCGGGCGATGAAGCCCGGCAGGCAAAGCCAGATCGCTAAGCGGCCGAGATCGCCTCGACGAGCTCGCCGACGTCGGCGTCGTCGAGCGCCTGGGCCAAGTCGGCCTGGCTGACGATGCCGACCAAGTCGTGACCGTCGATCACGGGGAGCCGCCTGACCTTGTGGTCGATCATCGTGCGCAGCGCCTCGTCGACAGAATCGTCGGCACCGATCGTCACGGGCTTGCCCTCTGCCAGGTCCCCGGCTCGAGTCTCGGCGGGGTTCCTGCCCTCGGCGAGGACCTTGACGACGATGTCGCGATCGGTGAGCATGCCCTTCAGCCGATCGTCCTCTCCGCAGATCGGCATCGCTCCCACGTCCAGGCTCGCGAGCTTCTTCGCAGCATCGAGGATGCTCTCGCTGCTCTGCACGCACTCGGCGCCGCCGGACATCACATCTCGTGCTGTCTTGCTCATCGTTACCTCCGGTCTCGATTACTTCCCTGTCGTTCTCCTTCTAAAGCTCTGTTACCCGCTAAGCGCGGTACCTGCACCCCTCGGCCGGTGCAAGCGCATCTCACCGCGCGAGTGGCGAGAGCGGCCGTCGGGGGGACGGGCGACCGGCGTGTGCGTGTACCGTAGGGATACGCGAGTTCTCGCCGGGACGGCCAGCCATGCCGGACTGTTGCTCGGATACGCGGTTGCGCTTCGGATCGCTTCGCTTCCCCTCGTCCGCGCAACCCAATCCACGGAGGCGAGAACAGGACGTCCAGTTGACGACTACAGACCGCACGCCGCGTGGCGAGGTGGGAGCATCGATTTCTCGAGACACGGTCAAGCTCCTGCGCGAGTACACCGGACGCGGGCCGACGAAAGCCCGCACGTACCTGACCGGCGACCTCGTAGCGGTGGTCTTGCAGGACACGCTGACGATGGGCGAGCGCAGCCTCGTTCGCGAAGGGGAAGTCGACCTCGTCTTGAAAACGCGCCGAGCCTTCCAGCGGACGATGGCCCCGCAGCTGATCGCTGCCGTCGAGCGTCACACCGGCCGCCGGGTTCTCGCGTTCCTCAGTGACAACCACGTGGACCCCGACGTCGCCGTCGAGTCTTTCGTGCTCGAGCCGAGCGCAGAAAGCAACGAAAACAACGAAGAAGATCGGACATAGGTCCCCGCCATCGCGTAGCGAAGACGAGTCCCTATGTCCTGGACGCTTAGCGCTGAGCGAACTTAACCCCCATGAACGCAAAGCGTCGTACAGCTCGTCTGCCCGCGGCGATTAGGGTCTAAACCTAGCCGTGAAATATCGGCAGCGAAGCGCGCGGAGCAGGCAGCGAAGGATCGCCGGCAATCCCGCAGCGATGCCCGCGATGCCGCATTCCAGCTCGATCTGTCCGGCACGCGCCCGGGCCGCCGATTAGCCATCGCCGAGGCCGGGCATTCAGTTCTTATGGCAAACGAGATCGTCTTGCTCTACAAGGACGACCAAGCCGCAGCGCAGCGCATCGCCGGCGCCTTCGCCGCGGAGACCGGCTTGGCGGCCGAACCGCACGAGCGAAGCGTCAGCTTCGCGGTGCACGGCCGCGAGCACGAGATCAAGGTGGTCGAGACGCTCAACCGGATCGACAGCGACTGGAGTCGCTACGTGAGCCTCGGCGAGCCGGGCGTGAGCGGCTCGGGCGGCGCCTAGATTTCGTTGCCCCTCGCCGCGTCCGAGCGATCGCGCGTAGCGCTCG
>DASZLB010000201.1:0-15035 GCA_035552575.1 Solirubrobacteraceae bacterium | reverse complement strand
GCGGTCGAAGGCCCTCGGTGAGCTGGTTTCGGAGGTGGCGGCGATGGATGAGCCTCGCAAGCGGCTGGCTGGGCTCGTTTCGGGGTTGGATGTTCGGTATGAGCTTGGCGGCGGGCATCCGTTGGTTGGGCGGCGGATGCCGGATTTGGAGCTGCTGGGTGCTGACGGGCCGGTGCGGGTCTTTGAGTTGCTGCACGAGGGCAGGGCGGTGATGCTCAACTTTGGGGAGAGTGGTGGCTTTGACATCGCTCCTTGGGCCGAGCGGGTGCAGGTAATCGAGGCTGAATGTGACGGACCGTGGGAGCTTCCGGTGCTTGGCGCTGTCGGTGCTCCCGCTGCCTTGCTGATTCGGCCCGATGGGTATGTCGCCTGGGTCGGCAACGGCACAGACGTTGAACTGCGCGACGCGCTTACTGCGTGGTTCGGAAGACCGCAGCCCAGTGCAAGCGGTGTAGCGCCTTCGCAGGCATTTGCGAGTTGAACCTATCGGGGAGACAGGATTTGAACCTGCGACCGCCCGGCCCCCAGCCGGGTGCGCTACCAGACTGCGCCACTCCCCGTGACGCTTCGATTCTACGGTCATTGGGCGCAAGTGCTGTCCGCCTGCTATGCGAACATATGTTCGTGCCAGCGAAAGCCGGCAAACACGCCGCTGCGGGCGCTGCTCAGTCGAAGCCGCTAGCCGAGTTCGCCTAGCGTCGGAAGACGAATGCCAGCGCGACAACTACTGTCGCCCACGTCGGGCTGCGTACATACAAGAGCACTATGCGGCCCATCGCGAGCTTTACATTGCCAATACGTCGCGTCGAAAGCACGCGCTGATCGCCGAGCGCACGGCCTACCTCATCGAGTTCTTCCGCGAGCGGCCGTGCACCGACTGCGGAGAGACCGACCCTCTGGTCCTCGAGTTCGACCACATCGGGCGCAAGAGCTTCAGCATCTCCGTCGGCATCCGCGGCCACAAATGGCAGTCGGTACTCGACGAGATCGAGCGGTGCGAGGTGGTCTGCGCGAACTGCCATCGTCGCCGAACAGCACTTCGAGCGGGGTTTGTTCGTGCCTTAGCTCAAATCAGGGCTGAACTACCGATGCCAACAAGCGGGCGACGGGAATCGAACCCGTTCTAAAAGCTTGGAAGGCTTTTGTGCAACCAAAACACTTCGCCCGCACGCCTTCGCTCAATCCTACCGCCGCTCCAGCAGAACTGGCCCGATCCCAGCGACCATCGCCCCTCGGAAACTGCCTACTCGCCCGCCCCAACTTTCCGCTCCTCCACCGGAACCGCGCCGCCCTCATCCACCAACCCCGGCGGCGGCCAAGGTCCAAACCAGTTGTCGCGAGCCCCGTCGAGCGTCACGGTCGACCCGCTCAACGCGCCACCAAGCGGCGAAGCGAGCAGCGCAACAAGCCAAGCATGCTCGGGCGGCGTGCCGAGCCGCTGCACGGGCACAGAACGCGACATCCCGGCACGCACAGGCGCGGGGTACTTGACCATCACCTCGGTGTCGAACGTGCCGACGGCAATCGCGGAGCACGTCACGCCGTCGCCGGCCCAGCGCTCGGCGAGTTCGCGCGTCAGCGCCTCGACGGTCGCGCGCGCCGCGCCGGAGTGAGCCATCCCGGGCATCCCGTGATGCGGCGAGAGCGTGACGTTGACGATCCGCCCTCCCATGCCTCCGGCGAACGCCAAGTCATAAGCGGCCTCGGTCAAGTTCAGCATCCCCTCGACGTTCAAGCGCCAGACGGCGCGCCACCCCTTCGCGGCGATCAGCTCGGCGGGGCCGAAGAACTGCCCGCCGGCGTTGTTGACGAGCACGTCGAGCCGGCCGTCGCGCTCGAGCACGGAGCCGATCATCCGCCGCGCGTCGGCAGGCTCGCGAATGTCGCCGACGACCGTCCGCACCGCGGCCGCCTCGGCCGCAGCGCTCCGTCCGTCCACGGTCGCCCCGCCCCCGCCCCCGCCTCCGCCTCCGTCGCCTGCGCCACCACCCGAGTCCCCGGCCCCGGCCCGAGCCCCAGCGATTCCTTCGATCTCTGCAGCGGCCTCAGCAAGCACATCCTCGCGCCGCCCGGCGATCGTCACGCAAGCCCCACAGCGCACGAGCTCGAGCGCGGTCGCCTTGCCGAGACCCGTCCCGCCACCGGTGACAAGCGCCGTCGTCTCGCCAAGCATCCCGGGGGCAAATATCTCCGACGCACGGGCGCCGCCGCCTGCGACGCCGCCGCCCCCTGCGCGTGCTCCGCCCGCTCCTGCCCGTTCGCTCGCGTCGCTCACGGCGTCGATCATAGGCTTCGAGCGCCACACCGCGCCCGCGGCGCCCACCGCGCCAAACCACCCGGAATCGTGCGGAACGCAAGCATCCGTCTCCCGATCGGTCTAGGGTTTGCACGTGTCCCACAGGCCTTTGGCCATCGTCTCCGGGCTCACGATCGGCGACTACCTGCTGTGGAACTGGTCGCTGAACGGCAGTCACGACGTGCTCGCGCTTGTGTCCGGATTGACGCTGCCCCCACTCGCCGCTGCGTTCCTCTGGCTGATCGCGCTGACGGGCGCACGCCTGCTCGCACGCACGCGCCGCCCGGCCACGCGCACGCGCGCAGCGCGGTCGACAACCCGACCTGCGGACACGGCGACCGCAACGAAGGCCCGCCGCAAGGGCGTTCCGCACCGCCTGAACGGCCGCCGCGCGGCATGGCTTGGCGAGCTGCGCGAGGCGCGCACGATGGCCGCCAAAGCCAGCGCGCCCCGGACGCGCAGCCCTTCGCCGACCCCACCTGCCGCATCACCGTCGCAGTCGCAGCAAACTTCAGCCTCGAAGCGCTCGCGCTCGTCGCGCAAGATCGCCGCTTAGGCGGCGAGCAGACAGATGAAGGACGGCATCAAGCGCCTGATCCCCCGCTCGAAACGCGCGCGCGTTGCCGTCGCGGGCGGATTCGTCGTGCTCGTCGCAGCCTTCGCGCTCGGCGCGTACCTCTACGAGCACGGCCGCACGGGCAGCATCTACCACCCGCACGCGCGCTTCGTGCCGGAGCCGACGCCGACGCTGCCGAAGCAGGCCGTCGATGACTTCTCGTGGCCGTTCTACGGCTACTCGAAGGAACACACGCGCTTCTTCCCGGCGCCGGCGAGCCTGCACGCGCCGTTCAAGCGCGTGTGGGTCAACAACGCGAACACGCTGCTCGAGTTCCCGCCGGCGATCGCGGGCAATCGGATCTTCCAGCTCGGCGACGACGGCGTGCTGCGCGCGCTCGACAAGAAGACGGGCCACACGATCTGGACGCGCAGCCTCGGCCGGCTCTCGGCCTCGACGCCGGCTGTCGTCGGCGGCACGGTCTACGCGACGGTGCTCGAGCGCGGCGACGGCGTCAAGAAGGGCCGCGTCTGGGCGCTCGACGCGGCGACGGGCAAGCCGTACTGGGCGCGCGACTTGCCGAGCGAGAGCGAGTCCTCACCGCTCGTCGACCACGGCAGGTTGTTCTTCGGCTCGCAGAACGGCACCGTCTACGCATTGAACGCGAACGACGGCACGCTGATCTGGAAATACCACGCAGGCGGCGCGGTGAAGGCGAGCCCGACGCTGTCGAACGGCGTGCTCTACTTCGGCGACTACTCGGGCCACGTACAGGCCGTCGGCGAGCGCGCGGGGCGGCGGCTGTGGATCAGCGGCTCCGAAGGCGCGCTGCTCGGCAGCGGCACGTTCTACTCAACTGCTGCCGTCTACTACGGGCGCGTCTTCCTCGGCAACACGGACGGGCGCGTCTACGCATACGACGAGGACACGGGCAAGCTCGACTGGGCCGTGCAGACGGGCGCGTACGTCTACTCGTCGCCGGCCGTGACGAACGCGCCGGGGCTCGGCCCGACGATCTACCTCGGCTCCTACGACGGCACGTTTCGCGCGCTGAACGCGCGCACGGGCCATGTCGACTGGCAGTTCGACGCGCACGGCAAGATCTCGGGCTCGGCGACGATCGTCGGGCGCACGGTCTACTTCGCGGACCTCGGCACGCACCGCACGTACGGTCTCGGCATCTCGACGGGGAGGCAGTCGTTCGAGCTGCAGACTGGGTCCTTCGACCCCGTGATCTCCGATGGCAAGAATATTTATTTGACGGGTTTGACCGGTTTGTACTCGTTCGCGCCGCGTGCGACAGCGACAGCTACGGCCGGCCATGCGAGCACGATCGCCCGGGCGAAAAAGCACGCGAAAGCGAGAAGCTCGCGCGCACGAGCAGGCGCCCGCGCGTCGAAGCATCGACGCGCGTCCAGCCGCCGGAGCCGCGCGAAACGCAGCCGCCGCCACTCGTGATCGTCCAGTACGGCGTGTAGCGGACGCGCACGAGGAACGACCCGGCTCGGCTCGCGCTGAGCGCGAACGATTCGTGCCCGAGCGCCGTCAGCCGGCCGGGGCCGGACGCGAGCGGCTGCGGCGCGCGCACGGCGTAGATCCGCCAGTGGCGGCTCGCGAAGACCTGCCGCAGCCCGGGCAGCCCGGCGCGGATCAGCTTGCCCTCGCGCGCGCTCGAAGGGTCGAGTTCGACGTCGGGCAGCGCGACGTATGCGACGGCCTGCGCGCGCAGCCAGCGTTCGTAGCTCGCGGCGCTGAGCGACGGCGAGAGCAGCACGCTGTCGTAGCGCACGTCGAGCTGCTTCTCCCAGCCGCGCGCGAGCGAGACGCGCGGCGCGAGCTCAGCCGTCTCCCAGTGCGTGCGCGTCAGCGGCACCTCGATCCGCACGGGCGTCTGCGCATGCGCGTCGAGGAAGCGCTCGACGGGCGCGTAGTAGGGGCCCTTCGTCGACGGGTTGCCGGCGACGGCGAGCGTCTCGCGCACGGGCCCCCAGCCGGCCCAGATGGCCCACAGGCCAACGGCCAGCACGGCCGCGACCGGCCCGAATCGAGATCTCGACGCCGTCGATCCGCCCGAGGCCGCGCTTCGATCGGCACTCGCCGCCGGAGCGTCCGCCGCAGCGCCATCCGAACCGGCTGCGCTCACGTCGTCCGCGCCGTCTTCTCGGTCGCTCTCGCGCGCGGCCGACGGCGCCCGAGCGCCAAGCGCCTGCGCATGCTGGCGCGACGCCGCGGCGATCAACAGCGGCCCGGCGAGCAGCACGCCGTAGCGCTCGATGTTGCTGCCCATCGGCGTCGAGACGAGCAAGAAGATCAAGCACACGGCGACATAGACGAGCGCGCCGAAGCGCAGGCTGCCGTTGCCCGGTGGCAGCGCGAACGCGAACGCGAACGAGACGAGCACGGTCGCGGCGAACGAGACGATCGGATACGGCTCCGAGCCGCCCTCGGGAAAGAGGCCGGCGAGTGCGAGCACGACGACCAAAGCGGGCGCGGCGAGCACGAGCAGGCCCCGCGGCGAGCGCCGCCACAGCGCGTCGCTCAGCGCCACAAGCGCGAGCAGCACGCCCGCGACGGGGCTCGCTGCGGCGCACATCACCGCGAGCAGGCCGGCTAGCGCCGGGCGCCGGCGCGAGAACGCGAGCGCAGCGGCGAGCGCGAACGACAAGCCGAGCGCGAACGCGAGCCGCCCGATCCAGACGTCGCCGACGGCCGCGAGCGCGAACGCGATCGAGGTCCAGCGCGCTGCGGAGCCGTACGCTGCGGAGCCGTACGCGGCGCCGGTCAGCGCTTCGAAGCAGCGCACCGAGACGAGCACCGAAAGCGCGCCGACGGCGCGCAGGCCGAGCAGCCACGCAAGCGGCGGGAACAGCACGCTGTAGCCGGGCAGGTCGTGCCCTCCGTACCAGTGCTCGTCGTAAACGGCGAGGCCGACGTGCTTGAACAGGTCGAGGCGATACGCGGCCGCCGCGAGGTCGGGCGTGCGCGGCGCGACGAGCAGCCACGCGAGCAGCGCGACGACGGCGCATGCGAGGCCGAGTGGCGCCGCGCGCAAGCGCTTAGTGGGAAGATCGACCGGGGTCCGGTGTGCTACCCCACCGGACCCCGGCCTACCCGTCTGAGCTACGGCGGGTGTGTACCTCTCAGAACCGGTGAGAGACCCTGAAGTAGCTGTGAAGCCGAACGGCACGCCAAGATAATGACGGCCATGCGCTCCCTCGACCCCTCTCGCCGCCGCTCGCTGCTCGCCGCGATCCTCGCCGCCGTCTCGCTCGCCGCGCTGCTGAGCGGCTGCGGCACGGGCCAGCCGAGTCCGATCGAGCCGAAGGAGCTCGCCGAAGCGCAGACGTTCCCGTACTACCGCGTCTACTGGGCCGGCGACAGCTTCCTCGGCCACGCGCTCGTCGCGGCGGACGGGCAGAAGGGCTACATCAGCTCGGTCGGCGACAGCGTCTACTACGGCAACTGCGTCCGCGGCAAAGGCATCTTCGGCGGCGGTAGCTGCGTGCTGCCGCTACAGGTCACGACGGTCATCTACAGGCTGCACTCGAACACGACGCTCGGCGCGCAGCGCAACATCGTCGTGCGCGGCGTGCCGGCGACGACATACGACGGCGGACGCTCGATCGAGCTCTACAGCGGCCGCGTCGCGATCGACCTGTTCTCGAACAGCTTCGCGCACGCCTACGCGGCGGCGCAGCTGTTGCGCCCGCTCAACGCGCCCGGCTCGGCGCGCGGCAACCTGCCGCTGCCGATCTACTGCCCCGGCCTCTCGGGCGCGCAGAGCGCGCGCGTCAAGGCCGTGATGAAGCACCTCCCGGCACACGCGTGCCAGAAGGCAAGCGCCGCGCTCGCCTTCGCGGCGAACGTCTCCTAGCCGAGCACAGCTCGCTCAGCCGGACGTGCTCGGCCTCAGCGGCTTGCCGATCTCGCGGCGCAGGCTGAGGAACGCGAGCGAGCCGATCACGGCCGGGATCCACAGCGAGATCGCGCGGTAGATCACGACGGCGACGAGGACCTGCGACGCGGGCCGCACGCCGAACAGCAGGAGCATCCCGACGAGGCCGCCTTCGACGGCGAAGATCCCGCCGGGGATCGGGATCGAGTTCGCGAGCATGCCGACTAGGTAGGCCATCGCGACGACCCAGACGGTCGTCGTCTGCGCGAACGCCGCGAGGCACGCCCACAGCGCGAGGTTGTCGAACAGCCAGTACGCGAGCGCGCCGAGCAGCCGCCAGTCGTGCTCGCGCAGCAGCCGCAGCGCGTCCTGCACGCCGTCGGCGAGCGCCTTCAGCGCGACCGCGCGCCGCCCGCCGCGCGCGCCGAGGCGCTCCGCGGCGCGCCGTGCCCACGCGGCGAGCGCGAGCGTGCCGAGGATCGTCGCGAGCGCCGCCGCGGCCGGCAGCAGCGTCAAGAGCGGATCGCGCGAGCCCGACAGCAAACCGAGCCACATCGGCACGCCGATGACGACGACGGCGCCGACGTTGACGGCGCTCGTCAGCGCGAAGATCAGCACGGAGCGCCGCGCGATCCGGTCGGTTGAGACGCCCTTGCTGCGCAGCACCCACGCACCGAGCGCGATGCCCGCGAGGCCGCTGACGGAGACGACCGAGTTGACGGCGAGCTCCGATAGCGACAGGCGCGAGGTCAGCCGCCGCCCGAGCATCCCGAAGACGAGCCCGAACAGCACCGCGTAGCCGGCGCACGAGAGCAGCTCGAACAGCACGGCGCCGCCGATCCACGACGGGTCCGCGTCGGCAGCGGCGTCGAGCGCCGAGCGCAGGTCGGGCACCGCGAGCAGCAGCGCGCCGTAGATCGCGAAGATGATCGCCAGCGTGATCAGGCTCGTGCGCAGCGTGCGCGACTGCGCCTTGATCGCCTCGTCAGCCTCGGCGAACGCACCGTCCTGCGACGGCGCGTCCCGCTCACTGGAGATGTTCTGCTCCCATGACGACCCTTCGCATCCGGCTTCGCTTTCGGCGAACCCCGCCGATCGGGCAGATCTAACGGTAGCCTCAGAGGCAGCAGTTACCCGCGATCCGCGCGCGAGAGCGACGAGCGCAGCGAGGATCGCGCCAATCGAGATGCCAGAGCAAGCGCGCATACTTGTCGTCGACGACGAGCCCGCCGTGCAGATCGCGCTCTCGCGCGCGCTGACGCTCGACCACTACGACGTCGCGCAGGCGATCGACGGGCGCCAGGCGCTCGAGTGCCTCGCCGGCGCAGCCTACGACGCGGTGATCCTCGACATCGCGATGCCGCACGTCGACGGCCTCGAGGTCTGCCGCCGCCTGCGCGACGGCGGCGACCGCACGCCGGTGCTGATGCTGACCGCGCGCGAGCAGGTCGACGACCGCGTCGCGGGGCTCGACGCGGGCGCCGACGACTACCTCGTCAAGCCGTTCGCGCTGCGCGAGCTGCTCGCGCGCGTGCGAGCGCTCTTGCGCCGCTCCGGCGAGGAGGACGAGCAGGAGCACGCGCTGAGCTTCGAGGATCTGCGCCTCGACCGCCTCGCGCACGAGGCGTGGCGCGGCGAGCGCCTCTTGCAGCTGACGCGCACCGAGTTCCTGCTGCTCGAGATGTTCATGCGCCACCCGCGCCAGGTGCTGACGCGCTCGGAAATCTTCGAGCACGTGTGGGGCTATGACTTCGGCGCGACGTCGAACTCGCTCGGCGTCTACATGGGCTACCTGCGCCGCAAGACGGAGGACGGCGAGGAGCCGCGCCTCCTGCACACGGTGCGCGGCGTCGGCTATGTGCTGCGGGGCGCGCCATGAGCTTTCGCCGTCGCATCGCGCTCGCATCGGCGGCCGCCGTCGCCATCGCCGTCGTGCTCGCGTCGATCCTCACGTACGCGCTGACGTCGCACCAGCTGCACAGCCAGGTCGACGAGCAGCTGCACAACCGCGGCCGCACGGCCGGGCGGCTCGAGCGCTTCCTCAAACCTGGCAGCAAAGTCGCCCAACGCGACAGCGAACGGCTCGGGCGCGACCTCAACGGACTCGACGGGCGCGACGACGCCGAAGCGGCCGCGACGCAGGAACAGAGCCAGGCGCAGGCGCTGCCGCGCTACGGTCCGACCGCGAAAAACCTGTTCGGCAGGCTGCAGCCGGGACCGGACCAGGTGCGCGGCTATCAGCAGGTGATCAACTCGGCCGGCACGATCGTCGTGCGCTCGGCGCGCGAAGTCTCGCTGCCCGTCGACGCGGCGACGCTGCGGCTCGCCAAGCACGGCGGCGCTCCGTTCTTCGTCGATGCACGCGTCAACGGGATCCACCTGCGCGTGCTCGCCGAGCCTTTCGGCCGCGGCCGCGCCGTGCAGCTCGCGCAGCCGCTGACCGAAGTCGACAGCCTGCTCAGCCGCCTGCGGCTGATCCTCGCGCTGCTCGATCTCGCCGGCATCGCGATCGCGGCGCTGCTCGGGCGGCTCGTCGCGGGCGCTGCCGTGCTGCCGCTGAAGCGCCTCACGCAGGCAGCCGAGCACGTCGCGCTCACGCAGGATCTGAGCGGCCGGATCAAATCGGTCGGCCAGGATGAGATCGGGCGGCTCGCGCGCAGCTTCAACGCGATGCTCGACGCACTCGAGCGCTCGATCGGGGCACTCGACGCGTCCGTGCACGCGCAGCGCCAGCTCGTCGCCGACGCCTCGCACGAGCTGCGCACGCCCGTCACGAGCCTGCGCACGAACATCGAGATCCTGCAGCAAGCCGAGAGCATGGATCTCGCCGACCGCCGCCGGCTGCTCAGCGACGTCGTCGAGCAGATCGAGGAGCTGACGCTGCTGATCAACGACCTGATCGAACTCGCGCGCGGCGAAGAGCCTTTCGCGCCGGCCGAGGACGTGCGCCTCGACGTGCTCGTCGCCGAGGTCGTCGAGCGCGCGCAAAGGCACGCCCCTGCCAGCTTCGACGTGGAGCTCGAGCCGACGATCGTCCCCGGTGTGCCGGCACGGCTCGAGCGCGCGATCACGAACCTGATCGACAACGCCGTCAAGTACAGCCCGCCCGGCGAACCCGTCGAGATCGCGCTGAGCGGCGAGCAGCTAACCGTCCGCGACCACGGCCCCGGCATCTCAGACGCCGACCTGCCGCATGTCTTCGATCGCTTCTACCGCGGCGCCGAGGCGCGCGGACGGCCGGGCTCGGGGCTCGGCTTGGCGATCGTGCGACAGGTCGCAGAGCAGCAGGGCGGACGCGTCGACGCCGAGCGCGCGCCCGGCGGCGGCACGCTGATGCGCCTGTGCCTCGCGCGCGCCGAGAGCATCGAGCCCGATGCCGCAGAGTCGCGCGCGCAGAGCGTCACGCCGCGCGCACCCGCACCGCCGGGCGCAGCCGGCTCGCCCGCGGCGTCGCCTGCCGAGCTCGCCGGTGCCGAGCGCTCACGCGCCTGAGCCTGCTCTCTCCGAGCTGGCCTCGCCGGCAAGCCTCGCTGCGCCGTGGCGCCGTGCATCCGAGCTTCGTGCGCGCGATGCGCGCGGGCGCGCTCGCGAAAGCGGGCCGGCGGCAGGCCGTAGCGCTCGCGGAAGACGCGCGCGAAGTACGGCGCGTGGCGATAGCCGACCAGCCGCGCGACGTCGCGCACCGCGATCGCCGGCTGCTCGGCGAGCAGCTGCGCCGCGGCCGACATGCGCCGCGCGTGCAGATCCTCATGGAAGCTCAGCTCGCCGAACTGCGAGTACGCGCGCTGGATCTGGCGCGGCGAGCTCGACACGGCGCCGGCGACGTGCGCGAGCGTCAGCCGCTGCCGGTAATGGCGCGCGACGACGACGCGTGAGAGCAGATACAGCCTTCGGCGAGATCCGAGCGTGTCGCGCTCCATGCGTCCTTCTCCGACGCTCGCCGCCCTGCCGGGACGAAGCCGACTCCGGCTGACGCCGAACGTCGCCCGTCAGCCGGCGTGGTGCCGCGCAATCCGCTCGACGCGCTCCCGCTCAGCCGACGTATCGCCGCGCGGTACGTTCAACGGCCTCGCCGTAGGAGCCACCGAACAGGATCGCGTGGATGAGCAGCGGCAGTAGCTGGTAGAGCCCGACACGCTCGTCCCAGCCGTCCGCGAGCGGCGTCGTCTCTTCGTAGCTGTCGAGCACCGTCGCCGAGAGCCCGCCAAACAGCGCGAGCATCGCCAGATCGACCTCGCGATGGCCGCCGAATGCCGACGGATCGATCAGCCACGGGCGTCCGTCGACGTCCGCGAGCACGTTGCCCGACCACAGGTCGCCGTGCAGGCGCGCCGGGCGCTCGGCAGGGCCCGCGAGATCGTCGATCCGCGCGCAAATCCGCTCTACAGCTTCGATTGCGGCATGACCCACGGCTCCGCGATCGCGCGCGAGTGCGGCGAGCGGGCGCAGGCGGCGCTCCGCATAGAACGCCGGCCAGTCCTCCGCCGGCTCATTCGAGACGCGCAACGAGCCGAGCCATGCCGTGTCTCCGCTCGGCGTCTCGGCAAAGCGCCCGAAGCGTGGCGCTCCCGCGGCGTGCGTCAGCGCCAGGCCACGGCCGAGCTCCTGCTCGCCTGCCGCGTCGAGGCGCCCAGGCGCGATCCACTCGAGCGCGAGATAGCCGTCCTCGACGCCGAGCACCGCCGGCGCGCGCAACCCGCCCGCCTGCGCGAGCCATTCGAGGCCGGCCGCCTCGACTGCGAACTCGCCCGGCGCCGCGTCGGCACGCGTCTTCACGAACGCCTCGCGCCCGTCCGCGAGCACGACGCGAAACGCTTCGTTGATGTCGCCGCCGCCGACCGCCCGCACCTCGCGCGCGCCCGGCGGCAGCCTCACGCCGGCATGTCGGCGCGAATCTGCGCGAGCAGCCCCGCGCACGCCGCCTGCACGTGGTCGAGCACGCGCTCGAAGCCGTCGCCGTCGCCGTAGTACGGGTCGGGCACGTCGAGGTCGTCCGCGCCCTCGCTCGCCGGATCGAACTCGCGCAGCAACCGCACCTTCGCGCGTCTCTCGCCGTCCGGCGCGAGCGCTCGCAAGTCGCTCAGGTTCGCCGAGTCCATTGCGAGAATCAAATCGAAATCATCAAAATCCTCGAGTCGCACACGGCGCGCAGACCCCTCGAGCACGACGCCGCGACCTGCAGCCGCAGCAGTCGCGCGCTCGTCCGGAGCGCTCCCGACGTGCCAGCTGCCCGTCCCCGCCGAATCGATCTCGATCTGCTCGTGCAGGCCCGCCTCGCGCACGAGCGTGCGCATCGCGCCCTCCGCCGTCGGCGAGCGGCAGATGTTGCCGAGGCAGACGAACAGCAGCCGCAACTAGTCCTCGCCGAGCTCGAGCACCGCGAGGAACGCCTCCTGCGGGACCTCGACGCGACCGACCTGCTTCATCCGCTTCTTGCCCTCCTTCTGCTTCGCGAGCAGCTTTTTCTTGCGCGTGATGTCGCCGCCGTAGCAGCCCGCGATCACGTCCTTGCGAAACGCCTTGACCGTCTCGCGCGCGATCACGTGCGCGCCGATCGCCGCCTGGATCGGCACGTCGTACTGCTGGCGCGGGATCCGCTTGCGCAGCTTCTCCGTCAGCGTGCGCCCCATCTCATACGCCTTGTCGCGGTGCACGACCATCGACAGCGCGTCGACCGTGTCGCCCGCGAGCAGCACGTCGAGCTTGACGAGATCCGACGGCTTCATCCCGCTCAGCTCGTAGTCGAGCGACGCGTAGCCTTTCGTGCGCGACTTCAGCTGGTCGAAGAAGTCGAGCACGATTTCGGCGAGCGGCAGCTCGTAGTTCATCTGCACGCGCTCCGGCGAGAGGTAGTGCATCCCCGAGTGCACGCCGCGGCGCTCCTGGCAGAGCTCCATGACCGCGCCGACGAACTCTTTCGGCGCGATGATCGACGCTTGGATGAACGGCTCGCGGATCTCCTCGATCGTCCCCGGGTCGGGCATGTCAGACGGGTTGTGGACCTCGAGCTCCTCGCCGTTCGTCAGCGTCAGATCGAACTCGACCGACGGCATCGTCGCGAGCAGCTCGAGGTCGTACTCGCGCTCCAGGCGCTCGCGCACGATGTCCATGTGCAGTAGCCCGAGGAAGCCGCAGCGAAAGCCGAAGCCGAGCGCATCCGAGGTCTCCGGCTCCCACGACAGCGCCGCGTCGTTCAGCGTCAACTTCTCGAGCGCATCGCGCAGGTCCGGATAGCTGTCCGAGTCGATCGGGAAGAGGCCACAGAAGACCATCGGCTTGACCTCGCGATAGCCCGGCAGCGCCTCTGTCGCGGCCTCTTTCGCCGCCGTCCCGACGCGCGCTCGCGTCGTCAGCGTGTCTCCGACGCGCAGCAGCGTGACGTCCTTCAGGCCCGTGATCAAGTAGCCGACCTCACCCGCCGCGAGCTGATCCGTCGGCATCATCTGCGGGCTGAACACGCCGATGTCGTCGATATCCGCTTGCGTGTCCGTCGCCATCGCGCGGATCGCCTCGCCCTTCTTGAACACGCCGTCGACGACGCGGATGTAGGCGATCACGCCGCGGTACTGGTCGAACTCCGAGTCGAAGATCAGCGCCCGCGGCGGCGCGTCCGGATCGCCCGACGGCGGCGGCACACGCGCGATCAACTCCTCGAGCACCTCGCCGACGCCCTCCCCCGTCTTGCCGCTGATCTTCAGGATCGACTCCGCGTCCTCGCCGATCAGCTCGGCCACTTCGCCTGCGACGCGCTCCGGCTCCGCGCCCGGCAGGTCGATCTTGTTCAGGCACGGGATCAGCTCGAGTCCCGACTCGATCGCCAGATACGTGTTCGCGACCGTCTGCGCCTCGACGCCCTGCGCCGCGTCGACGACGAGCAGCGCGCCCTCGCACGCCTCGAGCGAGCGCGAGACCTCGTACGTGAAGTCGACGTGGCCAGGCGTGTCGATCAGGTGCAGCTGGTACGTCTCGCCGTCGCGCGCCGTGTAGAACACGCGCACCGCCTGCGCCTTGATCGTGATCCCGCGCTCGCGCTCGAGGTCCATCGAGTCGAGCAGCTGCGCGCGCATCTCGCGCGCCGCGACCGTGTGCGTCAGCTCGAGTATCCGATCCGCGAGCGTCGACTTGCCGTGGTCGATGTGCGCGATGATCGAGAAGTTGCGGATCTGAGACTGGTCCATGGGCCGCTACAGCGTAGAAGGCGCAACGCGCGCGCGAGCGGCGCGTTTCGCAGCCGCCCGCCCTGGCGCGCTAGCCTTCAGTGCTCCGGCGGATCGCCAACTCGACTACGGGCCTTCGAGGTCCAACCGCGGCTACGCGCCGGCCTTCGGGCCGGCGGCCTGTCCAGGTGTCGGGAGTGTTAAGCCGCCCAGGCGAAACACACAGTCCTGGGACGTATGTAGTAAGCGGCGATCTATGTCGGGCGCAAGCCGGGTGGGCTTCGGCCCACCCGGCCTCTGCTCGGCTGGCGGCGCGCCCCCGAGCGCTAGCGCCGATCTTCCGAACCGGCCCCTCCAATCCCGCCCGCAGCCGTAGCGGCGCGCTAAGCGATATCGGCCCACGCAAGCGCGTCGGGCCCGAGGTTGGAAAGGGTCCGTTCGCGTTACGCGCGACCGAATTGCCGCGCGATCAGCCGGTGCACCTGGTGCGCCTCGGGCACGCGCATGCTCAGCACCGCGCGGATGTAGACGAACGTGCCTGCGAGGCCTGCCGCGCCGACGCTCACGACCTGCGCGACCAGCGAGACGCCGAGCAAGTCGTCGAGCAGCCGCCAGACGACCCACGAGACACACGCGAGCAGCGCCGAGGCGACGAGGATCCGCGCCGTGATCATGATCGTCTGCGCGCCTTCGAGACGTCCGTTCAGCCCCTCGCGCAGGCGCTGCGCCTGCAGGAACGTCATCACCGCATTCGCGACGACCGTGCCGATGATCAGCCCCGCGATCCCGAGCGGCTTGTACAGGCCGACGCTGACGATCACGTCGATCACGATGTTCATCGCCGCCAGGCGTGTCGGGATCCACGGGCGCTGCACCGCGAAGAACGTCCGCGTCAGCAGCAGGTTCAGGCCGCCGAACGGCAGGCTGAAGGCGAACCAGAACAGCGCGACCGCGACGATGTGCGTCGAGTGCGTGCTGAATTCGCCGCGCTGGAACAGCAACCGCACGATCGGGTTCGGCAGCACGACCATGAACGCCGCCGCCGGGATCAGCAGCAGGTTGATCTGACGCATGCCGTTGCCGACCGCGCGGCGCATCGAGCCCGCGTCGCGGTTCGCCGCCATCCGGCTG
>DASZLB010000200.1:0-8243 GCA_035552575.1 Solirubrobacteraceae bacterium | reverse complement strand
CCGTAGAAGGAGTCGTGCTTCTCCGCCGTCGAGCCCGTCAGCGGCTGGAACCAGTGCGTGTAGTGCGTCGCGCCCTTCTCCATCGCCCATTCCTTCATCGCCTGCGCGACCGAGTCGGCCAGCGTCGTGTCGAGCGCCTCGCCGCGCGCGAGCGTGCGGTGCAGTGCCTTGTAGACGTGCTTCGGCAGGCGCGTGCGCTGGACCGCGGGCGAGAAGACGTTCGCCCCGAATACCTGGTTGTCCGAGATCGTCAGGTCCGGCGAGCCAAGAGCTGAGCCGTTGGCGCTCCACTGTGCGGCGGTGACGTTTTGCTGGCGGGTCCTGGGCATGAGCGGAATCGTTTCCTCCTGAAAATGGTCGGCGAAGGGCCGTAAAGCCGAACGCAATCGTAGTGCTCAGCGCTGCTCGCGACATCGGCGCTTGGCGAAATCGCCGGGAGCCGTTTTCGACAGCGGGCCAAACCCGGCGCGATCGATGCCGACGCCTGCCGAGGACGCGACGTCAAGTGCGCTCGAAGGGGCGGCGCGACGCCGGCCGGGTTGCTGGAGACGCGCGCTCTAAGGCTGCGCCGAGAACTGCCCCGGCGCGACCTTGCCCGTGCTCGGGTCGACGTGCGTCGCCGGCGGCGTGCCGGCGATCTGCGCCGAGAACGATCGCGTCACCGCGCCGCCGCTTGCGAGCGTCGCTTTCGCGTTGCCCGCGAGCCCTGCCGAGACAGCGACGTGGACCGTGTGCGAGCCCGCCTTGACCGGCACGACCTTCCACGTGAACGTGCGCGTCGCGTTCGGCTTCAGCGCGCCGAGCGCCCAAGTGTTGACATACACCGTCTGCCCGCCGCCCGGAGGGCTGACAGCCTGGCTCTGCGCCGGCGGCTTCGCCGGCGTTCCCGGACCTTCTTCGACGACCCAGACCGGGCGCTTGTTCGAGGCCAGTTCGGCGAATTTTTCGACGTAGGAGAACGAGTCGACCGTGATCGCCACGTCCGGGACGACGTGGTTGCTGTCGTTGCGCACGTTCACGCTCATCGACGTCGGCCGCGCGATCGACTGCTTCGCCGGAAAGCTCGCCGAGACGATCCGCATGTCGTAGCTGCGCTTGGCTTCGCCGTGGTTCTGTTCGGCGCCCCCGCCACAGCCGCTCGCGAGCAGCGCGGCGCACGCGCCGAGCAGCCCCACCGAGATCGCGCCTCTCCCACTCACCGTCGGAGGACCCTATCAACGGCCGTTGCGGTCTGTCACGGGCTCGACGGCCCGTTTGGCGCCGGTCGCCGGTAGCGAACGCGGGTCGCATCGCGTACAGTTCTCAGCAGCACCCGGACCCGACCCGAGGAGGGGCAGGAAGAGATGGTTCGCAGCGTCGCCGAGCGGGCGTTCGTCCCGGCACGGCACGTGCTAGAGGAATTTGGGGACATGATGATCCTCACCGGGAGGACCATCTGGTCCGCCCTGCGCCCGCCGTACCCCTACGGCGGCGAGCTCGTCTCGCAGTTCCTCTTCGCGTTGCGCCTCTGCTGGTTCCCGCTGCTCGTCTCGACCGTCTGCATCTGCTACGCCGCGCCGGGGCTGCAGGCGGCGAACTTCCTGACGATCTTCGGCGCGCTCGACCGCCTCGGCGGATTCTTCGTGCTCGGCGCCGTGCGCGAGATCGGTCCGAGCGTGACCGCGATCGTCGTCGCAGGCGTCGCCGGCACCGCGATCACCGCAGACCTCGGCGCGCGCAAGGTGCGCGAGGAGCTCGACGCGCTGCAGGTGCTCGGCGTCGACCCCGTCAAGAACCTCGTCGTGCCGCGCTTTCTCGCGCTGATGGTCGTCACCGGCCTGTTCGACATCTACGCGCTGCTGTTCGGCATCTTCGGCGGGATCATCGCCGAGCTCGTCAACGGCCAGCCGCTCGGCCCGTTCTGGGGCACGCTGTTCGCCAACGCCTCGACGACCGACCTGTGGGGCTCCGTGCTGAAGACGACGATCTACGGCGCGATCATCGCGATCGTCTGCTGTTACAAGGGCATGACCGCCTCCGGTGGCGCCGAGGGCGTCGGGCGCGCCGTCAACGAGGCCGTCGTGCTCGCCTTCACCGCGATCTTCTCCTTCGACTACGTCTTTACGCAGACGCTGCTCGCGACGCACCCGCAGATCCTGGTGATCAAGTAATGGGCGAGCTTCTGGCGATGCCGCGCGAATGGCTCGCGGCAACCGGCGAAATCGGCAAGTTCACCGGCGCGATCGTGCGCGACGTGTGGGGCCTGCGCGTGTTCCGCTTCTTCGGCGAGGCGCTGCGTCAGTCGGGCATCCTGATCGTCGGCTCGACGACGATCATCTGGACGCTGATGTTCATCCTCGGCCTGCAGTGCGGGATCGAGGGTGCGTACTTCACCGCCGCGCAGGGTGCGCCCGCGTACTCGGGCGTGTTCACCGCGTGGTGCGACCTGCGCGAGATCACCCCGTACGCGTTCGGCTACATGATGGCCGCAAAGGTCGGGACCGGGATCGTCGCGGAGCTCGGCGCGATGCGGATCTCCGAGGAGATCGACGCGCTCGAGGTGATGGGGATCAACTCGATGACGTTCCTCTGCGCGACGCGCCTGCTCGCGGCCTGGCTCGTGCTGCCGTTCATGTACCTCGCCGGGATCGGCGCGGCGTTCCTCGCCTCCTACATCGCCGTCGTGCAGCAGATCGGCTACGTCTCCTCCGGTGGTTACTTCCTGATCTTCTGGCAGTTCCAGAATCCACCCGATTTCCTGTATTCCGTGATCAAGGCCATGTTCATGGCCACCGCTATCGTGCTCGTCGCGTGCTACTACGGCTACAACGCGAGCGGCGGACCAGTGGGGGTGGGGAGAGCCACGGCCAAGTCGATGGTGCTCAACCTCGTGCTCGTGCACGTGATCGGGATGGTTGGGACCCAGATCTTCTGGGGCGCCAATCCGCGCGCGCCGATCGGCGGCTGACGTGATCGCCGACGAGCTGCCCGGACCGCACGGCGACGCCGAGGGCGCCGAGGAGAGCTACGAGGAAATCGGCCACCACGCCGCGCCCGTGCAGCCCGGCGGCGAAACCGACTTCGGCGCCGTCGAGTCCGACGAGCGCGAGGCGGCCGACCGCGAGGCGGGCGAGCCGGCTCCCGGCGGCGGCACCGCCTTCGCCATGCGCGAACGCGAGCGCAAGCGCGAACGCGAGGGCGAGGAGGAGTTCGAGTACCACACCGGCACCGTGCGCCCGTCCGAGGCGCCCGACGCGATCGAGTTCATCGACGTGCACAAGTCGTTCGGGCGCAACCACGTGCTGCGCGGCCTGAACATGGGCCTGCCCGAGGACAAGATCTCGATGATCCTCGGGCCGTCCGGCACGGGCAAGTCGGTCTGCATCAAGCACATCGTCGGCCTGCTCTATCCCGACGAGGGCGACGTGCTCGTGCACGGCACCTCGATCCCGAGCCTCGGCGACGCCGAGCTGTTCGAGACGCGCAAGAAGTTCGGCGTGCTGTTTCAGGACGGCGCGCTGTTCGGCTCGCTCAACCTGTGGGACAACGTCGCCTTCCCGCTGCGCCAGCACACCGAGAAGGGCGACGAGGAGATCGCCGAGATCGTCAATCGCCGAATGAGCGAGGTCGGGCTCGGCGGCGAGGGGTCGAAGATGCCCAACCAGCTCTCCGGCGGGATGCGCAAGCGCGCCGGCTTCGCGCGCGCGCTCGTGCTCGACCCCGAGATCGTCCTGTTCGACGAGCCCGACTCGGGCCTCGACCCGGTGCGGACCGCGCTGCTCTGCGAGCTGATCAAGGAAATCCACGCCGAGAACGGCGGCTGCTACGTCGTGATCACGCACGACATCATGAGCGCGCGCCGTGTCGCCGAGCACATCTCCGTGCTGTGGAAGGGCAGGATCGTCGAGTCCGGCCCCGCCGAGGACCTGTTCGCCTCCGAAAATCCCTTCGTCCGGCAGTTCCTCTCAGGAGAATCCGCGGGCCCCTTGGGGATGGAGTAGTCCCGGATCGCTCGGCGCATCGCGTTCGCACGCGCGACTAGCCTTCAGCTGTGAACGCCTCTCGATTCCTCTCCGCGCTCGCCGGCGGCGCTGCGCGGCGGCCGCGGCTCGTCGTCGCGATCGCGATCGTGCTCGGCCTCGCCGGCGCCGCCCTCGCGCTGCGGTTGAAGCCGACCGCCGCGACGAGCACGTTCGTCTCGAGCTCGAGCTCGCAGTACAAGGGCACGCAGCGCTTCTACGAGAGCTTCGGCGAAGAGCCCGTCGAGGTGCTCGTCAAGGGGAGCCTGCAGCAGCTCGTGCTGAGCGAAGACATCGACCGGCTGATCGGGCTCGAGGGATGCCTGTCGGGCAACGTGCCGGCCGCTGCGCTCGCCACCGAGGGCGGCGCGCGCGGGCCGTGCGGGCAGCTCGCGAAAGAGCGCTCCGTCAAGGTCGTCTTCGGCCCGGGGACGTTCATCAACGAGGCCGTCGACCAGATCGACGAACAGCTCGCCGACCAGACCAAGCAGGCACAGGCTCAGGCCAAGCAGGCGCAGCGCACCGTGACGCAGGCCGCGCTGCGCCGCGGGCTGTCCGCCGCCGAAGCGCGCTCGCTCGGGCAGCAGGCATCGAAGATCACGACGGCGCGTTTTCAGGAGAGTCTCGTCGCGCTCGCGCTGCAGTACGGGCTGACTTCGCGCCCGAGCCTCGACGACCGCAATTTCGTGACGTCGCTCGTGTTCGACTCGAGCAAGCCCGCCGGCACGCCGAAGCAGCGCTTCGCGTACCTGTTCCCGAGCCGCAACGCGGCGCTCGTCTCCGTGCGGATGAAGGCCGGGCTGAGCGAAGCGCAGCGCACGCGCACGATCGGGTTGATCCGCAAGGCCGTCGCGATGCCGCAGTGGAGGCTCCGGCACGGCGAGAGCTACGCCGTCACAGGCGTGCCCGTGATCGTCTCCGATCTGACGCACTCGATCACGAGCTCGATCGAGCTGCTGCTGATCGCCGTGCTGCTCGTGATGGCCGCGACGCTCGGGCTGATCTTCACCGGCCGCCCGCGGCTCTTGCCGCTGGCGATCGCGCTGCTCGCCGCGGCGCTCACGTTCGGCGCGCTGTCGCTCGCCGGCGCGTCGCTGACGGTCGCCTCGATCGCCGTGCTGCCGTTGCTCGTCGGCCTCGCCGTCGACTACGCGATCCAGTTCCAGTCGCGCGTGCAGGAGGAGTACGAGCTGCGCGACGAGCGCGCCGAGACGGCAGTGCAGCGTGCCGCGGCGCTTGGCGCGCCGACGATCGCCACGGCCGGCGCCGCGAGCGCGGCGGCGATGCTCGTGCTCGTGCTCTCGCCCGTGCCGATGGTGCGCGGCTTCGGGCTGCTGCTCGTCTGCGGCGTGATCGTCGCGTTCCTCTGCGCGCTGACGGCCGGCGCCGCGGCGCTGACGCTCGCCGGCAAGCGCGGGTACGCACGTGACGGGCGCGCACGCACGCTGCTCGGCGGCCGCGTGACACAGGCCTGGCGCGAGGCTGGTGAGCTGCTGCGCGAGAACCCGCTTACGCGCTTCGTCTCGCAGGTGGCGCTCGTCGCCGCGATTCGACGGCCCGGCCGCGTGCTCGTCGCCGGCCTCGTGCTCGCCGTGCTCGGCTGGGGTCTCGACACGCAGACGCACGTCGAGACCGACATCACGAAGCTGGTGCCGCAGAACCTAAGCTCGCTCGAAGCGCTCGACGCGCTCGAGCGCACGACCGGAGTCGGCGGCGAGATCGACTTGATGGTCAGCTCCGACGCGCTGACGAAGCCGGCGACGATCGAATGGATGAGCGCCTACGAGCAGCGCGTGCTGAAGCGCTTCGGCTACAGCGCCTCGCGCGGCTGTGGCAAGGCGCAGCTATGCCCCGCCTTCTCGTTGCCCGACCTGTTCTCGACCGAAGGCGCGAGTGCCGGGCAGATCGCTCCCGAAGCACGCGCCAAATCCAAATCGGCGAAACCCGGCAAGTCGGCGAAAGCTTCGCGGCCCGCGAAGCTGACCCAGGCCGAGGTCGGCGGCCTGCTCGCCGCGATCCCGCCGTACTTCTCCCAGGACGTGATCACTCCCGACCGTCACGTGGCGACGCTCGCCTTCGGAATCCGCCTGTTGAGCCTTCAGCGCCAGCAGCAGCTAATCGAAGGGATGCGTGCGAGCCTGCATCCGCCCGCCGGCGTCAGCGCGCAGCTCGTCGGGCTGCCGGTGCTCGCCGCCCAATCGGGCACGGCCGTCGCCTCGCCGCTGCGCCGCGTCGAGACGCTGCTCGCGAGCCTCGCCGTCGTCGCGCTGATCCTGCTGCTCGCCTTCCGCGGCGACCGCCGCCGCGCGCTCGTCCCGCTCGTGCCGATCGCGCTCGCAAGCGGCTGGTCGGCGCTGATCCTGTTCGCCACGCGCGTGCCGCTGAACCCGATGTCGGTCACGCTCGGCGCGCTCGTGATCGCGATCTCGACCGAGTTCAGCGTGCTGCTCTGCGAGCGCCATCGTCAGGAGCGTCTCGCCGGCTACGACGCCGTCGAGGCGCTGCGCCGCGCCTACCGGCGCACCGGAGCCGCCGTCGCCGCATCGGGAGTCACCGCGATCGCCGGCTTCGGCGTGCTCGCGCTGTCGGACATCAGGATGCTGCGCGACTTCGGCATCGTCACGCTGATCGACCTGACCGTCTCGCTGCTGGGCGTGCTCGTCGCGCTGCCGGCGGCGCTCGTGCTGTATGGCGGGGCCATCGAGGATTCTCGCCGCGACGGCGAGTCGGCGACGGTGGCCGAGCGGCTCTCGGGCGAGCGCATCCATGAGCCCGTCTGAGCAGGACGCGCCAAAGCGAGCGACGCCGCGCTACGGCGGCTACGTCGGGCTGCTCGTGATCCTGATCCTCGTGCTGATCACGATCAACACGATCGTGACGAAGCCGAACGGCGTGAAGGGACTCGCGCCCGGCGAACGGCTGGCGCCGTTCGCCGTGCCCCTCGCGCTCGGCACGCTCGACGGCGACGCCGACACGGCGACGCATGCCAACGACGGCGCCGCCGGACGCGTCGCCGCCTGCCAGGAGCGCGGATCGCAGATCCTCAACATCTGCGAGCTCTACGAAGGCGCGCCCGTCGTGCTGACGCTGTTCGTCGACGGCGGCTCGTGCGCGGACGTGCTCGGCGACGAGCAGCGGCTCTCCTCCTCGTTCCCCGGCGTGCGCTTTGCCGCGGTCGCGATCAAGGGCGGGCGCTCGCAGGTGCGCCGCCTGATCCGCAGCCGCGGCCTGCGGATGCCCGTCGGGCTCGACAGCGACGGCGCGCTCGCGGCGCTCTACAAGGTCGGGACGTGCCCGCAGGTCACGTTCGCCTACCCCGGCGGCGAAGTCCAGAGCGCCGCGCTGATCAAGCGCCCGTCGCTCGCGGCGCTGCGCGGCAGGCTCGCCGCGCTCGTCGGCGCCTCGCGCGCCCGCGGCTGGCGGCCGCCCGCCAAGTGAGCCCGCCGCCGCAGCCGGCGCTCGGCTGGTGCGCACGCGAGGTCGAGCAGGAGCTCCCCGGCCTGCGGCTACTGAGCACGCGTGTCGAGACGGCACGCAAGGGCTCGCTCACCGGACGCTCGCCCGCCGACGTGCTCGAGCGCCTGCGCGAGAAGTCCAACCGCTTCCGCGGCGCGACGGCCGTCGCCGTGCGGCGCGAGCCGGTGCCCTCCGCGTATCGCGTCTTCTTTCGCCACATCGGCCTCGACCCGGAGCTCGTGCGCACGCCGATCGAGGCGGCCGTGCTCGAGCGGATGGTCAAGGGCGGCTTTCTCTCGCGCAACCTGATCGACGACGTCCTGCTGATCGCGCTGCTCGACACGAACGTGCCCGTCTGGGCGCTCGACTCCGAGACACTCGACGGCCCGCTCGGCATTCGCGCGAGCGCGCCCGGCGAGCGGCTCGGCCGCGGCGCGCAGGCGCCCGAGCTGCCGAGCGGGCGGCTCGTCGTCGCCGACGCCTCCGCGCCGCTCGCGGTGCTGTTCGGCGAGCTCGCCGCCGATCGCGCGCCGAGCGAGCGCACGCGCTTGCTGACGCTGTTTGCCGTGCAAGTCGCGGGCGTGCCGGAGCTGTATGCCGAAGAGGCGCTGTGGAGCGCCTGCGCGGCGCTCGAATGAGCCCAGGCCGGCCAGCGACGCCCGCCTTCGAGCCTCTCCAGAAGCGCTCCATCGCGGCCCCGCGCGCTGGTAGAATCGGGGCGTCCGGCGCTACGAGGAGGAGGCGGCGTGAGTCCCCCTGTTGAGCAGTTGACGTTCGATCGCGGTGACT
>DASZLB010000199.1:0-17470 GCA_035552575.1 Solirubrobacteraceae bacterium | reverse complement strand
CCGGAGCCGAGCTCGAGGCGGTCGAGCTGCTCGACTGGTGCGCGGCGGCGCTGTCGAGCTTCAAGGTCCCGCGCTACGTGCAGTTCATCGAGCGGATGCCGCGCAACGCCACCGAGAAGATCCAACGACCGGCACTCGCCGCACTGCCGGGATCGACGTGGGACCGCGAGGCCGAGGCCTGGATCGACGTTGGGCAGGTCGCCTGAGATGAGCCTCTCGACGCGCCTGAGGACTACGGTCCTAGCCGTTTTTCGGGCACATAAAGATGGTGTACCGTATGGTCGGTACGCGATGTCACGAGGCGAGATAACTCCAGCTCAAAGCGTTCGCCACTGGGTCGAGTCGAAGCTGCGATCGGTGGGCCATCGGCTGTTTGCCGGACTGTGGGACATCGAACGGCTGAGCTGGGTCACGCGCGTCCCGGTCGTCCCGCCGGCGCTGCGTCGCCACCACCGCCCGCACGTCTGGGCAAAACCGCAAGCGGATGCTCCGGAGGAGCTGCGCACGGTCGAGGGGATCTGGCGTGATCCCGAGGCCGAACGAGAGGCTTTCGCGGATGCGCCGCTGCACGCGTTCTTCCAGGTCCACGACGAGGCGGCCAGCTACATGCTCGACCACGGCTGGGAGTACCTGCTGCCGACGGCGCCACGCTACATGCGCGCGATCGCGAGCTTGCGCGAAGCGCGGCGCGCGAACAAAAAGCCGCGCGGCGCGCCGGTCGAGCAACGCCCGGCGCCGCCGAGCCCCGAGGCGCTCTCGCTCGAGATTCGCGAGGAGGCGCGTCGTCTCGGCCTCAGCGCGGTCGGCTTCGCGCCGTACGACGAGAAGTACGCGTGGGCGGAGTTCGCCTCGCGCCACAACCAGGGCAGCGTGATCGTCTGCCTGTACGAGCAGGACTTCGAGAAGTCGCAGACGGCTCCGAGCGCGACGGCGGAGCGCGCCGCGTTCTACGCCTACGCGGAGCTCGTCGAGCGCTCGGCGGCGCTTGCGCGCTTCGCGCAGCGGCTCGGCGTCAAGGCGCAGCCGCACGGGCCGCTCGGCGAGGGGATCGTGATCCACTACGCCGTGCAGGCGGGCCTTGGCCAGCTCGGCCTCAACGGCCAGCTGCTGACGCCGCAGGCCGGCTCGCGCGTGCGCATCGCGCTGATCACGACCGACGCGGAGCTGGCGCACGACCAGCCGAAGGACTTCGGCGTGCACAAGATCTGCGATTCCTGTCAGGTCTGCGCCAGGCGCTGCCCGGTCGGGGCGATCCCGGTGCGCCGCGAAGAGCACCGCGGCGTGACGAAGATCAAGATCAAGACCGAGCGCTGCTTCCCGGTCGTGGCGAAAGTCGAGGGCTGCGCGATCTGCATGAAGACGTGCCCGGTGCAGCGCTACGGCCTCGATCGCGTGACCGAGCACTTCGAGCAGACGGGCGAGATCCTCGGCAAGGGCAGCGACGAGCTCGAGGGCTACCGCTGGCCGCTCGACGGCCGCTTCTATCGGGCCGGCGAGAAGCCTCCGGTGCACAGCGAGACGCTGCTGCATCCGCCGGGCTGGCAGTTCGACGCGAAGCGCAAGGTTCCCAGGGCGCTCGCCTCCGCCGAGGCGAGCTCGGACACGGTCGTCTAGGCGCGCGATGCGCGCGCGGAGTGAACCGCGCGCTCGCGCGCGGGTGACCCCGACGTGAGCGGCGTCGTCGAAGGCGACGCGGTCCTGCTGCTTGCAGATCCGCCGAGCCTGCGCTTGGACGGGCGCGTGGCGTGGGTCACGGGCGCGAGCCGCGGTCTCGGTCGCGCGATCGCGTTCGCGCTCGCGGGCGCAGGCGCGGAGGTCCTGCTCACCGCGCGCAGCGAGGCGCCGTTGCGCGAGATCGCCCAGGCGATCCGCGACTCGGGCGGCAACGCGCACGCGCTCGCCGGCTCGGTGACCGACACCTCGCACGTCGCCGAGGCGATCGCGCTGGCCGAGCGCGAGTGGGGCCGCCTCGACGTGCTCGTCAACAACGCGGGCATCAGCCCCGACTTCACGCGCTCGGAGCTCGTCGCCGACGAGGACTGGCAGCGCGTGCTCGACGTCAACCTGACGGCGCCGTTCCACTGCTGCAGGGCTGCCCTCGCGCTGCTCGAGTCCTCCGCGAGCGCCAGCGTCGTCAACGTCTCCTCGGTGCACGGGCACGTCGGCCAGGAGCGGCTCGTCGCGTACTCGGCGAGCAAGGGTGGCCTGGAGATGATGACCCGCTCACTGGCGCTCGAGTGGGCGGCGAAGGGCGTGCGCGTCAATGCGGTCGCGCCGGGCTACGTCGTCACGGACATGACCGTCGACCTGCTCAACCACGCGCGCTGGCGCGAGGAGCTGCTGGCGCGCATCCCGATGAAGCGCTTCGGCGCGGCCGAGGAGATCGTCGCTTCGGTGCTGTTCCTCGCGGCGCCCGCGTCGAGCTACGTCACAGGCACGACGCTGTTCGTCGACGGTGGTTGGATGGCACGGTGATCGCGTGATCGACTTCGAGCCCGACGCGGAGCTCGCGCGGCTGCGCGAGCGGGTCGCGAGCTTCGTCGGCGAGACGGCGATCCCGGCGGAGTCGCGCGATCGCTCCGAGCACGGCCTCGACGACGACCTGCGCGCGGAGCTGCAGCGCGCCGCGCGCGAGGCCGGGCTGTTCGCGCCGCACGTCGCGCGCGAGCTCGGCGGGCTCGGGCTCGACCACCGCGGGCAGGCGGTGATCTTCGAGGAGGCCGGCTACAGCCTGCTCGGGCCGCAGGCGCTGAACTGCGCGGCGCCGGACGAGGGGAACATGAACCTGCTCGCGCGGATCGCTCGCCCGGATCAGCGCGAGCGCTATCTCGAGCCGCTCGCGCGCGGCGAGGTGCGCTCGTGCTTTGCGATGACCGAGCCCGCGCCCGGCGCCGGCTCGGACCCGGACATGCTCGCGACACGGGCGCGGAAGGTCGACGGCGGCTGGTCGATCTCCGGGCGCAAGTGGTTCATCACGGGCGCCGTCGGCGCGGCGTTCACGATCTGCATGGCGCGCACGGCCGAGGCGATCGAGCGCGGGCAGGGCGCGACGATGCTGATCGTCGAGGCGGGCGCGCCGGGGATGCGCGTCGAGCGCACCGTCGAGGCGATCGACCGCAGCTTCCCGGGCGGCCACGCGGAAGTCGTCTTCGAGGACTGCGTCGTCGGCGAGGAGGCGGTGCTGGGCGAGGTCGGCGAGGGCTACCGCTACGCGCAGGTGCGCCTCGCGCCGGCGCGTCTGACGCACTGCATGCGCTGGCTCGGCCTCGCCCGCCGCGCGCTCGACATCGCGCTCGAGCGCGCGCAGCAGCGCGAGGCGTTCGGCTCGCGCCTCGGCGAGCTCGGCATGGTGCAGCAGCTCCTCGCCGACTCGGTGATCGACATCGAGACGAGCCGCCTGTTGATCTGGCGCTGCGCGTGGGCGCTCGACCGCGGCGAGCCGGCCCGCCAGGAGTCCTCGATCGCGAAGGCGCACGTCGGCGAGGCGGTCGACCGGGTCGTCGACCGCGCCGTGCAGATCTGCGGCAGCCTCGGGGTCTCCGGCGACACGCCGCTGGCGCGCTACCTCGCCGAGGTGCGCCCGTTTCGCATCTACGACGGCCCGACGGAGACGCACAAGTGGGCGATCGCGCGCCGTGCGCTGCGCGAGCGCGCGCGGGCGCTCGCGTCGGCAGCGAGCGCTCCGTCGTGAGCGAGCGTTCCGCCCCGGGCGACACCGTCGGCGACGAGCCGGCGCCATGAGCGAGCCGTCGCGAGGCCCGCTGGCGGGGCTGCGTGTGCTGGAGATGGCGGCAATCGGACCGGCGCCGTTCGCGGCGATGGTGCTCGCGGACATGGGCGCGGAGGTTGTCCGCGTCGACCGCGCGAGCGACGTCGGGACGCCGGCCGGCGCGCGCCCGCACATGGGTCGCGGGCGCCGCTCGATCGCGGTCGACTGCAAGCAGGCGGACGGGCGCGAGCTGGTGCTCAAAATGGCCGAGCGCGCGGACGTGCTGATCGAGGGTCTGCGTCCGGGCGCGATGGAGCGCCTCGGGCTCGGCCCGGAGGACTGCGAGCGGCGCAACGCGCGCTTGATCTACGGGCGAATGACCGGCTGGGGTCAGGACGGGCCGCTCGCCCGCGAGGTCGGGCACGACATCAACTACATCTCGCTGTCGGGCGTTCTCGGCGCGATCGGCCGCGCGGAGTCGCCGATCGTCCCGCTAAACGTCGTCGGCGACTTCGGCGGCGGCGGGATGCTGCTGCTCGTCGGCGTGCTGATGGCGCTCTACGAGCGCGAGACCTCGGGTCGTGGACAGATCGTCGATGCGGCGATGGTCGACGGCTCGTCGCTGCTTGCGACGCTGATCCACCAGCTCGCGTCAGAAGGGCGCTGGCTGCCGCAGCAGCGCTCGGCGAACCTGCTCGACGGCGGCGCGCCGTACTACGACACCTACGAAACGGCCGACGGGCGCCACGTGGCGGTCGGCGCGATCGAGCCGCATTTCTTCGCCGCGCTGATCGAACGACTGGGGCTCGACTTCGATCCGGCCGCACAGGACGATCGTGCATCCTGGCCGCGTCTGCGCGGGCTGCTCGCGGCTGCGTTCGCGACGCGCACGCGCGAGCAGTGGACGGCGGCGTTCGCCGGGACGGACGCGTGTGTCTCGCCGGTGCTGGCGCTCGACGAGGCCGGCTCGCACGAGCACGTCGCCGCGCGCGGCGGATTCCTCGAGGTCGACGGCCGCAGCGAGCCGGCGCCGGCGCCGCGCTTCAGCCGCACGCCGGGAGCGGTCGAGCACGGCACTCATGCGGCCGGCGCGGACACGCTGGAGATCGTGCGCTCGTGGCCGCTCGAGCTGCCGCAGCTCGAGCGAATGCTGCAGAGCGGCGCGCTCGTCCAAGCGCCACCGCGCTGAGCGGCGCGGGCCGGCGGTCCCTCAGCGCTGCTCGCTCAGCAGCGCGATCACGTCGCGACGCGTCGCGCGCCACTGGCGGTCGACGGTAGTCGCGCTGTGCCCCAGCAGCTTCAGCAGCGCGAGGCCGCGGATCGCGCTCATCGCGGTCATCCAGCGCTCGGCGTAGGCGCGGGTAGCGGCCCGCTCGGCACCGAAGATGTCGGCTGCGACGACGTTCATCTCCTGGGCGATCGCGCGCTCCTCGGCGGCGATCACGTCGCGCAGCAGCGGGTCTTTGCGCGCGGCGAGCGACAGTTCGAGGATCGCGGCGAAGCGCCCGCCGCTGTACTGCTCGAAGATCACGTCGAGCGCCGCGGTGATCCGCGCGCGCCCGCGCGGCGTGTCGTTCAGCACGTCGCGCAGCTCGGTCGTCTGCAGCCTGCCGAGATGGCGAACGGCCTCGGCGACGAGCGTCGTCTTCTGCGGGAAGTGGTTCTGCTGCGCGCCGCGTGAGACGCCGGCGCGCTGGGCGACGCCGTGCGCGGTCAAGCCGGCGATGCCACGCTCGAGCAGCTCCTCGACGGCTGCGTCGAGCAAGCGCTCGCGCGTCGCGCGGCTGCGGTCCTGCTTTGGTTCGAGTGCGGCGGAGCGGTCGGAGATATCGAGCATTGTGGAGCGTGCGGAGGAGGCGTCCGGATCGCTGGAGCCGTGGCGGTGGGGGCCGGGAGGGGATTCTTGCATAAACCAGCAGCAAAGCTTATTTTTTTGATAGCTTGCGTCCTGCTCCACAACTGCCGGCGCGCAGGACTCCTGCCACCCCGCCCACCCTCGGGGAGAGCCGTCAGGCCGGCACCATCCCCGCGACTCGGACGGGTCGCACCGACGGGAGGCCCACTCCTCTTCCTCTCGCTCGGCCGGGATGGTGCCGGTAGATCTTCTCCCCCTGCGCACGCGCCCGCCGCCGGTGCCGGCTCTCGCGCAACCGCGTTCCCACGAGCTCCGGCCGGCGATCCGCGAGGATGGCGATGCATGCCGACTGCGCGCAACCTGCTCAACCTCAAGTCCGTAGCCAAGTCCTACGGCAGCCGCGAGGTCCTCGCAGAGATCACGCTCGGCGTCTCCGCGGGCGAGCGGATCGGCGTCGTCGGGCAGAACGGCGGAGGCAAGTCGACGCTGCTGGCGCTGGTCGCGGGCGTCGAGCTGCCCGACGCGGGCACGCTGACGCGCGCCGGCGACGTCGACGTGGCGCTGCTCGGCCAGCGCGACGAGCTCGACGAGACGCGGACGATCCGCCAGGTGCTCGTCGGCGGTCGCGCCGATCACGAATGGGCCGGCGACAGCGCTTTCAGAGACGTGCTCGACGGTCTGATGGGCGGCGTCGAGCTGCGGCTGTTCGCGGCCGGGATCGACACGCCGATCGCGGGGCTGTCGGGCGGCGAGCGCCGCCGCGTGGCGCTCGCGCGGCTGCTGCTCGACGCGCCGGAGCTGCTGCTGCTCGACGAGCCGACGAACCACCTCGACGTCGAAGGCGTCGACTGGCTCGCGCGCCACCTCGCGGCGCGGCGCGGCTCGATGCTCGTCGTCACGCACGACCGCTGGTTCCTCGACGCCGTCTGCACGTCGACGTGGGAGGTCGCCGACGGCGACGTCCACCAGTACGACGGCGGCTACGCCGCGTACGTGCTCGCGCGCGCCGAGCGCGACCGCCAGGAGGCCTCGCGCGCGAGCCGTCGCCGGCAGCTCTTGCGCAAGGAGCTCGCGTGGCTGCGGCGCGGGCCGCCGGCGCGCACGAGCAAGCCGAAGTTCCGGATCGACGCGGCCAACGCGCTGATCGCCGACGAGCCGCAGGCGCGCGACCGCGCCGAGCTGCTGCGCTTTGCGACCTCACGCCTCGGCAGCAAGGTGCTCGAGGCCGTCGACGTCTCGCTCGCGCTCGGCTCCAGAGAGGTGCTGCACGAGCTGACGTGGCGTCTCGGCCCGGGCGACCGCGTCGCGATCGTCGGCGTCAACGGCTCCGGCAAGACCTCGCTCGTGCGGCTGCTCGCGGGCGAGCTCGAGCCGAGCGGCGGGCGCATCGAGCGCGGCGCTACCGTGCGCGTCGCGCATCTCTCGCAGGAGACCGTCGAGATCCCCGAGGACCGGCGCGTGCTCGAGTCGCTCGAAGAAGTCCGCGGCAACGCGACGCTCAGCAGCGGCGAGGAGATCACGGCGGCGATGCTCTGCGAGCGCTTCGGCTTCCGCGGCGAGAAGGCACGCACGCTCGTCGGCGACCTCTCCGGCGGCGAGCGCCGGCGCCTGGGCCTGATGCGGCTGCTGATGGGCGAGCCGAACGTGCTGCTGCTCGACGAGCCGACGAACGATCTCGACATCGACACGCTCACGGCGCTCGAGGACCTGCTCGACGGCTGGCCGGGCACGCTCGTCGTCGTCAGCCACGACCGCTACTTCGTCGAGCGCGTCTGCGACGACGTCTACGCGCTCACCGGCGAAGGAGCGATTCGCCACCTGCCGGGCGGGATCGAGCAGTACGTCGAGCAACGCCGCGAGGCGCAGGCGGGCGCGGGCGCGGCTACGGCGCTCCGGCCTCGTCCGCCGGCCGCGCAGGACGGCGCCGAGACCCTGCCTGCGGGCACGCGAGTACGCGAGGAGCGCAAGCAGGCGCAGCGCTCCGCGCGCGAGCTGAAGAAGCTCGAAGCGACGATCGAGCGGCTCGCCGCGCGCGAGGCCGAGCTGCACGAGCAGATGGCCGCGGTCGCGACCGACCACGCTCGGCTCGCCGAGCTGCAGGACGAGCTCGCGCGCGCCGTCGAGCAGCGCGAGCAGCTCGAGCTGTCGTGGCTCGAGCGCTCGGAAGCGCTCGAGGGCTGATCTGAGCGACGATGCGTCTATGAGGGTCATGTACGTCAACCACACGGCGGCCGTCAGCGGCGCGGAGCGCTCGCTGCTCGCGCTGCTCGCGGCGCTCCCGCCGGAGGTCGAGCCGCTCGTCGCCTCGCCGCGCGGACGCCTCTCCGAAGCGGTCGAGCGGCTCGGGATCGCGACGACGCCGATCGCCGAGACGGCCGGAAGCCTGCGCCTGCACCCGCTGCACACGCCGCGCGCGCTGGCGGAGATGGGCGCGGCCGCGCTGCAGCTGCACCGCGCCGCGAGCCGCCACGGTGCAGACGTCGTCCACGCGAACTCGATCCGTGCCGGCCTCGAGCTCGCGTTCGCGCGCGTCTCGCCGGCGGCGAGCGTCGTCCACGTGCGCGACTGCCTGCCGCCGGGCGTGCTGACGACGGCGACGATGCGCACGATCGCGGCCGGCGCGAGGACGATCGTCGCGAACTCGCGCTACACGGCAGGGACGGTCAAGCGCGCGGCGCCGGCGGCGCGGGTCGAGGTCGTGCATCCGGCGATCGACCTCGCCGAGTTCGACCCGGCGCTGATCGACCGTGCGGGCGCGCGTGCGGCGCTCGGCATCGCGGGCACGCGCCAGGTGCTGCTCGGCGTCGTCGCGCAGCTGAGCCCGTGGAAGGGGCAGGACACGGCGATCGAAGCGCTGCGCTTGCTGCGCGAGCAGGATCTCGACGCGCACCTGCTGCTGATCGGCGAGGCGAAGTTCGTCGCGCGCGCGACGCGCTTCGACAACGAGGCATACGTATCGCGGCTGCACCGGCTGATCGCCGAGGCCGGGCTCGAGGACCGGGTCAGCCTGCTCGGCGAGCGCGAGGATGTCGCACAGCTGATCGCCGCGCTCGACGTCCTGCTGCTGCCGTCGCACGAGGAGCCGTTCGGCCGGGCGCTGCTCGAGGCGATGGCGCTTGAAGTGCCGGTGCTCGCGACGAGCGTCGGCGGACCGCCGGAGCTCGTCACGGAGGGGATCGACGGCTACCTCGTGCCTCCCCGCGAGCCTGCGGCGTGGGCGCAGGGCGTACGCCGCGTGATCGGCGGCCCGGCGCAGGGTCGCGCGCTCGGGCGAGCAGGACGTGCGCGGATTGCGGAGGCGTTCGGAGCGAAGGACCATGCCGCGGCGATGCTCGCCGTCTACGAGCGCGCGCTGGCGCGCCGGTAGGGATCGGCCCGCTCGATCGGCCGCCGGTCGAGCTTCGCCGGCCTTCGAGGTCCACTTCTTCGGACGGCGTGACGCGATCTTGACATATGAAACACGGGCTTGGACATGTATCCAAGCGTGCCGCTGAAATCCTGGACAACGAGCTATGCGACGCCGCGACGGCGGGTGAAAGCGTAGGCGGCACTGTCGAGTGGAGGGATGCAGGCCTCGTGCCCGCATGTTCGCTTCGGCAACCCAGAGGAGCAAGAGCCGAGCTGCCCGCCCACGGGTGAGCTGGTCGCTGCTCCAATCCCCAAAACGATCCCACGGAAGGACAACACGTGATCGCTTTCTCACCCCGCAGGCTATTGGCCAGTGCGCTCGTCGCGCTCGGATTGCTCGTCTCGTTCGGGCTGGCCAACTACGTCTCGTCGGCGCAGGCGGCACCGACGCTGAACCTCGAAACGCTGACCGCCACCGAAGCGGAGAAAATGCTCGAAACCGGCGAAATCACGTCGGTCGAACTGGTCAAGGCCTACCTGGCGCGGATCGAAGCGATCAATAAGTCCGGGCCCGGACTGAACATCGTGACGCAACTCAATCCGAACGTGCTCGAAGAAGCCAAGAAGGCAGACGGCTTGCGCAAGAAGGGCAAGAGCCCGCTCGGCCCCGACGCCGGCGTGCCGATCCTGCTGAAGGACATCATCGACGCCAAGCCGATGTACACCTCCGCGGGAGACTGGGCGCTGCGGGAATCTTTCCCTGAACAGGACTCCGGCGTGGCGAAGGAGCTTCGCGCCCACGGCGTGATCGTCCTCGGCAAGGTCGGCCTGTCCGAGTGGGCCAACAGCTTCGGCAGCCAGCCGTCGGGCTTCGGCAACCTGACCGGTCAGGTGCTGAACGCCAACGACACTGCGGCAGGGCCGAGCGGATCGTCCTCGGGTTCCGGCGCAGCCGCCGCGGCCGGCCTCTCGACGCTGACGATCGGCACCGAAACCTCGGGCTCGATCATCAGCCCGTCGACGGCCGAGAACGTCGTCGGGCTGCGCCCGACGCTGGGCCTCGTGCCCGGCTACGGGATCGCGCCGATCGACGCCTCGCAGGACACGGCCGGTCCGATCGTCAAGACCGTCGCTGACGCTGCGACGACGCTCGAATCGATCGCCGAGGTGACGGGCACCGATCCGGTGGCCAACGCCGAGTACGAACCGATGATGGGACCGAACTTCCTCAAAAACGAAGACATCCAGCCGGCGCCGTTCACGACGCTGCCGGAATACAAAGCGGCACTCACGACGGAATACGTCAAAGGCAAGCGGATCGGGTTCAACGGAACGAGCGAACCGATCCTCAAAGCGGTCGCCGCACTCGAAGCAGCCGGCGCGATCATGGTCCCGGACGCCTCGACGTCGGTCGGGACGATTCCGTCGCTGCCGGCCAAATACGAGGAACACGCGACGATCGACGAGTACTACAAAGGACTCGGCGCGGCCGCGCCGGTCAAAAGCCTCGTCCAGGAGGTTCAGGTCGACGAAACGGACCCGCAGGAGGCGCTGAAGTTCGGCAACTCCCAGCACAAGTCCGAGTCCGAAGCCGAAGACACCCCGGGCGGCCCCAACCAGAAAGCCTATGAAGAAATCCTGCCGAAACGGAAGACGGCTTTCCACGCGGCGATCGAAAAGATGATGAACGAACCAAGCGGTGGTGGCGGTCCTGTGATCGCCGTCGTCGGCTCGGTCCCGAGCGGGCCGCAGGCGGGCGATCCGGAGATCACCGTTCCGATGGGCTACACCGCGACGTTGCGTCGCTCGCAGAACGTCAACATCAACGGCGGCGCGTACGACGAGATGAACCTGCTCGGCGTGGCGTACGTCGTCGAACAAGCCACGAAACTGCACAAAGCGCCGGCCGAAGTAGACCCGGCCGAGTACCGCTGTGCACGGACGACCCCGGCTGAGCCGTTCGCAAGCCGCGGTCACTGCAACCCCGACTACGTGTCGATCGTCAAAGAAACGAAAGGCACGACGAAAACGGTGCTGCCGTTCTCGCTCGAAACGACCTCCGCGAAAACGCTCGAGACGATGATGGGCGAAGGCACGCTCAGCGCCAAAGAACTGGTCCAGGCGGAGCTGTACCGGATCGCGCTGACCAACTCGAACGGCCCGGCGCTGCAGGCCGTGCGCAACATCAACCCGAACGCCGTGGCGGAAGCGACGGCGATCGACAAAAGCCGCAAGAAAGGCAAACCGGCCGCAGGGTCGCTCGTCGGCATGCCGGTGCTGATCAACGACTCGATCGACGCGACCGGCTTCCCGACGAGCGGCGGCTCGATCGCACTGCAGGACAACCTGCCGAAAGCCGACGCGACGCTCGTCGCCAAGCTGAAGGCGGCCGGTGCGATCGTGCTCGGCGACACGAACATCACCGAGCTCGGTGGTGACTTCGACCCGAACATGGCGCAGGGCTACTCCTCGCTGGGTGCTCAGGTGCTGCTGCCGAACGACACGAACAAGTCGCCCGGCGGATCCTCGGCGGGCGCGGCGGATGCCGTGGCCGGCGGCTTGGCGCCGCTGACGGTCGGCAGCGAGACGACGACCGAAAGCGGGGCGCAGCTGATCGCACCCGCCGGTAACGCGGGCGTCGTCGCCCTGAAGCCGACGGTCGGTCTCGTCAGCCGCACGGGCGAGATGCCGTTGGCGAAGTCGATGGACTCGCCCGGCCCGATCGGCCAGACGGTCAGCGATGTGGCGATGGCGCTGAACGTGCTCGCCGGCCCGGACCCGAGCGACCCGGCGACCGCCGGGCAGCCGAGCACGCTGCCCGACTACACAGCGGGCCTTTCGGCCACTGCGTTGAGCGGCAAGAAGATCGCGGTCGTGTCGAGCACGACCGTTCCGTACCCGACAGCAGTCAGCGAGCTCGGAACGCTTGGCGCGACGACGACCGTCGTGACGCCCGGCGCGGCGACGAAAGCACCGAGCGTGTTGCCGTATGAATTCCACCGTGACCTCGACAGCTACCTGTCGGCTTCACCGGAAGGCACGGCGAAATCGCTGCAGCAGGTCATCGAATACAACAGCGCCAACGCGGCGGAGGGCCTGAAATTCCAGCAGAGCGGGCTGCTCGCGGCGGAGGCGACCGAAACGACAAACCCGACAACCACGGCAACCTACGAAGAAAACCTCAGCAAAGGCCAGAGCGAAGACCGTGCCGTGATCGACAGCATCGTCGACAACGGCACACCGAGTGAACCCGGCGACGATTACGCCGGCCTGATGGTGCCGAGTGGAAGCGCACTCGTCGGCATCGCCGACCGCGCCGGTTACCCGGTGCTGACGGTTCCGGCTGGATTCGCTGCCGAGAACAGCTCGACAGGAGCCGACCCGATCGGGGTCGACTTCATCGGCACGGCCTACAGCGAGGCTCAGCTCCTGGACGACGGCTTCGCGCTCGAAGAAGGTCTGAAAGCGCGTCAGCTCGGTCCGGAATTCATGAAAAGCTCGCCGAACCCGGGGTTCAACGGGTCGCCGAGCCAGACGAACCAGAGCATGTTCCGCTGTCTGACGGGCAGCTCGTTCTACAAGCCGTACGACTGCAACGTCGGCGAAAAGTAAGCGAGTGAAGCACCGCTGACGCAGGACGCAGTACGTAGGAGCAGGCGCCCCTCGGCCGTTCACCGGCCGGGGGGCGTCGCGCGTCAGGCGCCCGCGCCGAGAGTGACGCCGGCGGCTACGGCGTCCGCGCAGGAGTGGCGGGCGGCGGGCTCGGCCGGCTCGCTGGCGCGATCGGCCGCGGCAGCGAGATCGCGCGCTCCGGCGGCGACTACGCGGTTGCGCCCGGCGTGCTTGGCCTCGTACAGCGCCTGGTCGGCGAGCTTGAACAGCGCGTCGTACTGCACGTCTGCGCCGTGCGCGGAGCTGACGCCGATCGACAGTGTGATTGCGACTCGCGCGGGGCGGATCCGCTCGACGGCGCGGCGCAGCCGCTCGGCGACCTCGCGGCCGACGTCGCTGCCGACGCCGGGCAGCACGACGAGGAACTCCTCGCCGCCGAGGCGGTAGACGAGCTCGAAGGAGTGCAGCTGCTTGCGCAGCTCGTAGGCGACGTCGCACAGAACCGCGTCGCCGCGATCGTGCCCGTAGGCGTCGTTGATCGCCTTGAAGTTGTCGATGTCGCACAGCAGCAGGCAGACGGGCTGGCCGGTCAGCCGTGCCTGGTGGCTCAGCTCGGAGAAGCGCGGGATCAGCGCGTTGCGGTTGAACAGGCCCGTCAGCGGGTCGACGATCGCCTCGTCGCGGTGATGCAGCTCGGCCGACTGCAGCGCCCAGACGATCGAGACGACGCCGGCGAGCAGCGCGAGCGTGGCGACGAGCAGCGCCGGATCGTCGATCGTCCAGTTCGGATGCGTGCCGAGCGTCGCGGCGAGCGTGATCGCGATCGTCAGGCCGAGCGCGGCGATCACGACCTGCGGGCGAAACCGCGCCGCGACCATCGCCGCGGGGAGGACCATCCACGGCAGCGCGACGCTGTGCGGGCCGCCCGAGAGCGCGACGCCGAGGCCGATCAGCAGCATCGTGAAGACGATCGCGAAGGCGCTGACGCGCTCGGGGTGGGCGCTCTTGTCGATCCGCCGCTCGACGTTGAGGAAGTTCAGCGTCGAGAGCGCGAAGAGGATCAGCGTCCACCAGCCGACCCACGGCGCGGCCAGCAGCAGCGCGAGGCCGACCGCGCCGGAGCCGATCATCCGGATGTTGCGCACGCGTGCGCTTGCGTCGATCACGCGGCTGCGGTCGAGCTCTGTCGGGCATAGCCAGGACGTGCGGGCCATGAGGGGCGCTTCGGCCGCTTCGTGGGGGCGCTTTAGAACCAACTGCGTCCGGCAGACACTTGTCCTCGTAAAATCCGATTTCTAGAACAAAGCCGTAGAATGGCATCACGGATCGGAATGCCGTCGAACGGCGAGACAGGCGCGAGAGCTCGCCTGTCCGGGCGCCGGGCGCGGCTCTCGTACGCTTAGGCGATGTACAACGCCGTGCCGCCGACGGTCGGCGAGATCCTCAGCAGCCGCGCGGGCGAGGAGATGGCGCTCAACGACCGCTATCTGAACCCGCAGATGGGCCGGATCTTGCGCACGCTCGGCTTCGACAAGTCCTGGCGCGGGGGCGAGGGCGCGCACCTGATCGACGCCGACGGCGAGCGCTATCTCGACCTGTTCGGCGGCTACGGCGTGTTTGCGATCGGGCGCAACCATCCCGAAGCGCTCGCTGCCGTGCGCGAGGTGATGGCGGCGCAGACGGGCAACCTGCCGCAGCTCGGCGTGACGCTGCTCAGCGGCGTGCTCGCGGAGCAGCTCCTGCAGCGCGCGCCCGACAGCGTCGCGGCGATGGTCCCGGCGAACTCCGGCACGGAGGCGGTCGAGGCGGCGATCAAGATCGCTCGCGCGGCGACGGGCCGTCCGCGCGTGCTGTTCGCCGAGCACGCATTCCACGGCCTCACGCTCGGCTCGCTCTCGCTCAACGGCAACGCCGAGTTCCGTGACGGCTTCGGTCCGCTGCTGGCCGGCTGCGATCCGGTCCCGTTCGGCGACGCGGACGCGCTCGAGCGCGAGCTGGCCCGCGGCGACGTCGCGGCGTACATCGTCGAGCCGGTTCAGGGCAAGGGCGTGAACCTGCCGCCGGCGGACTACCTGCAGCAGGCGCAGAAGCTCTGCCACGAAGCGGGCGCGCTGTTCGTCTGCGACGAGGTGCAGACCGGCATCGGCCGCACGGGGCGCTTCTTCGCGCTCGAGCACTGGGGCCTTCAGCCGGACATGGTCTGCGTCGCGAAGGCGCTCTCGGGCGGGCTCGTGCCGATCGGCGCGGTGCTCGTCTCGCGCGCGGCGTTCGAGACGGTGTTCGACGGGATGGAGCGCGCCGTGCGCCACGGCTCGACGTTCGGCGGCAACGACCTCGCGGCGGCGGCCGCCCTGGCGACGCTGCGCGTGCTCGAGCAGGAGGCGCTGCTCGCGCGCGCGGAGCGCCTCGGCGCGCTTTTGCTCGAGCTGACCGAGCCGCTCGTCGAGCGCTACGAGGTCGTGCGCGAGGTCCGCGGGCTCGGCTTGATCTGGGCGATCGAGTTCGGGCCGCCCGGCGGACGCGCGGGACGGAAACTGTGGGAAACGGTCGAGCGGCGCCAGACGGGCCTGTTCTCGCAGTTGATCACGGTGCCGCTGTTTCACGAGCACCGGATCCTCTGCCAGGTCGCAGGACACCGCATGAACACGATCAAGGCGCTTCCGGCGCTGGTCGTGGAGGAGGATGAGATCCGTCGTTTCGCGGCCGCGCTCGAGCAGACCGTGGCCGCCGCCGAGCGCTATCCGGCGGCGCTCGTGCGCTTCGGCGCGCGCACCGGTTTGAGGGCTGCGCGCTCGCGCCGCTAGCCTAGTCGGCCGTGCTCGTCCCCAGAGATGACATCCGCAACGTCGCGATCGTCGCGCACGTCGACCATGGCAAGACGACCTTGGTCGACGCGATGCTGTGGCAGTCGGGCGCGTTTCGCGCCGGCCAGGACGTCGCTACGCGCGTGCTGGACTCGATGGATCTCGAGCGCGAGAAGGGCATCACGATCCTCGCGAAGAACACTTCGCTGCGCTACCGCGACGTCAAGCTGAACATCATCGACACGCCGGGGCACGCCGACTTCGGCGGCGAGGTCGAGCGCGGGCTGACGATGGTCGACGGCGTGCTGCTGCTCGTCGACGCATCGGAGGGGCCGCTGCCGCAGACGCGCTTCGTCCTGCGCAAGGCGCTCGAGTCGAAGCTGCCGGTGATCCTCGTGATCAACAAGGTCGACCGCCCGGACGCGCGCGTCGCGGAGGTCGTCGACGAGGTGTACGAGCTGTTCCTCGACCTCGACGCGGACGAGCAGCAGATCGACTTCCCGATCGTCTACTGCAACGCGAAGGCGGGCATCGCCTCGCTGCACTACGAGGCCGGAGAGCCGCTGCAGGGAGACACGCTCGCGCCGCTGCTCGACCTGCTGCTCGAGCGCATCCCGGCGCCGACGTATGACCCGGAGCACCCGCTGCAGGCGCTCGTGACGAACCTCGACGCGTCGCCGTACGTCGGGCGCCTGGCGATCTGCCGCGTGCGCCACGGGACGATCAAGAAGGGCCAGCAGATCGCGTGGTGCCGCGCCGACGGGACGATCCGCAAAGCGACGGTCGCGGAGCTCTACGTGACGGACGCGCTCGACCGCGTCGACGCGCCGGAGGCCGGTCCGGGGGAGATCATCGCGGTCGCGGGGATCGCCGAGGTGACGATCGGCGAGACGCTCGCCGATCCGGACGACCCGCGCCCGCTGCCGGTTATCACGGTCGACGAGCCGGCGATGTCGATCACGCTCGGCGCGAACACCTCGCCGCTGGCGGGCAAAGACGGAGACAAGCTGACGGCGCGCCAGATCGAGGCTCGCCTGGAGCAGGAGCTCGTCGGCAACGTCTCGCTGCGCGTGAAAGAGACCGAGCGTCCGGACACCTACGAGGTCCAGGGCCGCGGCGAGCTGCAGCTCGCGGTGCTCGTCGAGATGATGCGCCGCGAGGGCTTCGAGCTGACGGTCGGCCAGCCGCGCGTCGTCGAGCGCGAGATCGACGGCAAACGTCACGAGCCGGTCGAGCTGCTCTCGGTCGACGTGCCGGAGGAGCACGTCGGCACCGTCACGCAGCTGCTCGCTGCGCGCAAAGGACGCATGGAGCACATGACGAACCACGGCACGGGCTGGGTGCGGATGGACTATCTCGTACCCGCTCGCGGGCTGATCGGCTTCCGTACGGAGTTCCTCACGGAGACGCGCGGCACAGGGATCATGCACCACGTCTTCGACCGCTGGGAGCCGTGGGCGGGCGAGCTGTTGACGCGTCACTCGGGCGCGCTCGTCGCCGACCGCAACGGCTCGACGGTCACGTTCTCGCTGTTCACGCTGCAGGAACGCGGGGCCCTGTTCGTCGGGCCCGGCGAGGAGGTGTACGAAGGGATGATCATCGGCGAGAACGCGCGCTCGGAGGATCTCGACGTGAACCCGGTAAAGGAGAAGCACTTGACGAACATGCGCTCGTCGACCTCGGACGTGCTCGTGCGCCTGGACACGCATCGCAAACTGACGCTCGACGAAGCGCTCGAGTTCGTGCGCGAGGACGAGGCCGTCGAGGTCACGCCCGTCTCGGTGCGGATGCGCAAGGTCGTGCTCTCGAAGGTCGACCGCCTGAAGACGGCGCGCCAAGCGCGTAAATGAGCAACGTGCGGGCGAGGCGACTACGCAGCTGAGCGCCGACACGCCGGGCTCTCGCAGCGACCGGGACGCCGACGGCGCCCGCGAGATCCGCCTCCGCGGACTGGTCAAGTCCTTTCGCGGTCCGCACGGCCCGATCGAGGCGGTGCGCGGAGTCGACATCGAGATCGAGATCGGCGAGACGGTCGCGCTGCTCGGGCCGAACGGCGCGGGCAAGTCGACGACGATCGACATGATGCTCGGGCTGCTCGCACCCGACGACGGCGAGGTCTCGCTGTTCGGGCGCCCACCGGCC